>JBJTIF010000084.1:0-4147 GCA_046094825.1 Actinomycetota bacterium
CTGGGGGACTGACCGGGCCCCGGGGCGCGGGTCCGGGGGTGCGACCGGGGGGGGGGGGGCGGCCCCCGGCCCCCCGCCCCACCCCTTCGGTGCTACTCGGCCGAGACCTCGACGGTGAGCTCGGGGTCGACGCCGGCGAACAGGTGGACCTTCACCCGGTGCGTGCCCACCGTGCGGATCGGCTCGGTGAGGTGCACGTCGTGGCGATCCACGGCGACGCCCGCCTGGGCCCGCAGGGCCTGGGCGACGTCGGACGCCGTCACGCTGCCGAACAGCTTGCCCTCGTCGCCGACCTTCGCCCGGACGGCGAGCGGCGTGGCCGCCAACCGTTCCGCGATCGCACGGGCCTCGGACCGATCCTTCTCGGCCCGGGCGGCGTGCGCCCGCTGCAGGCTCTCGACGTGACGGACCATGCCCTTCGTGGCACGGACCGCGAGTCCCCGGGGGACGAGGTAGTTCCTCGCGTAGCCATCGGCCACCTCGACGACGTCGCCGGGGTTGCCGAGCTTCTCGACCGTCTGCTGGAGGACGACCTTCATCGTCCGGCCCCCGACGCGGGCAGGAGCGCCATCTCGCGCGCGTTCTTCACCGCGATCGCGACCTCGCGCTGGTGCTGCACGCAGTTGCCGGAGACGCGCCGAGCGCGGATCTTCCCGCGGTCGGACACGAACTTCCGCAGCGTCTGGTAGTCCTTCCAGTCGACGTAGTCGACGCGGTCCTTGCAGTAGATGCAGATCTTGCGCTTCTGCTTCTTCTGCCAGGCCTTCTCGTCCTTCTCCTTCTTCGGACCGCGCTTCTTGCTCGTGCTCTTAGGGGGCATCGAAGGGGGTCTCCTCATCGCTCGGACCGACCGGAGCCGGCGCCGACCAGTCACCGCCACCGCCACCGCTCCCGCCACCGTAGCCGCCGCCGCCACCGCCGCCGCCACCGAAGGAGCCGCCGCCGCCGGAGCGCTGCGTGCGCTCGACGGAGGCCTTCGCCCACTTCAGGCTCGGGCCGACCTCGTCGGCCTCGATCTCGACGACGGAGCGCTTGTCACCCTCCGCGGTCTCCCAGGACCGCATCTGGAGGCGACCGGCGACCACGACGCGGGTGCCGCGCGTGAGCGACTCCGCGATGTTCTCCGCGAGGTTCCGCCAGGCGTTGACGGTGAAGTACGAGGTGTCCCCGTCCTTCCACTGGCCCGATTCGTCCCGGTAGCGGCGGTTGACCGCCACGCGGAACTTCACCACGGCCGCGCCGTTCGGCGTGTACCGCAGTTCGGGATCGTCCGTCAGGTTCCCGACGATGGTGATCTGGTTCTCGCTCGCCATCTCCATCACCTACCGATCATGTCCTCCCCCCGACGGATGGCTGCCGGGGAGGGGGAAGCACCACCTACAACGTCACGCGACCTCGCCGCGGACGACGACCTTGGCCCGCAGGACCTCGTCGGCGAGCCGCAGGGTGCGCTCGAGCTCCTTGATGACGCTCGGATCCGCCTTGAACTCGGCCACGACGTAGTAGCCCTCGCTCTGCTTGGCGATCTCGAACGTGAGCCGCTTGCGACCCCAGCGGTCGACCTTGCCGACCTGACCGCCTCCCTCGGAGACGATCCTGGCGATGCGGTCCACGGCCCCCTGGACGACCGATTCATCGGCCTCGGGGGGCAGGATGAGCATGGCTTCGTACTGCCTCAGCGCTCCACCTCCTCTGGTCTGGACGGCCCCCACCGCTCCGGGGGGGCAGGATGTGGCTAGGCCTCCAGAGTGTACCGACAGGCCGCGGACCGTAGCAGGGGCCACCGACGGGGGAACCCGGCCCCCGCGGGTCCGCCGCTACACTCCCCGTCGCCGTGCACTTCGGAAGGGGGCGCGAGCCGTGCGGATCACCGTGAACGATCTCCGGGCATGGAAGGCCGAGGGCCGCCGCTTCGCCATGCTCACCGCCTACGACTTCCCCACCGCGCGGATCCTCGACGACGCGGGCATCCCGGTGCTCCTCGTCGGCGACTCCGTCGGCCGCAACGTCCTCGGCTACGACGACGAGCTGCCCGTGACGATGGACGAGATGCTCCACCACACGCGCGCGGTCGCACGGGGCGCTCGGCGCGCGATGGTCGTCGGCGATCTGCCGTTCATGTCGTACCAGGCGTCGCTCGAAGACGGCGTGCGCAACGCCGGTCGCTTCCTGAAGGAGGGCGGCGCGCACGCGGTGAAGCTCGAGGGGCCGCGGTTCGACCTCGTCCAGCGGCTCGTCGAGGTCGGCATCCCGGTCATGGCGCACGTCGGCCTCACACCGCAGTCGGTCCACGCCCTCGGCGGCGCGAGGGTCCAGGGCCGCGGCGACGCGGCGGCGGCACGCGTGCTCGAGGAGGCCGTGGGCCTCGAGAAGGCCGGCGCGTTCGCGGTCGTCCTCGAGGCGATGCCGGCCGACGTCGCGGCGGGGATCACCGCCGCGCTCACCGTCCCGACGATCGGGATCGGTGCGGGGCCGTCGTGCGACGCGCAGGTGCTCGTCATCCACGACCTCCTCGGCCTCACCGAGAAGCCGCCGAAGCTCGCGAAGGCGTACGCGGACCTGCGGACGACGATCGCCGAGGCCGCCGGAGCGTTCGCCCGGGAGGTCGAGGCGGGGACGTTCCCGGACGAGGCGCACTCCTACCGGTAACCCCGGGTCCGCACGTCGGGGTGGCGCCCCGCGGGATACTCCCCCGATGCGCCGCGGCATCGGACTCGGGCTCGTGCTCGGCTGCCTCGCGGTGACGCTCGTCCTCGCGTACGGGACGAAGGCCGCCTGCGCGAGCGGCGAGTGGACGGGGCAGCAGTACACGACCCGCTGCTACACGGACATCATCCCGCTCCTGGGCACGGAGGAGCTCGAGGGCGATCGGCTCCCGTTCCTCGAACCCTGCCGCGGGACGCAGCCCCAGTGCGACGAGTACCCGGTCCTCACGATGTACGCGATGCGGGTCGCCGCATGGGTGAGCGACGACCTCGTCGGGTTCTTCCTCGTGAACGTCGCGCTGCTCGCGATCGCGGCGCTCGGCGTGGTGCTCCTGCTCCACCGGACCGTCGGTGATCGCGCCCTCTACGTCGCCGCCGCGCCGACCCTCATGGCGTACGCGTACATGAACTGGGACCTCTTCGCGGTCGTCGCGGCGACCGCCGCGAGCGTGCTCGCCCTGCGTCGCCGCGACGCGTGGGCCGGGATCCTCTTCGGCATCGGCGTCGCCGCGAAGCTCTACCCCGGGCTCCTCCTCGCGGCGTTCCTCCTCGAGCGCCTGCGCGAGCGCGACGGTCGCGGTGCCGGCCGCCTCGCCGTCGGCGCCGCCGGATCGTGGCTCGCGGTGAACCTCCCGTTCGCCCTCCTCGCGCCCGACGGGTGGTCGCGGTTCTTCCGCTTCAGCGCCGAGCGCACGGCCGACTGGGACTCGCTCTGGTTCCTCGGCTGCTACCTGCGGAGCGGCACGCTCGGGTGCACCGACACGGCGCTCGTGAACACCGGCGTCGCGATCGCGTTCGTCGTGAGCGCCGCGGTCGTCTACGCGCTCAAGGTCCGGCGCGAGCCGGACTTCCCTCGCTGGACGTTCGCCTTCCCGCTCCTCGCGCTCTTCCTCCTCACCGGCAAGGTGTACTCGCCGCAGTTCTCCCTGTGGCTCCTCCCGCTCTTCGCGCTCGTCCTTCCCGACGTCTCGCTGTTCCTCCTGTTCTCGATCGCCGACGTCGCGGTGTTCCTCACCCGCTTCTCGTGGTTCGCGACGTACTCGGGCGACGAGGGCGTGCCCCTCGAGGCGTTCCTCCTGTCCGTCGGCGCCCGGGCGCTCGTCCTCGCGGCGTGCGTCGTCGTCTGGGTGCTGCGTCCCGCGGCCGACGCCGCGCCGCCCTCGGTCGCCCCGCCCCCGCGGACCGACCGACCGGATCCGGTGCCCGCGTGAGCGGCGGCGGGCGGCGGGCGCTCCGCGAGGGACTCGCCGCGTCGTGGGGCGCGTTCGTCTCGTCGCGGCTCGCGATCCTCGCGGTCGGCACGCTCGGCGTCGCCGTCGTCCCCCCGCTCGACGCGGTGTCGGTCCCCGGGTGGCCGGCCCCGCCCTTCCCGCCCTCGCCCGGCTGGCACGCGATCGCGAGCAGCGCGACGTTCACGAGGAAGAACCCGACGAGGTCGTCGC
>JBJTIF010000085.1:0-5596 GCA_046094825.1 Actinomycetota bacterium
CCGCTCCGCGGCGCCCCCCTTCCAGGTACTGGCCGTTAGGCCGCCTTCTTCTTCGTGCGGCGCTTACGGGCGGCCGGCTTCTTCGCCGTCGCCTTCTTCGCCGTCCGACGCTTGCGCGTGGACTTCTTGGCCGTCGACTTCTTCGCAGTCCGGCGCTTACGCGTGGACTTCTTCGCCGTCGACTTCTTGGCCGTGCGGCGCTTCCGCGTCGACTTCTTCGCCGTCGCCTTCTTCGCCGTCCGACGCTTGGCCGGCTTCTTCTTGGCCGCGGACTTCTTCGCCGCGGACCGCTTCTTGGCGGGAGACATAGGTCACCCCCTTCCCTTCAACTCAGGACGCCATACGCTTCAGGCGTCGCCGTTCCCGTTCGCTCATCCCGCCCCACACCCCGTACCGCTCGTCGCGGCGAAGGGCGTAGTTCAGGCACTCGATCCGAACGGGACATTCCGAGCAGATCCGCTTGGCCTCCCTCGACGATCCACCCTTCTCGGGGAAGAACACCTCGGGATCGTGCTCTCGGCATCGCGCCTGCTCTTGCCATGGGATGTAGTGGTGCAACGGACACTCCCCCCGGAATCACATCGCTGTGATTCTGAAGGATGCCGCCCCGAACTGACAAGGGGGCGGAGCAACTTTTCCGTGCGTGATCCGTGCCCACGGAGCCCATCGTCCCGACCCGGGACCGGCGTTGCAAGGAGTTCCGGCGGGAAATTCGCCAATCAAGTAGATTGACGATAATCGTCAATCTGATGGACCACGCACGGATGCACGCGCGTCACTCCCGAACACCCGACGCGGCGACGTCGACGGCGTCGGACGACGCGTTGTGGATAACTCCGCCCGACCTCCCGCGTCGGTCGATCGCGCCGTACGTCGTCGAGCGCTCGCGAGGGTCGCGACCGATGCTGCGGATCGCCGCCTCGAGCTCCTCGACCTCCTTCGCGATGCCCCACGTCGCGCCGGCCATGCGGCTGATCGTCTCCTCCATGAGGGTCCCGCCGAGGTCGTTCGCTCCCCCGTCGAGGATGCGCTGCGACGCCGCGAGGCCGAGCTTCACCCACGACACCTGGACGTTCGGCACCACGCCGTCGAGGAGGATGCGGCCGACGGCGTGCATCCGGCGGCTCTCGTCGTCGGTCGCCCCGGGGCGAGCGCGCCCGGCGAGGTAGATCGGGGCGTTGCGGTGGACGAACGGGAGCGGGACGAACTCCGTGAAGCCCCCGGTGTCCGCCCCGATCCGGGCGAGGCGGCGCAGGTGTGCGACCCAGTGGGGCGGCGCGTCGACGTGCCCGAACATGATCGTCGAGGACGAGCGGATCCCGAGCCCGTGGGCCGTCCGGACGATCTCTTCCCACGTGTCGGCCGGGAGCTTCCCCTTCGTGAGGAGCCACCGGACGCCGTCGTCGAGGATCTCCGCCGCCGTGCCGGGGATCGAGCCGAGGCCCCGGAGGCGGCACTCCTCGAGGAATTCGCGGAAGGAGATGCCGAGCCGGGTCGCGCCGTTCAGGACCTCCATCGGGCTGAAGGCGTGGAGGTGGATCCCGGGGACGCGCTCACGGATCGCGGTGAGGAGATCGAAGTAGAAGGTGCCGGGGAGGTCGGGATGGATGCCGCCCTGGACGCAGACCTCGGTGGCGCCGGCGTCCCAGGCCTCCGCCGCCCGGTCGGCGACCTCCGCGAGGGTGAGGGTGTAGGACTCCGGATCGACCTCGCGCTGCGCGAAGGCGCAGAAGCGGCAGCCGACGTAGCAGACGTTCGAGAAGTTGATGTTGCGGTTCACGACGTACGTGACCGTGTCGCCGACCACCTCCCGGCGGAGGTCGTCGGCGACGCGGCAGAGCGCCTCGAGCGCGGGGCCCTCCGTCTCGAAGAGCGCGAGCGCCTCGTCGTCGGTGAGGGGGTGCCGGTCGGCGGCCTTCGCGAGCGCGGATCGGATGGTCGCGTCGAGGCGCTCGGGGTCGCGCGGCCGGCGCGCCCACGCCGCGGTCACGGGGTCGTCCTCGGGGGCGAACGCGCCGTAGACCGCGTCGGCGTCGGCGCGCAGCCCCGCGTCCGGGCCCTTCGCGAACCCGAGGGCGATCGCGCGGGGCTTCCACGCGACGTCGGGGTCCTGCCAGGCGATCGGCGCGGCCTGCCGGGCCGCGGCGAGGCCGTCGGGGTCGGCGAGCGCCGCGATCGGCGCGCGCATCTTCGCGGCGACGTAGGGGTCGGGCCGGTTCACGAACGCGGGACGGATCGCGAGCCGCTCGCGGAGCACGTACCCGCGGGCGGCCGTCTGCGCCTCGAGGCGCTCGATCGCCGGCCAGGGCCGCTCGGGGTTCACGTGGTCGGGCGTGATCGGCGAGACCCCGCCCCAGTCGTCGATCCCCGCGTCGAGGAGGCGGAGCTGCCGGTCGGGATCGGAGAGGTTCGGCGGCGCCTGGACGCTCACGGCGGGGCCGAGGAGCACGCGCGCGGTCGCGACCGCCGCGAGGAAGGTCGCCTCCGACGGCGGCGGCGCGGCGCGCATCGCCGTGTCGGGCTTCGGGAGGAAGTTCTGGACGATGACCTCCTGGATGTGGCCGTAGCGGAGCTGGATCGAGCGGATCGCGAGGAGCGACTCGGCGCGCTCGCGGTCGGTCTCGCCGATCCCGACGAGGACCCCGGTCGTGAACGGGATCGCGAGGCGGCCGGCGTCCTCGATCGTCCGCAGGCGCACCGCGGGCACCTTGTCCGGCGAGCCGTGGTGGGCCATCCCCTTGTCCCCGAGGCGCTCGGAGGTCGTCTCGAGCATGAGCCCCATCGAGGCGGACACCTGCTTCAGGCGGGCGAGGTCCTCGTAGGCCATGACCCCGGGGTTCAGGTGCGGCAGGAGCCCGGTCGCCTCGATGACGGCGATCGAGGCGGCGCGCACGTAGTCGAGCGTCGAGCCGTACCCGCGCGCCGCGAGCCAGTCGGCGGCCTCCGGGTAGCGGTCCTCCGGTCGGTCACCGAGGGTGAAGAGCGCCTCCTTGCACCCCGCGCGGCGGCCGGCCTCGGCGATCGCGACGACCTCCTCGATCGACAGGAACGCCTGCTCGATGCGGGCGGGCGGCTTCGCGAACGTGCAGTAGTGGCACCGGTCGCGGCAGAGCATCGTGAGCGGCACGAAGACCTTCCGCGAGTACGTGATCGTCCGACCCGTCGCGAGGTCGCGGACGCGGGCCGCGGTCGCCATGAGGGCGGTGAGGTCGTCGCCGGTCGCACCGAGGAGCGCTTCGGCCTCCTCGAGCGAGAGGGCCTTCCCGTCCGAAGCCCTCGCGAGGGCCCGGCGGATGCGGTGGCGCCCGGCATCCGGCATGCCGCGCGAGCCTACTACGCTCTGCGCCGATGGAGGTCGTGGCGCTCGCCGGTGGCATCGGCGCGGGGAAGTTCCTCCGCGGGCTCCGCCGCGCGGTCGGCGACGCGCACCTCACGGTGATCGGCAACACCGCCGACGACCTGCGGGTCCACGGGCTCCACGTGTCCCCCGACCTCGACTCGGTCCTCTACTGGCTCACCGACACCGGGGATCGGACGCGCGGCTGGGGGCGCGGCGAGGAGACGTTCCGCGCGACCGAGGAGCTCCGTCGGCTCGGTGCCGATGGAGCGTGGTTCGGTCTCGGCGACCTCGACCTCGCGACGCACCTGTTCCGCACCGGCCGCCTCGAAGCCGGCGCCTCGCTCTCCGCGGCGACGGCCGACCTCGCCGCGGCGTTCGGGCTCGAGGTGCGTCTCCTGCCGATGTCCGACGATCCGGTCGAGACGCGCATCGCGGTCGCGGGCGGCGAGGAGCTCGCGTTCCAGGACTACTGGGTGCGGCGCGGCGGCCGCGACGCGGTCACGGGCGTGCGCTACGCGGGCGCGTCGGACGCGCGCCCCGCGCCCGGCGTCCTCGAGGCGATCGCGACGGCCGACGCCGTCGTGCTCTGCCCGTCGAACCCGGTCGCGTCGATCGGACCGATCCTCGCGGTGCCCGGCGTGCGCGACGCGGTCGCGGCGCGCCGCGACCGCGTCGTCGGGGTGTCGGGCATCGTCGGCGGTGCGCCGATCGGTGGGATGGCTGACCGGCTGCTCGTCGCGCTCGGCATCGAGGTGTCGGCCGCCGGCGCGGCGACCTGCTACGCGGGGATCCTCGGCGCCTGGCTCATCGACGGGCGCGACCGCCACCTCGCGTCGGCGATCGCGGCGACCGGCGTCGCGGTCGGCGTCGCGGACACCGTCATGACGGACGACGGTGTCGCCGAGGCCGTCGCGCGGGCCGCGCTCGGGCTGCTGCCGTGACGCTCGAGGTCCGCCCCCTCGCGGGGCTGCCGGAGGTCCGCGAGGGCGACGACCTCGCGGCGCTCCTCGCCCCGCTCCTCGGCGACGCGCGGGTGGGCGACGTCGTCGTCGTGACGCAGAAGATCGTCTCGAAGTCCGAGGGCCGCGTCGTCGCGACCGGAGCGGACGGCCGCACGGGATGGGTCGAGGCGGAGACCCGTCGCGTCGTCGCGCGGCGGGGGGACCTCGTGATCGCCGAGACCCACCACGGCCTCGTGTGCGCGAACGCGGGCGTCGACGCCTCGAACGTCGCGCCGGGGTTCCTCACGCTCCTCCCCGAGGATCCGGACGCGAGCGCGGAGCGGATCCGCGCCGGGCTCCGGGCCGCGACGGGGATCGACCTCCCCGTCCTCGTCACCGACACGTTCGGACGCGCGTGGCGCGAGGGGGTCGTGAACGTCGCGATCGGCTGCGCCGGGCTCCCCGCGCTCGTCGACCTCCGCGGCAGCACCGATCACTCGGGGCGCGAGCTCGAGGCGACGGTCGTCGCGCTCGCGGACGAGATCGCCGCGGCGAGCGGGCTCGTCATGACGAAGACCGCGCGGGTGCCGGCGGCGCTCGTACGGGGCGGCGCCGACACCGACGCGCCGCCGGCACCCGCGCGGTCGCTCGTCCGTCCGCCCGAGGGCGACCTCTTCCGCGAGTCGCCGCTCCTCGCGGTCTCCGCGCGACGCACGATCCGGTCGTTCGGACCGGGCGACGTGCCGCGCGACGCGATCGCCGAGGCGGTCGCCGCCGCCTGCACGGCGCCGGCGCCGCACCACACGCGGCCGTGGCGCTTCGTCGCCCTCACCTCCGCGCCCGCGCGTCGCCGGCTCCTCGCTGCGCTCGCCGACGCCTGGCGGCGCGATCTCGAGGGCGACGGCACGGACGGGGCGACGATCGCGCGGCGGCTCGCGCGCTCGGACGCGGTCCTCGGCGCCGCCCCCGCGCTCGTCGTGCCCTTCGTGCGCTTCGACGGCGCGCACCGCTACCCCGACGCGGAGCGCGCGGAGGCTGAGCGCGCGATGTTCCTCCTCGCGGGGGGCGCCGCGATCGAGAACCTCCTCCTCGCGTTCCACGCGCAGGGACTCGGCGCCTGCTGGATCTCCTCGACGCTCTTCTGCCAGGAGGAGACGCGCGCCGCGCTCGGGATCGAGGACGGGTGGATGGCCCTCGGGACGGTCGCCGTGGGCCGGATGCCGGCGGGGGGCGCCGCGGCCCCCCGCGCCCCCCCGCCACACGAGGCCATAAGAGTCACAGAGCCCCCCCCCCCCCCACACGGACGGTGGGGGCG
>JBJTIF010000086.1:0-3099 GCA_046094825.1 Actinomycetota bacterium
GGCCCGACCTCGCCCGCCTCCCCCCCGCGGCGCTCCACGACCGCGCGCCGCGGCTCGCCGGGCGCCGGCTCGCCGCGCGCTACCTCTGGGACCCCCTCGCGACGATCCCCGAGGCGCGAGCGGCCGCGGGCGACGCCGAGCGGAGCGAGGCCGACATCCTGCGGCCGCTCGCGCTCCTGAACGACCTCGTCGATGCCGACCGTGGTCGCCTCGCGGAGGCCCTGCGGCCGCTGTACCTCGACTACCTCGCGGAGCACGAGGACCCCGACGATCTCGGCGGGGAGGAGGGAACGCCGTGACCGCCCGATCCCTCGAGTCCTACCGCGAGGAGTTCCCGGTCGTCGGTCGCAAGTCCTACCTCATCAGCGCGTCGCTCGGACCGATCTCGAAGCGCGGGCGCGCGCTCGTCGACGGCTACCTCGACGCCTGGGCAGGGGACGGGGCTCCCGACCTCGTGTGGAACGACCACATCTTCCCGCGGATGGCCGCGGTGAAGCGGTCCTTCGGCGAGCTCACCCGCTGCGATCCCGACGAGGTGGCGATCACGACGAACATCTCGATCGCGCTGTCGACGATCGCCTCCGCGATCGACTTCGGCGGCAAGCGCCGCAAGGTCATCATGTCGGAGCTCGACTTCCCGACGGACGGTCACGTGTGGCTCGCGCACCGGAAGTTCGGTGTCGAGCCGGTCTTCCTGAAGTCGCCGGACGGACTCACGATCCCGATCGAGGCCTACGAGGAGGCGATCGACGACGAGACCGCCCTCGTGATGGTGAACCGCGTCCTCTACCGATCGTCCGCCCTCGTCGATGCCGCCGCGATCTGCCGCATCGCTCGTGAGCGCGGCGCGTACTCGTTCCTCGACGACTACCACGGCCTCGGCATCGTCCCGCTCGATCTCCACGCCCTCGGCTGCGACTTCTACACCGCGGGGACCCTGAAGTGGATGCTCGGCGGACCGGGCATGGTCTTCCTCTACGTGCGGCGCGACCGCATCGCGGAGCTCGAGCCTGCCGTCACCGGGTGGTTCGCGACGCGCGACCCCTTCTCGTTCGACCTCGAGCACCTCGACTACCATCCGACCGCGCGGCGATTCGAACACGGGACGCCGCCCGCGCCGGTCTTCTTCCTCGGCCAGGCCGGACTCGACATCATCCGTGAGGTCACCCCCGAGCGGATCCGCGCGCGACAGGGCGAGCTCACCGACCACGTGATCGCCTGCGCCGACACGGCGGGGCTCGCGGTGCGCACCCCCCGGGACCGGGAGGGCCGAGGGGGGGTCGTGAACGTCGGCGTCGGTCCGGAGGCGGGGAAGATCTGCCATGCGCTCCTCGACCGCGACGTCTGCACCGATTTCCGAGGTGATGGGCTGCGCATCTCGCCGCACTTCTTCAACACCGAGGACGACATCGACCGCTGCTTCGCGGCCCTCGCGGACCTCGGCGTCGGCGCGTTCCGCTGAGCGACCGCTGACGTCTAGCCGCGACCGGAGACGAGTCGGCCGCCGCGGATCACCGCGACGACGTCTTCGAAGGCGGTGAGGTCCTCGCGGGGGTCGGACCCGAGGGCGAGGAGGTCGGCGGGCGCCCCCGGTTCGAGCGGGCCGAACGCCATCGCGCCGAGGAGTTCGTCGGCGGCGAGCCCCGCGTCGCGCAGGAGGAACACCTCGGTGAGGTGGATCCCCGGGGTGATCGGACCGTTGCCGAGGTCGGTGCCGTACGCGATCCGTCCGCCCGCGGCGTGGAAGCGCCGGAGGTTGTCGAGCGCGGTCCGGATCTCCGGGGTGTCGCGCCCGTAGCTCTGGATGTCGAGCGTCGAGACGATGCGTGTCGTCGCGGCGAGCGCGGCGACGAGGGCGTCCGGGAGGCGCTCGCTCCACGGCGTGTGGGCGAGTTCGGCGACGCCCGCGCCCGCGGCGCGCCCGACCTGCCCGACGCCCTGGCAGTGAGCCGTCACCGGTAGGCCCCGCTCGGCCGCCGCCGCGACGATCGCGGCGAGTTCGGCGTCGCCGAGCACCGGGCCGGCGTCGGCGTTCAGCGCCACCTTGATCGCGACCGCGCCGCGACCCGCGAGGTCGTCGACGGCGACCTCGGCCTCCGTCGGGGAGGCGAGCTCGCGACCCGTCCCCGCCGGTGCCCAGGGCGCGCGGGTCGGGTACCCCCCGGGCGCGGTGAGCATGGGCCCGACGGCGCGGATGAGCGGGCCCGTGAACGTCGGGAGCTCGCTCGCGTCGGCGACGGGGAAGATCCGCTCCGCGGGCCAACCGAGGTCCCGCGCGGCGGTGACCCCGCCGCGATCCTCCAGGGCGGGGTCCGAGAGGCCGACGTGGACGTGGCGATCGGCGACACCGGGCATGAGGAACCCGTCGACCTCGAGGACGCGATCGGTCGGGGTCGCCCCCGACGGGCCGACCGACACCACGCGGCCGCCGTCGACGACCACCTCGCCGTCCGCGAGGGCCCTCCCGGGGCCGAGCCACACGACGGGCGCACGGAGCGCGATCGGCCCCGCGCTCTGCGCGGCGCTCAGCCCGGGACCCCGGCTTCGCGGAGGCGCTTGAGCTCCTTGCGGAGGTCCACGACCTCGTCGCGGATCCGTGCGGCGTACTCGAACTTCAGGTCCTTCGCCGCCTCGTGCATCTCCTCCTCGAGGGAGCGAATCAGGCGCTCGAGCTCCTCCGTCGGCAGCTCCTCCCGATCGGCCGCGCGGCGCCGCTCGCGTTTCGGCGTCGGTGCCTCCCCGCCACCCATCGACAGGAGGATGTCCGAGACCTTCTTGCGGATCGACGTCGGGTCGATCCCGTGTTCGGCGTTGTACGCGAGCTGGATCCGACGGCGGCGCTGCGTCTCGTCGATCGCGGCCCGCATCGAGTCGGTCACGGTGTCCGCGTACATGAGGACCGTCCCGTCGACGTTGCGGGCGGCGCGACCGATCGTCTGGATGAGCGAGGTCTGCGACCGCAGGAACCCCTCCTTGTCCGCGTCGAGGATCGCGACGAGCGACACCTCGGGCAGGTCGAGGCCCTCGCGGAGGAGGTTGATGCCGACGAGGACGTCGAACTCCCCGAGCCGGAGGTCGCGGAGGATCTCGATCCGCTGG
>JBJTIF010000087.1:0-7311 GCA_046094825.1 Actinomycetota bacterium
CGGTTATGTCCTCCGCGCGGTTCGTTCCGTCCCCGGCCCGGCGTACCGGGACCCCGGGGGTCGGTCCCCGCGCGTGCGTGCTCGGCTCGCGCCGCCCCCGGCGGAGCGATCGCCCGGCCCCGTCGTAGGCACGGGGGAGACACGGAGGAGGACCCGGAGCCCGCTCCGGCCCCCACTGCTAGACTCCGCCCGCCGGCGCGAGCCGAGCACGCACGCGCGGGGACCGACCCCCGGGGTCCCGGTACGCCGGGCCGGGGACGGAACGAACCGCGCGGAGGACATAACCGAAGACCAAGGAGGAACCACGTGCCTGTCGTCACCAGGCGGGAGCTCCTCGAGGCTGGCGTCCACTTCGGACACCAGACGAGGCGCTGGAACCCGAAGATGAGCCGCTACCTGTTCGGGGAGCGCTCCGGCATCTACATCGTCGACCTCGAGAAGACGCTCGTCGGCCTCGAGGAGGCGTACGCCTTCGCTCGCGACCTCGGTCGGCGCGGCGGCACCGTGCTGTTCGTCGGCACGAAGAAGCAGGCCCAGGAGGTCATCCGCGAGCACGCGGAGCGCGTCGGCATGCCGTACGTGATCACGCGCTGGCTCGGCGGGATGCTCACGAACTTCGCGACGGTCTCGCGTCGGCTCATCCGCCTCCGTGAGCTCCAGGAGATGGAGCGCACCGGCGCCCTCGAACTCCTCCCGAAGAAGGAGGCCGTGCGGATGCGGCACGAGCGCGAGAAGCTCGAGCGCAACCTCGGCGGCATGCGCACGCTCGAGCGGCTCCCGGACGCGATCTTCGTCATCGACACGAAGAAAGAGGTGATCGCCGTCGGTGAGGCCCGCAAGCTCGGGCTGCCGATCATCGCGATCGTCGACACGAACTGCGATCCCGACGAGGTCGACTACATCATCCCGGGCAACGACGACGCGATCCGATCGGTCGCGCTCGTCACCCGCGTCATCGCCGACGCGCTCGCCGAGGGTCGTCAGGCCGGTCGCGAGGCGCTCGTGACGCGCTCGACGGGCCCCGAGGTCACGCCGGAGCCGGCCGCCGCGGGCGGTGCGGCGTGACGACGATCACCGCCGAGCAGGTCCGCGCGCTCCGGGAGGCCACGGGCGCGGGGATGATGGACTGCAAGCGCGCCCTCGCGGACGCGGACGGCGACGCCGCCCGTGCGACGGAGATCCTCCGCGAGAAGGGGCTCGCGTCGGTCGCGAAGCGCGCCGGTCGCTCGGCGAACATGGGCGTGATCGAGTCCTACGTCCACTTCAACCACACGGTCGGCGTCCTCGTCGAGGTGAACTGCGAGACGGACTTCGTCGCGAACACCGATGAGTTCCGTGACCTCGCGCGCGACATCGCCCTCCACATCGCGAGCGCGCGGCCGCTCTACGTGCACCGCGACGAGGTCCCGGCGGACGTCATCGAGGCCGAGCGGAAGATCTACGAGACGCAGGCGCGCGAACTCGGGAAGCCCGAGAACGTCCTCGCGAACATCGTCGAGGGCAAGCTGAAGGCCTTCTACGGGGACACGGTCCTCCTCGACCAGCCGTTCGTGAAGGACGACGCGAAGACCGTCCAGCAGCTCCTCGACGAGATCGGGGCGAAGGTCGGCGAGAAGGTCGCCGTCCGCCGGTTCGCCCGGTTCAAGCTCGGCGAGGGGTCGGACTGATCGAGGGGGCCCGGGTGGCGACCACGGCGGTGTCCGAGAAGCCCGCGTTCCGGCGCGTGCTCCTCAAGCTCTCCGGCGACGCGTTCTCCCCGCCGAGCGGCTACGGCATCTCCGCGGAGGCGACCTCCGTCCTCGCCGAACAGCTCCGTGACGTCGTCGCGATGGGCGTCCAGGTCGCGGTCGTCGTCGGCGGAGGCAACATCTTCCGCGGTCGGCAGAACCCGGGGATCGAGCGGTCGCGCGCCGACTACATGGGCATGCTCGCGACGGTCATGAACGCCCTCGCGCTCCAGGACGCCCTCGAGAAGCTCGAGGTGGCGAGCCGGGTGCAGACCGCGATCCACATGGCGCAGGTCGCCGAGCCGTACGTGCCGCTCCGGGCGATCCGCCACCTCGAGAAGGGCCGCATCGTGATCTTCGCGGCGGGCATCGGGGCGCCCTTCTTCTCGACCGACACGACCGCCGCGCAGCGCGCGCTCGAGATCGGGGCCGAGGCGATCCTGAAGGGGACGAAGGTCGACGGCGTCTACGACGCGGACCCGAACCTCTCGAAGGACGCACGCCGCTTCGAGCAGATCGAGTACATCGACGTCCTGCGCGAGGGGTACTCGGTGATGGACGCGACCGCGATCTCGCTCTGCATGGAGAACCACCTCCCGATCATCGTGTTCGACTTCCGCGGCCGGGGCAACATCGGTCGCGCGGTCGCCGGGGAGCGGATCGGCACGCTCGTCCACGGGGGGACCCGATGACGCTCGAGGCCGCGCTCGCCGACGCGAACGAGAAGATGGACAAGGCGGTGAGCGTCCTGAAGGAGGAGCTCGCCGGCGTCCGCACCGGTCGCGCCACCCCCGCACTCCTGTCGCGCCTCGTCGTCGAGTACTACGGCACGCCCGTGCCGATCCAGCAGCTCGCGACGTTCAGCGTCCCCGAGCCCCGCACGCTCGTCATCCAGCCCTTCGACAAGGGCTCGATCGGCGCGATCGAGAAGGCGCTCATGTCGAGCGACCTCGGGATCACGCCCTCGAACGACGGCTCGATCGTGCGGCTCGGGTTCCCGCCCCTCACGGAGGAGCGACGCAAGGAGCTCATCAAGGTGGTGCACCACCGGGCGGAGGAGGGCAAGGTCGCCGTGCGCAACGTACGCCGGCACGCGAAGGAGGAGCTCGAGCGACTTGAGCGCGACGGCGCCATCTCCGAAGATGACCTCACCCGGTCCGAGAAGGAGCTCCAGAAGCTCACGGATCGGCACACGGCCACGATCGACGAGGCGCTCGCCCACAAGGAACGCGAGCTGAAGGAGGTCTGATGGCGGGCGACGACCGCGACCGGCGCGACGATCTCTTCGAGGACCTCGACAAGTTCTTCGCTCCGATCCGCGACGTCGACTTCGGCGAGGAGCGCGCGCGCGAGCAGGCGCCGCGCCGGGAGCCGGAGCGCGCCCCGGCCGCTCCGGCACCGGCCGCTCCGGCCCCCGGCGCCGGCGACGACGACCCGTACTCCTGGCTCCGCGAGGACATGGAGCGTGATGCGCGCGAGCGCGCCGCCGAGCGGGTCGCGTCGGAGCGCGCGGCCGCCGAGCGCGCCGCCGCCGAGCGTCGCGCCGAGCGTCCCGTCGAGCGTCCCCGACCGATCCCGGAGCCGACGCGGGTGGACGACGTCCAGCCCGGCGAACCCGTGATCCGCGTCTGGGCCGACGGTCCCGAGACCCCCGAGCCGCCGCGCCGCCGCGACGAGCGCCCGGTCGAACCCGAGCCGACGACCGGCGGGTTCTTCGGGGAGCCGTCCCGCGCCGACGTCGAGGCCGCCGCCGACTACTTCGCGGATGCGGTCCGCGGGGAGGCCGGGGGCGACCTCGAGATCCGCACGACCGGGTCGATCCGCTACGACGATGAGGACGTGCCCTCCGCGCCGGTCCGCTCGACGGAGTTCGGCGGCATCGCATCGCTCCTCGGTGAGATCGAGGGACGCGAGGTCGAGGCGCAGCCGCGTCGCCCGCGCACCCCGGCGCTCGGTGCCGAGGGGATGGCCGGCCCGAGCTGGCAGGACCCGACCGCGATCGAGGTGGGGTCGGACGAGCACCGTTCGCCGGGACGGAGCGTCCCGCTCGCCGCCGCGACGGGCTTCGGCCTCGCGGTCGTCGCGGTCGTCGCGCTCGTCCTCGGGCCCGCGTGGTTCGCCGGACTCGCCGCGGTCGCCGTCGTCGCCGGACAGGGCGAGTGGTTCCAGGCGGTCCGTCGTCAGGGGCTCCAGCCGGCGACCGCCGTCGGCATGGCCTCCGCGGGCCTCATCCTCGCCGCGGCGTACCTCCGCGGCGAGCCCGCGATGCTCGCGATGCTCCCGCTGTCGCTCACCGCGACGTTCCTCTGGTACATGGCGCAGTCGCCGTCCCACCGCCGCGACATCGCGGCCAACGTCGGCACGACGCTCCTCGGCGTCGTCTACGTCGCCCTCCTCGCGGGCTACGCGCTCCTCATCCTCCGCATGGACGGCGGCGAGGGGCTCCTCGGTTCGGTCGTCGGCCTCACGATCGCCTACGACGTCGCCGCGTTCTTCTCGGGCTACCTGTGGGGTTCGCGCCCGCTCGCCGCGACGATCAGCCCCCGGAAGTCCTGGGAGGGTGCGATCGGCGGGTCGCTCGTCGCGATGGCGGTGGCCGCGGGCGCGGTCGCCTCGACCGTCCCCGCGCTCGACACGATCCTGTCGGCTCTCGGCCTCGCGGTCGTCGTCTCGGTGTTCGCGCCGATCGGTGACCTCGCCGAGTCGCTCGTGAAGCGCGACCTCGGCCTGAAGGACATGGGCAACATCCTCCCGGGCCACGGCGGCGTGCTCGACCGCATCGACGCGCTGCTGTTCGTGATGCCCGCCGCGTACCTCTACCTACGGATCGTCGGCGCCTGACGGCCGCCGGGGGAGCCGCGGGGGAGCCGAACGGTACTCTGGACGGTATGCGCTCGGTCGTCGTCCTCGGCTCGACGGGATCCGTCGGCACGCAGGCGCTCGACGTCGTCCGCCGCAACCCCGACCGGTTCAACGTCGTCGGCCTCTCGACCTTCGGCAGCATCGACCTGCTCGCCGGCCAGATCCGGGAGTTCCTGCCGCAACAGGTCGCCGTCGGTGACCCGGACCTCGCCGGGCCGCTGCGGGAACGTCTCGCGGGCATCCGCGAGGTGGAGATCCTCGCGGGCCCCGACGCCGCCGAGCGCCTCGCGCGCACCGCGGAGGCGGACATGGTGCTGAACGCCCTCGTCGGATCGGCCGGCCTCGGTCCGACGCTCGCCTCGCTCCAGAGCGGCAAGAGCCTCGCGCTCGCGAACAAGGAGAGCCTCGTCGTCGGTGGTGAACTCGTCC
The DNA here is from genome assembly GCA_046094825.1 of Actinomycetota bacterium. Lineage (GTDB taxonomy): Bacteria > Actinomycetota > UBA4738 > UBA4738 > HRBIN12 > JBJTIF01. The sequence continues at coordinate 5,019 of JBJTIF010000087.1, forward strand.
TCGACCTCGTGAAGGGCGAGCCCGAGCGGCTCATCCCCGTCGACTCCGAGCACGCGGCCCTCGCGCAGTGCCTCCGGGGCGAACGCCGCGAGGACGTCCGGCGCGTGCTCCTCACCGGGTCCGGCGGTCCGTTCCGCGGATGGACCCGCGACGAGCTCGCGAAGGCATCGGTGAAGGAGGCGCTCGCCCACCCCGTGTGGCGGATGGGCGCGAAGATCACGATCGACTCCGCGACGCTCATGAACAAGGGCCTCGAGATCATCGAGGCGCACTACCTCTTCGGCATCGATTACGGGCAGATCGACGTCGTCGTGCACCCCGAGGGCATCGTCCACGCGATCGCGGAGTTCCGCGACGGCGCGATGAGCGCGCAGTTGGCCGTCCCCGACATGAAGCTCCCGATCCAGTCCGCCCTCGCGTGGCCCGACCGGCTCCCGAGCGGCGTCGAGCCCGTCTCGCTCGCCGGCTCACGGCTCACGTTCGAGCCCGTCGACCGCGAGGCGTTCCCCGCCATCGATCTCGCGTACCGCGTCGGCCGGCTCGGCCTCACGTTCCCCGCGGTCATGAGCGCCGCGAACGAGGTCGCGGTCCAGGCGTTCCTCGACGGGCGGATCCCCTTCCCCGCGATCGTCGACACGGTCACCCGGGTCGTCGAAGCCCATGAGGCGCCCTCCGCCGTCGTCTCGCTCGTCCACCTCGAACGGGCGGACGCGTGGGCTCGCGCGCGGGCCGAGGAGCTCGTCGCATGAACGCGCTCGGTCAGGTCTCGTTCTTCGTCGCCCTCATCGTCGTCATCGTGATCCACGAGGCCGCGCACTTCGGGTTCGCGAAGCGCTTCGGGATCAAGGTCGGGGAGTTCTTCGTCGGCTTCGGTCCGAAGCTCTGGTCGACCCGCCGCGGCGAGACGGAGTACGGGGTGAAGCTCATCCCCGCGGGCGGCTACGTCCGGATCGCCGGGATGAACCCGTACCGCGAGGAGGCGCCCGAGGACCTCCCGCGGACGTTCGGGGCGAAGCCGATCTGGCAGCGGGCGCTCGTGATCGTCGGAGGCCCGCTCACGCACTTCGTGCTCGCCTTCTTCGTCTTCGCGGGATGGCTCGGGCTCGTCGGCCGGCCGACGAACATCTCGCCGATCATCGGGGAGGTCGCCGCCCCGATCGCCGGCGAGTCCTCGCCGGCGGCCGCCGCGGGGCTCCGCGCCGGCGATCGCATCGTCGGCGTCGGCGAGCTCGATCGCCCGACCGACGAGGAGCTCGTCGCGTACACCCGGTCGCACGTCGGGCAGCCGGTCGAGTTCCGGATCGAGCGCGACGGTGAGGTCTTCGCGGTGACGATCGCTCCCGTGCTCGATCTCGTCGACGGCGAGCGGGTCGGTCGCATCGGCGTCGCGCTCGCGGAGGCCCGCGAGAAGGTCGGGCCGGTCGCCGCGATCACGGGGGGCGCGCAGCTCCTCGGCTCCGCGATGGTGACGACCGTCGAGAGCATCGGGCGCATCTTCGGACCCGAGGGGATCGATCGGCTCGGGCGGCTCCTGTTCACCGATGCGGCGCGCGAGGCCACCGACCCCGCGAGCATCGTGGGCATCAGCCGGGTCGCCGGGCAGGCGGCGGAGGCGGGTCGCGTCGGCGACCTCTTCTACGTGTTCGCCGTCGTGAACGTCTTCATCGGCCTGCTGAACCTCCTGCCGCTGCCGCCCTTCGACGGTGGCCACCTCGCGGTCCTGCTCATCGAGAAGCTCCGCGGCCGGGCGGTCGACGCACGCCGGCTCGCACCCGTCTCGGTGGCCGTCGCCGCCTTCCTCATCCTGTTCACGCTGTCGGTCGTCTACCTCGACATCGTGAAGCCGATCTCCTTCTCGCCGTAGTCCCCGGCGGCCCGGTCCGGGCCCGCGGCCGCGGCGTACGATGCCCGCATGGAGCCCCGCACCGTGCTCGTCGTGGACGATGAGGAGGCGATCGCCGAGGCCGTCGCCAAGCGCCTCGAGAGCGAGGGGTACCGCGTCGTCGTGGCCGGCGACGGGCCCGAGGCGATCGAGCTCGCCCGCGCCGAACGGCCGGACCTCGTCGTGCTGGACCGCATGCTCCCGGGCATGGACGGCCTCGAGGTCTGCGCCGCGATCCAGCGCCAGGCGTGGGTACCGGTCCTCATGCTCACCGCGAAGGCCGAGGAGGAGGACAAGCTCGCGGGGTTCGCGGCGGGGGCGGACGACTACCTCACGAAGCCCTTCAGCCTCCGCGAGCTCGCCGTCCGGGTCGGCGCGATCCTGCGCCGCGCGGATCGCGCGGCGCAGGAT
>JBJTIF010000088.1:0-5089 GCA_046094825.1 Actinomycetota bacterium
GAGGACGACGGCGGAGCCGAGGAGGATCGCGAGGAGCTTCTTCAGCGGGTTCACGGTCGGCTAGGCACGGATCCGGGGAGCGGATCGTTGGGATCTCGTGCTCCCGGGGCCGGCGCCTTGCGGCGCCGGCCCCAGCCGTGAGAACCTCCCGACCGTGAACCCGCTGAAGAAGTTCCTCGCGATCCTCCTCGGCTCCGCCGTCGTCCTCGGGGCGACGATCGCGTTCGCCGACGACTCCGCCACGACCGACGACGCCGACGAGGTGTCGATCGAGCAGACGCAGGAGTCGACCGAGGTCGAGTCCGAGGACGTGGAGTCGGAGTCCGACTCCACCGCGGCTCCCGGGCAGATGGTTCCGACCGGCGACGCCTGGACGGGCGACTACGCGCGCGGCCTCGAGGTCGCGACGATCGCCCGCGGTGGCGAGGCGCCCGCCGGCATGGAGTCCGCGACGACGGCCGGCGAGAAGGCGACCGCCGACGCGGTCCACGGCAACTCGGCCGACCACGGCCCGAGCGACTCCGAGGGCTAGACCGACTCAGCCGACGAGCGCGGCCCGCCACGCGGGCGGCGCCACCCGCACCTCCGGCACCACCCCCAACCACGCGGCGAGGTCCTCGATCGCGCCGCGCAGCGCGGGTCCCGCGTCGGCCGGCGCCCCGCGTTCGGCGAATACCCGCGACACGCGGAGCAGCCCCTCGTCGCGTTCGGTCTTCGCGTCGATGCGCCCGATGAGCCGGTCACCGTGGAGGATCGGGAGCACGTAGTAGCCGAAGCGCCGTTCGGCCTTCGGGACGTAGAGCTCGATCCGGTAGTGGAACCCGAACACGCGCTCGGTCCGCGCGCGGTCCGAGATGAGGTCGTCGAACGGCGTGAGCACGGTCGTCCGCGGTTCGCCCGGTGCGGCGGCGAGGAGCTCCGCGTCCGCGACCCAGCGCCCCGCGACGCCCTCGATCGCGACCGGCACGACGCTCCCGCGACGCACGAGCCTGTCGAGCGCCTCCTCGTGATCGGGGAACCGGATCTTGCCCCAGCGCGAGAGCCGCGCCGGTCGGGCGACGCCCGCCGCCCGCACCTCGCGGGCGAGGTGCTCGAGGTGCACCGCCGTCGAGAAGCGCGGGACGCGGGGGATGCGACGTTCGGCGAGGTCCCAGATGCGCTGCTGCCCGTCGCGGCCGACGATCATCACCTCGCCCCGCGCCCACATCGCCTCGAGCATCGTCCCGACCTCGGGCCGCGTGCCGTACCACCGGCCGTCGGTGTCCCACGCGTGCTCCGCGCGGTTCTCGAGGTCACGGCCCCGGAGCGGCCCCTTCGCGCGGAGCTCGCGGAGCACGAGCCGCCGGAACCGGTCGTTCTTCGCGATCCAGTCCGCGTACCACGCGGACCCGCCCCCGTCCTCGCGGAACCGCCGCATCGCGTGCCCGTAGAACGCGAGGTCGTCGACCGGGACGATGTGCGCCGTGTACTCGAAGAGCGTCCGATCGGCCCAGAGCGCGCGTTCGAGGTCGGCGATGCGGAACCCCCGACCGAGCCGCGAGAACAGGAGCAGGTGCTCGGTCCGCGCGACGTGCGAGATCGGGTCCATCTGGACCTCGCAGAGGTCGCGGACGACCTCCTCGACGCTCCGCGGGCGCGGGCCCGAGAGCCGCTGCCCCGCGACGGCGAGGCGTCGCGCGTCGGCGAGGTCGAGCCGGTGCACGTTGGGGCGCCGCGCGCTCACGTGCGCGGCGCCACCCAGTTCGGCATCTCGGCCTCGAACACCGGGAGCGCGAGCTCGCCGTGCCCGATCGCGTGGTCGTGGAAGGCGACGATGTCGAAGCGGTCGCCGTCGCGCGCCTCGATCGCCTTCCGCGTGCGCTGGATCGCGCGCTGGCCGACCTTGTAGCAGAGCGCCTGCCCGGGCCACGCGATGTAGCGGTCGGTCTCGATCTCCGCGTCGACGCGCGGCAGCCCGATCTCCTCCATGAACGCGACGCCGCGGTCGCGCTCCCAGCCGAAGGCGTGGATCCCCGTGTCGACGACGAGCCGCGCCGCCCGGTGCGCCTGGCCCTGGAGCATCCCGAAGCGCTCGAGGGGGTTGCGGTAGAGCCCGAGCTCGTCCGCGAGCCGCTCGGAGTAGAGCCCCCAGCCCTCCGCGAAGGCGTTGCCGCCGATGTGCGCCGCGTGGCGCCGGAGGTCGTGGATGTCGAGCTCCTGCTGGAGCGCGAGCTGGAAGTGGTGGCCGGGGATCGCCTCGTGGTACGTGACCGCCGCGAGCGCGTGGAGGAACCGCGACGGCAGCTCGTACGTGTTCACGTAGTACGTGCCCGGCCGGGAGCCGTCCATCGAGGGCGTGAAGTAGTACGCGGCCGGAGCGTCCTTCTCCTTGAACTCCTCGACGGGCTTCACGTCGCACGGCGCCTTCGGGAAGCGCCCGAACACCTTGTCCGCCGCGGCCTGCGCGCGGTCGATGTCCTCGCGGATGCGGGCGATGAGCGCCTCCTTCGACGTCGCGATGTTGCTCGGGTCGGACTCCGCGGCGCGGCGGAGCGTCTCGATGTCGCCACCGTGACCGAGCTCGCGCGAGATCTCGCGCATCTCGCTCTGGATGTCGTTCCACTCCTCGAGACCGATCTCGTGGAGCTCCTCGGGGTCGAGGTCGAGGCCGGTCCACGCGCGCACCGCGACGCGGTACCGCGCGAGCCCGTCCGGCGCGGAGAGGAGGCCGGGCACCTCGCGGCACGCCGCGCGGTACGAGCCCGACACCGCCTCGAGGTAGCGGCGGATCTGCGGGTCGACGTGCGCGCGCACCGCCTCGACGATCGGCTGCCGGTCGGCGTCGCTCGCGACGTTCGCCGCGGTCGCGATCGGCGAGGACTCCGCGGGGATCGCGACGAGCCCCTCGAGCTGCGCGATGAGCCGCTCGACGGAGATCCGCGACGCGGTGAGGCCCATCCGCTCGGCCTCGGCGACCCGCGCGAGCTGCTCGTCCATGAATCGCGGGAACGCCTCGAGGCGCCGGAGCAGCTTCGCGAGCTTCTCGGGCGTCGAGGCATCCTGGAACGCCGCGAGCTGCGGCAGGAGCGTCTGGACCCCGTCCATGTGGTCGACGGCGCCGACGAGGTCCATCCGGTGGTCGTCCTTCTCGATCGCGATCGCGGACCCGACCCGGATGAGGTCGCGGGTGATCCGCGCGTCGACGGAGAGGCCGTCGTCGCCGATCGCGGCGGCGTCGCGCGCGGCCGCCTCCCAACGACCGCGCTCCGCGACCCGAGCCTCGTCCGAGAGGTCGTCGAGGGCGCCGTCGTCGACCTCGATGCCGAGGAACGTCCCCCAGATCGGCGAGTGGGAGAGCAGGTCGTTCCAGACGCGGTCGGCGAGCTCGGTGACGCGGCGGTCGTTCGCGGACGGCTGGGCGGGTGCGGTCACGGTTCCTCCTTCACGAGGGACTCCATCAGGCGGACGAGCGGATCGGTGTGCTGCATGACGTAGAAGTGGACGAGCGGCGACCCCGCCTCGACGAGACGTTCGACCATCGCGCGGGCCCAGGCGATGCCCGCCGTCTCGGCGGCCTCGGGCGAGGACGCCGCGGTGATCGCATCGGTGAGCGCGTCGGGGATGCGGCAGCCGAAGATCCGCGGCACGACCTCGAGCTGCTTCGGTGAGGTGAGGATCTTCAGGCCCGGCAGGATCGGCATCGTCACGCCGGCGTCGCGCGCCCGCGCGACGAACGCGAGGTACGCGTCGACGTCGTAGAAGAGCTGCGTGACCGCGTACGACGCCCCGAGGTCCTGCTTGCGCTTCAGCACCTCGAGGTCGTGGTCGATCGACGGGCTCTCGACGTGCTTCTCCGGGTACGCGGAGACCCCGATGCAGAAGTCCGTCGGTTCGCCGACGAGGTCGTCGAGGTAGCGGCCGGCGTTCATCGCGACGACCTGCGCGACGAGGTCGGTCGCGGTCGCGTGCGACCGCCGCCCCGGCACCTCGCGGCGCGCGGCGTCACCGCGCAGGCACATGACGTTCTCGACCCCGAGGTAGTCGAGCTCGATGAGCGCGTCCTCGGTCTCCTCGGCGGTGAACCCGTTGCAGAGCACGTGGGGCACGGGGTCGACGTTGTAGCGGTAGCGGATCGCCGCGCAGAGGCCGAACGTCCCCGGGGCCTTGCGCTTCACCCCCCGCGCCGATCCGTCGTCGCCGAACTCTGTGTCCGCGGCGTGGCTCGTGATGTCGATGAACGCCGGCTCGAACGGCAGGATGGATTCGACGGCTCGCTCGAGCCGGGCGACGTCGCCCCCGCGTCGCGGCGGGATGATCTCGACGGAGACGAGCGGCCGGTCGGCCGCCGCGAGGCGCTCGGTCACCTTCACGCCGGGCAGTCTCCCACGGGTCGGCGCGAGCCCCGATCGGGCCTCCCCGAGCGCGCCGCTACGGGATCACCACATCTGGATCCGGAAAGGTTCGGGAAACGGCCTCCCAAGGTTCGGCAAACTCGCCCCATCGGTCGGTGTCGGGCTGCGAACCTGCCACCGCCTGAAAGGAGGCACCACATGGACACGTTCTTCGGACTGCCGGCGCACCCGCTCCTCGTGCACGGCGTGACCGTCCTGCTGCCGCTCGCCGCGATCGGCGCGGTCGTCATCGCGTTCTCGCCGGTCTGGCGCGAGCGGATCGGTTGGCTCGTCGTGGGGTTCGCGGGCATCAGCCTGGTCCTCACGTACCTCGCGAAGGAATCCGGCGAGGCGCTCGAGGAGTACATCGAGGAGACGGAGGGCATCTCCGACGTCCTCCACCGGCACACGGAGCTCGGGGACGTCTTCCTCTTCTGGGCGATCCCGCTGTTCGTCGTCGTGCTGGGCTTCATGCTCTACACGCGCTACCGCAAGCAGCACGGGATGCCCGAGCTCACCCTCGGCAGTCCCCTCGCGCTCGCGCTCGTCGGCCTCGTCCTCGTCGCATCCGCCGCGACGACGTACAAGGTGATCGAGGTCGGCCACAGCGGGGCGAAGGCCGTGTGGGAAGAGGTCGACGTCACCCGCCTCGGCGAGTACGAGGAGGAGGAAGAGGGCGAGGAGTACGGAGAGGGCACCGAGGAGGGCGAAGCGCTCGC
>JBJTIF010000089.1:0-7393 GCA_046094825.1 Actinomycetota bacterium
GGTGGTCCGGCGCCTCGATCGCCGCGCGGCACGCGGCGCGCGCCGGTACGAGGAGCAGGTCGCCCGCGCCGGAGGCCGCGCCGCCGCCGACCCGACCTCGTCGCTCGCGCGCGAGGGCGTCGACGCGGTCGATGCCCGGCGCGTCGTCGCCCTCGCGCGCGAGGGGGACGCCCTCGCGCTCCGGGTCCTCACGGAGGCCGGGCGTCGCCTCGGCGAGGGGATCGGCGGCTACGTGAACATCCTCGACCCCGAGGTCGTCATCGTCGGCGGCGGCGCGGCCTCCGGCGCGGGCGACCTGCTCCTCGGACCGGCGCGCGCCGCGTGCCGCGCGGCGATCGAGGCGCCGGACCACCGACCGGAGGTCCCGATCCTCGCCGCGACGCTCGGCAACGACGCGGGCGCGATCGGCGCCGCCGCGGTGTTCCTGCCCGCGTGAGCCCCGGCGCCCGCGTCCGGGTCGGCCTCGTCCTGCCGACCCTCGGCGGCGACGCCCACCGCGTCCTCGGGTTCGCACGGCGCGCGGAGGAGCTCGGCTACGACGGCGTCTTCGTCCCCGACCACCTCGGTCCCGTCGACGCGATGCCGCTCGAGGCGGCGACGACGCTCGCCGCGGTCGCGGCGGCGACCTCGCGGATCGCCGTCGGAACGCTCGTGCTGCGGAGCACCCTCCGCCCCGTCGGGATGCTCGCGAAGCTCGTGGCGACGCTCGACGACGTCGCCGCCGGGCGGCTCGTCGTCGGGCTCGGCGCCGGCGACGCGGCGAGCGCCGCCGAGCAGGCGGCCCTCGGGCTGCCGTCGCTCGGCACCGACGCGCGACGCGCGCACCTCGCGGAGACGATCGCCGCGCTCCGCGCGCTCCTGTCGGGCGACCCCTGGTCCGGCGGCGCGCACGTCGGGCCGATCGCCGGCCCGATCCTCCCGCGCCCCCCGCACGTGCCGCCGATCTGGGTCGGCGGGACCTCCGACGCCGTCGCCGCGATCGCGACCGACCGCGCCGATGCGTGGAACGGCTGGGGGCTCGACGACGGACGGTTCGCCGACGTCGCGCGGCGCGTCGTGGCCGGCGGCGCGGCGGCGACGTGGGGCGGCATCGTCGCCGTCGGTCGGACCGACGCGGAGGTCGACGACCTCCTCGGCCGCCGCCGCGCCGCCGGCCTCCCCGATCCGCACTGGAGCGGGACCGCCGCGGCCTTCGTCGATCGGGTCGATGGCCTCGGTGCGATCGGCGTGACGTGGCTCACCCTCGTCGTCGCCGGCGGCCTCGCGGGGATCGAACGGCTCGCGAGCGACGCGGCGCCGCTCCTCGGCGGCGAGCGGTGAGTCCATCGTCGGGCGACCTGAAGCGCGCGAAGCGTGCGGTCCGTCGCGCCGCGCTCGCGCGCCGCGACGCGCTCCCGGCCGACGAGCGGAGCCGCCGGAGCCGCCGGATCGTCGAGCGCGTCGCGGCGCTGCCGGACCTCGTCGGCGTCGCGCGGCTCCTCACGTACTGGCCGATGGGGTCGGAGGTCGACCCACGGGGCATCGAGGAGCTCCTCGGGCCCGACGTCGCGCTCGCGCTCCCGAAGGTCGTCGGTTCGATGATCGTCCCGATCGCGTTCCGGGTCGGCGACCCGCTCGCCGCGACCGCGCTCGGCCCGCGGGAACCCGCGTTCGGCGATGCGGTCCCCGCCGAGGCGATCGACGCGGTCCTCGTGCCGGGCGTGGCCTTCGACCGCACGGGCGCACGCGTCGGCTACGGCGGTGGGTTCTACGACCGCTTCGCGGCGTCGCTCCGGTCCGGGACCCCGCGGATCGCCCTCGCGTTCGCGCTCCAGATCGCGGAGTCGGTCCCGTCCGGCGGGACCGACGTCCCGGTGGACCTCGTCGTGACCGAGGACGAGGTCATCCGGCCCTAGGGCGCCCCTTGCCCTGGCGGCCGTCGGGGGGCTATCCTGCGAATCACATCGGTGGAATTCCACCGGTGGGAGCCGGAGGAGGACCCATGCCGCACACCTGCACCCTCCCGACCGCCGAGCACCCGCGGAGCCAGTCGCTCTACGTCTGCGCGGCGTGCGGCGCCGTGTGGGAGGCCGCGATCGACAACGGCGTCTTCGACTTCGACCTCCAGGCCGCCACGGTGGCGCGACGCTGGCTCCTCGTCGAGCCCGCCGCCCCGGCGCGCCTCCTCGACGCCGGCTAGGCGCTCGCCGGGTCCGCGTCCCGGAGCGCGGCGCCGTCAGAAGAGCCCGACCGTGCGGCCCTGCGCGTCGACGTCGACGTTGCGGAACGCCGGTGTCGTCCCGAGTCCCGGCATCCGCTGCATCGCCCCGCAGAGGGCCACGACGAACCCCGCCCCCGCGCTCGCGACGAGTCCGCGCACCGGCAGTCGGAACCCGCGCGGGCGGTTGCGCAGGAGGGGGTCGTGCGAGATCGACAGGTGCGTCTTCGCCATGCAGACGGGGAGCCGGTCGAGTCCGAGCGCCGCGAGCCGGGCGAGGTCGTCCTCGGCCTCGGGAGCGAGGTCGGCACCCTCGGCGCCGTACACCTGCGTCGCGATGGCCTCGATCTGCTCGCGGAGCGGCGTCCCCTCGGGCGTGAGGAACGCGAACCTGCTCGGGCGCTCGCACGCGGCGACGACCCCACGCGCGAGGTCCTCGGCACCCGCGCCGCCCTCGGCGAACCCGCGGTTCACGACGACGGTCTCCGCGCCCGCCTCGAGCGCGAGTTGCTCGACGAGGGCGAGCTCCTCGGCCGTGTCGGTCGGGAACGCGTTGATCGACACGACGCAGGGGAGCCCGTAGCGACCGACGATCGCGACGTGGGCGGCGAGGTTCTCCGCACCGCGCTCGATCGCCGCCGCATCCGGCTCGGCGAGCCGCTCGAACGCCACCCCGCCGTGGGACTTCGTCGCGCGCACGGTCGTGACGAGGACCGCCGCGCTCGGGGCGAACCCGCCGACCCGGCACACGATGTCGCAGAACTTCTGGAACCCGAGGTCGCTCGCGAACCCCGCCTCGGTGACGACGTAGTCGGCGAGCTTCAGCGCGACGCGGTCCTCGATGATCGAGTTGTTCGCGTGGGCGATGTTGCCGAAGGGACCCGCGTGGACGAGGACGGGCTGCCCCTCGAGCGTCTGGACGAGGTTCGGCTTCACCGCGTCCTTCAGCACGACCGTCATCGCGCCCGCGACCTCGAGGTCCTCGGCGGTGACCGGCCGACCGTCCGCGGTCTCCGCGACGACGATCCGACCGAGCCGGCGCCGCAGGTCCGCGAGGTCGTCGGCGAGCGCGAGGATCGCCATGACCTCCGAGGCAGCCGTGATGACGAACCCGCTCTCGCGGGGGACCCCGTGCTGGTCGCCGCCGCGGCCGATCGCGACGTAGCGCAGGGCGCGGTCGTTCACGTCGAGGGCGCGGGGCCAGGTGATGCGCTCCGGGTCGATCCCGAGCGGGTTGCCGTGGAAGAGCGATGCATCGAGCGCGGCGGCGAGGAGGTTGTGCGCGGCGGTGATCGCGTGGAAGTCCCCGTTCAGGTGGAGGTTGATCTCCTCCATCGGAAGGATCTGCGCGTGGCCGCCGCCCGTGCCGCCGCCCTTGATCCCGAACACCGGCCCCATGGACGGCTCGCGCAGGCACAGGAGCACGTCCGCGCCGATCCGACCGAGGCCCTGCGTGAGCGAGATCGACGTCGTCGTCTTCCCCTCGCCGGCCTTCGTCGGTGTGATCGCCGTGACGATGACGAGGCGACCGTCGGGGCGGTCGCGGAGGCGCGCGAGCAGCGCCGCGGCGTCCACCTTCGCGCGGAAGCGACCGTAGGGCTCGAGCTCGTCGGGGAGGATGCCCGCCTCGGCCGCGACGTCGGCGATCGGGCGCAGGACGGCCCGCTGGGCGATCTCGAGTCCGGACTCCACGTGCGCTCCCCGGTCGGCGGCGCCCCACGATAGCCGGGTCGGCCGCCGCCGCGGCGGCGGCGGCCGACCCGGCGGGGTCCATACTTGGCCGATGGCTGCCGAACTCCCGCTCCGACGCGCCGAACGCACCGATGGTCTCGCGACCGAGGAGCCGATGGAGATCCGGGTCGCGGGTCCGGGCCAGGAGCCGCGGAGCATCGCCGTCACGATGCGCACCCCGGGGCACGACTTCGACCTCGCGGCGGGCTTCCTGTGGACCGAGGGGATCCTCGACGCGCCGGACGCCGTGCGCCGGGTCACCTACTGCGAGGACCTCGACGCGGACGCGCAGCGCTACAACGTCGTGACCGTCGAGGTGGCGCGCCCGGTCGGCGACCTCGCGCCCCGTGCCTTCGGCGTCGGCGCCGCGTGCGGCGTCTGCGGGAAGGCGACGCTCGACGAGGTCGAGATCGCGTGCGCCCCGCTCCCCGCCGGTCCCGTCGTCGATGCGGCGACGCTCGCCGGGCTCCCCGATGCGCTCCGCGTCGGGCAGAAGGTGTTCGACGCGACCGGGGGGCTCCACGCCGCGGGCCTCTTCGACCCCGCGGGACGCCGGCTCGCCCTCCGCGAGGACGTCGGGCGCCACAACGCCGTGGACAAGATCGTCGGCCAGGCGGTGCTCGCGGGGGCCCTGCCGCTCGCGGACACGGTCCTGCAGGTGTCGGGCCGCGTGAGCTTCGAGATCGTCCAGAAGGCCGCCCGCGCGGGCATCCCGATCGTCGCGGCCGTGAGCGCGCCGTCGAGCCTCGCGGTCGATGCCGCGGAGCGGCTCGGGATGACCCTCGCGGCCTTCGTCCGCGACGGGCGGGCGACGGTGTACGCGCACCCCGAACGCATCGCCTGACGCGGGCCGCGTGCCCGGGTCGCCGCGTGCTCGGGGCTATGATGCCCGCGTCCGCGATCCCCGACTCCCGGAAGGAGCCGCATCGATGCAGGGACGATCGGGCCGCCTCACCGAGCCGCTCGTGCGCGAGCACGGCACGCTCCGCGTCGCCACCTGGGAGGAGGCCCTCGACCGGGCCGCCGAGGGGCTCCGCCGGGCGACCGCGCGCAACGGCGGCGACGGCGTCGGCCTCTTCAGCTGCTCGAAGGCCACGAACGAGATGAACTTCGTCGCGCAGAAGTTCGTCCGTCAGGTCCTCCGCAGCAACCACATCGACAGCTGCAACCGCACCTGACACGCTCCCTCGGTCGTCGGTCTGGCGACGGTGTTCGGAGCAGGAGGCGGGACCAGTTCGTACGAGGAGGTCGAGCAGGCTGACCTCATCGTGCTCTGGGGCTCGAACGCACGCGCGGCGCACCCGATCTTCTTCCACCACGTCCTGAAGGCGCTGCGCAACGGCGCACGGCTCTTCGTCGTCGACCCGCGCCGCACGGAGACCGCGGCGTTCGCCGATCGGTGGATCGGCCTCGACGTCGGGACCGACATCGCGCTCGCGAACACGGTCGCGCGGGAGATCCTCGCCGCGGGCCTCGAGCATCGGGACTTCATCGCCCGCGCGACGACGGGGTTCGACACGTACGCGGCCTCGGTCGCGGACTGGACCCTCGACCGCGGCGCCGCGGTCACGGGCGTCCCCGCCGAGGTGATCCGCGAACTCGCGCACGCGTACGCGCGGGCCGACCGGGCCATGCTCTGCTGGACGCTCGGGATCACGGAGCACCACAACGCCGTCGACAACGTGCTCGCGCTCATCGACCTCGGCCTGCTCACCGGCCACGTCGGTCGGGAGGGGAGCGGGCTGAATCCGCTCCGGGGCCAGAACAACGTCCAGGGCGGCGGCGACATGGGCGCGATCCCGAACAAGCTCCCCGGCTTCCAGGATCTCGAGCGCGACGACGCGGCGCGTGCGCGCTTCGAGGCGGCGTGGGGGGTGCCGATCACCCCGCGCTACGGCCGGACGATCACCCAGCAGTTCGAGGCGATGGAGCGAGGCGAGATGACCGCCCTCTACGTGATCGGGGAGAACCCCGCGGCATCCGAGGCCGACAACGCGCGGACCCGCCGCCTCCTCGAGGGGCTCGACACGCTCATCGTCCAGGACCTCTTCCTCACGCGGACGGCGGAGCTCGCCGACGTCGTCCTCCCGGCGTCGAACGCGGCCTTCGAATCCGAGGGAACCGTCACGAACAGCGAGCGCCGCGTCCAGCGCGTCCGCAAGGCGCTCGACCCGCCGCTCGGCGCCCGCGACGACATCTCGATCATCGCCGACCTCGCCCGTCGACTCGGCGTCGACTGGGGCGAGCTGACACCCCGCGCCGCCTGGGACGAGCTCCGGAGCCTCTCGCCGATGCACCGCGGGATGACGTGGGAGCGGCTCGAGGAGCTCGGCGGCATCCAGTGGCCGTGCCCCGACGAGACGCACCCGGGGACGAGGTTCCTCCACGAGCGCCTGTGGGCCGACGACCCGGCCGAGCGTGGGACGCCCGCGGCGTTCCACGTGGTCGTCGACGATCCGCCGGTCGATGAGCTCACCGAGGAGTTCCCGTTCCGGCTCACGACCGGTCGACGGCTCGACGCGTACAACACCGGCATCCAGACGGAGCGCTACGCGTCGCCGCTCACGACGCGAGAGACCCTCGACGTGTCGCCCGAGGATGCGGCGACCCTCGGCGTCGTCGACGGGGAGGTCGTGCGGATCGCCTCCCGACGGGGTGCGGTCGAGGCACCGGTGCGGGTCGCGCCGGAGCTCCGGCCGGGCCTCGTCTTCCTCACGATGCACTTCCCCGACCAGGTCGACACGAACGCCCTCACGATCGACGCGACCGACCCGCGATCGGGCACGGCGGAGTTCAAGGCGACGGCCGTGCGCATCGACCGGCTCGCCGGCGTGCCATCCTGACGCGGAGCTGACCGGAGGGCGATGGATCTCCACCTGACCGCGGCGACCGCCACCGACCGGGAGCGTCGCGCGGTCGCGACGGTCCTCGGCCCGCAGGGCGATCGCGCCGACACGCTCCGCACCGCCGCCGGCGGCCACGCCGACCGCGAGCGACGCCACCTGCTCCTGCCGGTCCTCCACGCGGTGCAGCGCGGCGTCGGCTGGATCAGCGAGGGCGCCGTGAACCACGTCGCGGAGCGCCTCGTCGTCCCACCGGCGGAGGTGTACGGGGTCGCCTCGTTCTACGCGCTCTTCGCGACGCGTCCCCGCGCCGGCACCGTCGTCCACGTCTGCGACGACGTCGCCTGCATCCCGAACGGCGCGGCGGCGGTCCGCGCGGCGGCCCGGTCTGCGTACGGCGAGCCCGGCGGGGACGACGAGGTCACGTGGCAGCCGAGCCCCTGCCTCGGGCTCTGCGACCGCGCGCCGGCGGTGTTCGTCCAGCGGAGCGGCGAGGACGCGGCGGACGCTGCGGTGTGCGCCGTGGGGCCGGGCCGCGGGGCGGGCCCCGCCCCGCGGGCCCCCCCCCGCCCCCCCCGGTGGGGCGGGGGCGCCGCGCCCCCGGCCCCGGGGGGTGGGGGCC
>JBJTIF010000090.1:0-2361 GCA_046094825.1 Actinomycetota bacterium
GCGACGCTCGACGCTGGCTGGAACCCCGCCGCGATCGGGACCGTCGGCGACAACTACTACCCGTCGGGCGGCACGGGGACGGATCGCTACGACCTCGACGTCGGGCGCGACTACTGCGCGTTCCTGAGCGGCGCCGCGGCCCCCCCACGGATCCCGCGACACGGTGGCCGTAGCTCAATCCGGTTAGAGCACCAGGTTGTGGTCCTGGGGGTTGGGGGTTCAAGTCCCCTCGGTCACCCCAAGTTTCGAGTCCCTGTAGACTCCGCCCGGGCCTCTAGCTCAACGGCAGAGCAACGGACTCTTAATCCGCAGGTTCGGGGTTCGAATCCCCGGGGGCCCACCACGACGCCCCTTCCCCCGCCGGTATGCTCACTGCATGCGTGACGGGCGCGTCCTCCTCGGGGTCCTCGCCGGGCTCACCGCGATCGCGATCGCGGCCGGGCCCGCCGATCCCGTTTCCCCGTCTGTCGCCTCCGCGGAGGTCCAGCCCGCGGCGGCGCTCACCGGGTCCACGGTGGCCGTGATCGGGGACTACGGCGTGAACACGACCGCCGAAGCGAACGTCGCGACGCTCGTCGCTGGCTGGAACCCCGCCGCGATCGTGACCGTCGGCGACAACTACTACACGTCGGGCGGCACGGGGACGGATCGCTACGACCTCGTCGTCGGGCGCTACTACTGCGCGTTCCTGAGCGGCGCCGCGGCCGGGACGTACTGCGGGGGCGGGACGGCCGACGTGAACCGCTTCTTCCCCGCCACCGGCAACCACGACTACTCGGACGGCGGGATCGGCAACTACACGTCGTACTTCGCCCTTCCGGGCAACGAGCTCTACTACCGCCAGGTCGTCGGCGACGTCGAGTTCTTCTTCATCGACTCCGACCTCTCGCTCCGCTCGGCGACCGAGATGAACACCGAGAAGGCGTGGCTCCAGGCGGCGCTCGGCAACTCGACGACCGCGTGGCAGGTCGTCGTCTTCCACCACCCGCCGTACTCGTCCTCCTCGACCCACGGGTCGTCGGTGAACATGCGCTGGTCGTTCGCGAGCTGGGGCGCCGACCTCGTCCTCGCGGGCCACGACCACACGTACGAGCGGCTCTCCTCGGGTGGGCTCACGTACGTCGTGAACGGCCTCGGCGGTGCGAGCCGCTACTCGTTCGGGACGCCCCTGTCGGAGTCCCAGGTCCGCTACAACGGCAACTGGGGCGCGATGAAGCTCGTCTCGGGGCCGACCTACCTCACCGCGACGTTCGCGTCGATCGACGGCACCGTGCGGGACACGTTCTCGCTCGGGACACCCCCGCCCGCCGCGCCGGGTGCCTTCGGCAAGACCGCTCCCACCGCGAACGCGAAGAACGTCTCTCGCGCGCCGACCCTCTCGTGGGCGGCCGCGGCGGATGCCACGGGCTACGAGTACTGCATCGACACGACCGTGAACGGCATCTGCGACGCGTCGTGGGTCTCGACCGGAACCTCGACGACGGTGTCGCTCACGGGACTCCTGTCGAAGCGCGCCTACGAGTGGCAGATCCGCGCGACGAACACCGGTGGCTCCACGGACGCGAACGCGTCGCGCTGGTGGCGGTTCACCACCGTCCGCTGACGCGCGCTGCGCTCGGCCGACTCAGCGGCCACCCTTCCACTGCCCGTTGCGATCGGTGAGGATGACGAAGACGTAGTCGCCGGTGGCCCGGTCGACGGACTTGCTCAGCAGGCACGGACCGGTCCCCATGTAGGTGGCGGCGGTCGTGCCCCGCGGACACGCCGGGACCTGCGTGTACGAGGTCGCGCCGTCCTCCTGGTGGAAGAAGAGCACCTGGCGGATGCGCTGGAGGCGTCCCCCCGCGTCGGCGAACGCCGAACCGTCGAACCGGACCGTGAACGTGTAGACGAAGCGGACATCGAGTGCCTGGACGACCGAGATGTCGAATCGCCAGCACTCCGCGTCGTAGACGGAGGCGACCGTGCACGCGAACGGCGCGGGCGGTGCCTTGATCGGGCGGGCCAAGGTGCCCATGCGCCCGCCACTCGTCGTCAGGGCGCTCAGCAGCGCGGGGCCGGGCGTCTCGAGGACGTCGGCGGACTCGAGCGTCCCGAGGAAGCCTCCCGGCAACTGCAGCACGGCGCCGGTCTGGTCGTCGGCGGTGAGCCCCGTCTCGGGGATCGTGGTGATGGTCGTGGAGGTCTCGATCGGGACGTCGAAGGTCTGCTCGACCGCGGCCTCGCCGACGGGCGAGATCGGGGTGACCGCCGCGATCCATGGACCGTCGAGATCGTTCGAGCGGACGGTGCCTGCCGCCTCCGCATAGGAGACCCAGAACGTGGCCTCGAGATCGAGGGCGACATCGGTCGAGGGAGCGT
>JBJTIF010000091.1:0-10185 GCA_046094825.1 Actinomycetota bacterium
CGGGCTCGCCCCCGCTCCCGCGGGCGGCCGCGACGGCCGCGGCGGCGGCCCCGCCGCCGACGATCACCGTGCGCGCGCGTTCCCGCATGTCGCCTCCCGGCCGGGGCACCGCCCGGACGCGGCGAGGATAGCCGTGGCCCCCGGGCGCGGCCCCCGGGCGCGGCCCTCGCGGCGGCGACGCGGCAGCGTCGGCTAGGACACGAGGCCGAGCCAGACGAGCCCGCCGACGACGAACACGATGCCGACGAGCTGCGAACGGGCCGGGCGTTCCTCGAGGACGAGCATGCCGCCCGCGACCGAGACGAACGGGAACGTCGCCGACGCGGCGATCACGAGCGACGCGAGCGCGACCTCGGTCCCCCAGGCGAACGTGAGGATGCCGAGCGCGTCGATGAGCCCGAGCCCCGCGACCCCCGCGAGCCCGCGGCGATCGACGTGCCCGACGCCCTCGCGCCGCCACAGCGCGAGCGCCGCGATCCCGAGCACCGTGAACGTCCGGCCGAGGAGCACCGTGGTGAGCCACCCGATCTCGCGGGACGAGCGCGCGAGGATGAACGTGCCGACGCCGAAGAGGACCGCCGCGAGGACCGCGTTCGGGACGCCCCCGCGCTCGCGCGGCGCCTCCCGCGACCGCGGGTCGGCCGAGGTGAGGGCGACCCCGCCGACCGTGACCGCCGACGCGAGGAGCACCGCCGTGCCGAGGCGATCGCCGAGGACGAGGACCGCGAGGCCGATCGCGACGACCGCGTACGAGGCGGCGATCGGCGAGACGAGCGCCACCGGGCCGAGCGCGAGCCCGCGGTAGAGCGCGATGTAGGCGAACGCCGCGAGCGCGCCGTCGAGGACGAGGAGCGCCACGTCGGCGGCATCCGCGGTCCACGGGGGGCGGACGACGACGTAGAGCGTCGCGACGACCACGAGGCCGAACGTCTGGACGAGGAGGACCGTCGGGATCGCTCGGAGCCGACGGCTGAGGAGCGCCGCGCTGAAGTCCGCGACGCCCCAGAGGATCGCGGCGGCGATGCCCCAGATCACCGGGGACGCGCCTCGGCGAGCGCATCGACGGCGATCGCGCCGCGGGGCCCGACGAGGAGCGGGTTCGCCTCGAGCGAGGAGAGGCGGTCGCGCAGATCGTGCGCCGCGCGCGCGATCGCGCCGACCGCCCGCGCGGTCGCGGCGAGGTCGTGCCGCGTCGCGGCGAGGCCGCAGCGCGCGGCCTCCGCGTCGACGAACGCCCTCGCCTGCTTCGGCGAGAGGGGCGCGGCGACGAACCGCGCCTCGCCCGCCTCCGCGAGCGCACCGCCGGGGCGCATCGTGATGACGGCGCCGAAGCGCTCGTCGACGAGCGCGCCGACGAGCACCTCCGTGCCCTCGGCCATCCGCTGGACGAGGACCCGCGGCGTCGCGGCACCCGCGCGGCGCGCCGCGTCGAGCACCTCGGCGGCGGCGATCTCGACGTCCACCGCCGATCGGAGCCCGAGCCGAACCCCGCCGAGCTTCGCCTTGTGCGGGAGCTCCGGCGCGAGCGCCTTCACCGCGACGGGGAACCGCAACCGCGAAGCGAGCGTCGCCGCGGCCTTCGGCGTCGAGGCCACGCCCTCGGCGGGACGCCGCACCCCGTACGCGGAGAGCACCTCGGCCGCGAGCGCTTCATCGAGCGGCCCCGCCGCACCGCGCAGGCGACGCGCGAGCGCAGCCCGGGCGCGGTGCGCCGGCAGGTCGGGCGCGACGCGATCGCGGAGCGACGCGTGGTCCAGGAGCGCGCGGATCGCGCCGGTCGCGGCGCGGTGTCCCTGGAGGAACGGGATCGGCGCGCCGGCGACGAAGTCCTTCGCGGCGCGCGAGTACGCGAGCGGGCTCATCGCGACGGAGGCGAAGAGCGTCCCCGTCTCGCGTCGCAGACGGCGGACGGCCTCGAGGACCGGAGCGGCCCACACGCCCTCGCCCTCGAGGCGGGGCGGGAACGCGTCGAACGCGACGAACCCGATCGCGGGATCGCGCGCCAGGGCCTCGAGGGCCCCGACGTACATGTCGGTCTCGACCGCCGCCTGCCCGGTCACGTCGAGCGGGTTGTTCTGCGAGGCGAAGTGCGGGAGCGCGGCGCGGAGTCGCTGCTTCGTCCGTCCCGCGAACGCCGGGAGCGTGAGGCCGGCGGCCCCCGCCGCCTCGGCGAAGAGCGTGCACGCACCGCCCGATTGGAGCGCCGCCGCGACGCCGGTCGTGCGGACGCGACGGTGGTGCGAGAGGAGGACCGCGGCCTCGAACATCGTCACCGGGTCCTCGACGAGGATCACGCCGCGGCCGCGGAGCCACGCGTCGCGGATCGCGGTGTCGCCGGCGAGCGCGCCGGTGTGGGCGACGATCGACGCGCGCGCGGCCTCGCTGCGACCCGAGGGCGCGCAGATGATGACGGGCTTGCCCGCCGCGCGGAGCGCGTCGAGGCCGCGGCCGATCCCCGCGACGTCGCGCATCGTCTCGAGGTAGCTCGTCACGACCCGCGTCCGGGGATCGGCCGCGGCCCACGCGAAGAGGTCGCCGAGGCCGAGCACCGCCTCGTTGCCGACACCGAGGATGATGCGGAGCCCCTGCCCGCGGTCGGATGCGAGCTGGTTCATCGTCCACGCGACCGTCCCGGACTGCGACAGGACGCTGATGTCCCCCGGCACGGGCTCGGGCGGCGGCGTCGTCCCGTACGGCGCGACGCGGTCGACGTAGTTCACGAAGCCCTCGACGTTCGGGCCGAGGACCGGGAGCCGGTGGCGGAGCGCGATCGCGCGGAGCTCGTCCTGGAGCGCGCGGCCCTCCTCGCCCGCCTCCGCGAAGCCGCTCGACACGACCATGACCCCCCGGACGCCCGCCGCGGCGCACGCCTCGACCTGCCGCACCGCGACGCGGGCGGGCACGACGACGACCGCGAGGTCGACGCCGCGCGGCAGGTCGGCGACCGACGCGACGCAGGGCCTGCCCCACACCGTGTCGTACTTCGGGTTCACCGGGTGGAGCGCACCGCGGAACCCGACGTGGCGGAGGCTCCGCTCGATCTCCGGCGCCCACGAGTCCGGCGACTCCGAGGCCCCGACGATCGCGATCGACCGTGGAGCGAGGAGCGGCCGGAGATCCCACGGCTTCGCGCTCACCCGCGGTACCTCGCGTCGCGCCACGCGATCGCCGCCCTCAACCCCTGCTCCGCGGTGATGCGGCGGAACTCGTCGCGCTGCGGGAGGTTCGCGGTCTCGATGAGCACGTCGAACTCCACGTTGTCCTCCATCGCGCGCCGGAACCCGGCCTCCTCCCACGTGCGGTGCACCGACCGCTTCGTCATCTGGACGACGAAGGGTTCGTTCTTCGCGATCTCCTCCGCGAGCGCGAGCGTCGCGGCGTCGAGCTCGGCGCGCGGGACGACGCGGTTCACGAGGCCGAGCCGGTGCGCTTCGGCCGCCGGGACGCGGTCCTCGCCGGTGAACAGGAGCTCCTTCGCCGCGCGCACGCCGATCACCCACGGCAGGAACATCGAGACGACGCCCGACCCGAACCGGATGTCGACGTAGCCGAACATCGCGTCGTCAGCGGCGACGCAGAGGTCGGCGGCGAGCATCAGGTCGGTGCCGCCCGCGAGGCAGTACCCGTGCACCGACGCGATGATCGGCTTCGGGTGGTCGAAGAGCTTCAGGAGGCGGCGCGTCGACGCGCCGAGGATCGCCCGCCAGGCGTCCTCGTCGAGTTCGCCCTCATCGGCGTCCTCCGAGAGGTCGTAGCCGGAACAGAACGCCCGACCGGCGCCGCGGAGGATGAGGACGGACACGTCGCGGTCGGCCGCCGCGGCGTCGAGCGCCGCCTCGAGCTCGTCGAGGAGCCCGTGGTCGAGCGCGTTCAGGACCTCGGGACGGTGGAGCGTGAGCCGACGGACGGGGCCGAGGTCCTCGACGAGCACGCGGGGGGCGTCGGTCACGGGTCCCGCCCTCAGCTCGAGAGGTTCACGTAGATGTGCTTCGCCTCGAGGTAGTCCTCGACGCCGTGCGCGCCGAGCTCGCGGCCGATGCCGGACTGCTTGTAGCCGCCCCACGGAGCCTCCGTCGGCGCGGGCTGCGTGTCGTTCACCCACACGATGCCGGCACGGAGCGCGCGCGCGGTCGTGAGCGCCTTCGTGATGTCGCGCGACCACACCGCGGCGGCGAGGCCGTAGTCGTTGTCGTTCGCGAGCCGAACGGCCTCCTCGGCGTCGCGGAACGGGATCACCGTCATGACCGGTCCGAAGATCTCCTCCCGCGCGATCGTCGCGTCGTTCGTCGCCTCGAAGATCGTCGGGGGCACGAAGAACCCGCCCGCGAGGCGGGGGTCGCTCGGGCGGTCGCCCTGGACCGCGAGCGTCGCCTCGGCCCGGCCGATCTCGACGTAGCGCTCGACGCGCTCCTGCTGCTCGCGGCTCACGAGCGGCCCCATCGTCGTGCCCTCCGCGGTCCCCTCGCCGAGGCGGACGGCCCTCGCGCGCGCGACGAGCGCATCGAGCGCATCGTCGTAGATGTCGCGCTGGATGAAGACGCGCGATCCCGCGGAGCAGATCTCGCCCTGGTTCCAGAAGATGCCGTTCGCCGATCCGTCCATCGCCCGCTCGAAGTCCGCGTCGCCGAACACGATGTTCGGCGACTTGCCCCCGAGCTCGAGCGTCACGCGCTTCAGGGTGTCCGCGCCGTTGCGCAGGATGATCCGGCCGACGTCGCGCGAGCCCGTGAACGCCACCTTGTCGACGCGCGGATCGTCGACGAGCGGCGCACCCGCCGTCTCGCCGAACCCGGTCACGACGTGGAGGACGCCCTTCGGCAGGCCCGCCTCCTCGAGGATCTTCGGGATCTCGAGCGCGGTGAGCGGCGTCTGCTCCGCGGGCTTCAGGATGAACGTGCAGCCCGCCGCGAGCGCGGGTGCGACCTTCTGGACGGCCATCATCATCGGGTAGTTCCACGGCGTGATGCCGACCGCGACGCCCATCGGTTCCTTCACGACGAGCGAGAGCGCGTCGGGGCCGACGGGTGGGATCTCGCCATGGATCTTCGTCGCCCAGCCGCCGTAGTACTCGAACATGAACGCGACCTCGGCGATGTCGTCGCGCGCCTCGCCGAGCGGCTTCCCGCAGTCGAGCGATTCGAGCTCGGCGAGACGCGCGTGCTCGCGCCGCACGATCTCCGCCGCGCGCAGGAGGATGCGACCGCGCTCGCGGGCCGACGTCCGCGGCCACCAGGACCCGTCATCGAACGTCCGCCGGGCCGCCGCGACCGCGCGAGCGACGTCCTCCGGCTGGCAGTCCGGGACGGTCGCGACGACCTCACCGGTCGCCGGGTTCAGCACGTCGAAGCGACGCCCGTCGCGCGCGTCGCACCACGCACCGTCGATGAAGGCCTGGAGGTCGCGGGCCATGGGCGCGAGCCTAGCCGGTAGGCTTGGAGCATGCTCGTCTACATCCTCGTCCTGCTCCTCGTCGCGGCGATCCTCGGGATCCTCGGCGCCGTCCTGAAGTTCGCGATCACGGTCGTGCTCGGGCTCATGCTCGCGGGCGCGTTCGTCGCGGTCGGGGTCGCCTGGTGGCTGCGCGCCCGCTTCGCGTGGGCCCGGCAGGAGACCTGGCGCCGCCCGCCCCCGCGGTGAGCGCGTCGACGGACGGCCGATCGCTCCTCGTCTACGACGGGGCCTGTGGGTTCTGCCGCTGGATCACCGCGCGGATCCTCCGCGCCGACCGACGAGGCCGACTCGCGCCGATCGCGCTCACCGACCCCGCGATCCCGCGGCTCCTCGCGCACCTCACCGAGGACGAGCGGGCCGCCTCGTGGCACCTCGTCGCACCGGACGGGACGGTGCGCTCGGCGGGCGCCGCGGTCCCCGCGCTCCTGCGGCTGTTGCCCGGCGGCGCGCTCGTCGCGTGGCTCCCGGCGGCGGCACCGCGCACGACCGATCGCTGCTACCGCTGGCTCGCGCGGCACCGCGGCACGTTCGGTGTGTGGCTCGGCGAGGAACGCTGCGAGGTCGTGCCGCGCGGGTCCTCCGAGCGCTGAGCCGTCAGCGGCCGAGGAGCGCGGGCGCGAGCGCGCGGAGGTCGTCGAGGCCGACGTCGGCGTCGTCGCCGGTCAGCACCTGGACGCAGACGTGGTCCGCGCCGGCATCGTGGTGCTGGCGCACGCGCGCGGCGATCGCGTCCTCGTCGCCCCACGCGATGACGGCGTCGATGAGCGCGTCGCTCCCCTGGCCGGCGATGTCCGCGTCGGTCCATCCCATCCGACGGAGGTTGCTCGCGTAGTTCGTCATCGCGAGGTAGTGCGTCGCGTACCCCCGCGCGATCCGCCGCGCCTCCGCCGCATCCGTCGACAGGACGACCGCCTGCTCGACCGCGAGGACCGGGTCGGCGCCGAGCCGGGCGCGCGCGAACGCCGTGTGCTCGACGGGGACGAAGTACGGGTGGGCGCCGAGCGAACGCTCGCCGGCGAGCTCGAGCATCCGCGGCCCGAGCGCCGCGAGCACCCGCCGCGGCACCGCGGCGGGTGCTGGCGCGCTCGAGGCGCTCCGGTCCATCGCCTCGAGGTAGGTACGCATGTGCGCGAGCGGACGTTCGTAGCGACCGCCACGCCGGGCGACCGACGGCGCATGGCTCACGCCGAGGCCGAGGACGAATCGCTCGGGGTAGGCGTCGGTGAGCATCCGCCATCCGTTCGCCATCGCGTGGGGGTCGCGGGCCCAGATGTTCGCGATGCCGGTCGCGACCACCGTCCGACGGGTCGAGGCGAGCATCCACGCCGCGTGCGCGAAGACCTCGCGGCTCGCGACGCTCTCCGGGAACCACACCGCGGGGAACCCGAGGTCCTCGATCTCGGCGAGCGCCTCGCGCTCCTCCTCGGCGCTGCCGGCCTCGAGCGCGAACGCCCAGTCGCCGACCCGCACGAGGGCGTCGCCGAGCGCGGCCCGCGGGGGGGGGGGGTCCCATCGGCCGCCCGTTGCTGGCGGCCCCTCGCCGGGGATCAGGTCGGCAGCAGCAGGCCTCGGCGGCTCCGCACGCGGCGATCGAGCACGCCGAACGACGCCTCGACGAGCATCCCGACGCCCATGATCATGAGCATCACCGCGAAGATGTCCGGGGTCCGGAACGACTGCGCGTTCGCGTCGAGCAGGTGACCGAGGCCCTTCCCGCCCGTGGAGATGAGTTCGCCCGCCATGAGGCCGCGCCAGGACAGCGCCCACGCCTGCTGGAGCCCGCCGATGTACCCCGGCACCGCCGCCGGGAGGATCACGCGGCGGTAGAGGACCCACCGCCGGGCACCGAGGGTCCGGCCTGCGCGGATCAGGAGCGGCGGGACGAGACGGAGGCTCGCCGCGGTCGCGATCGCGACGGCGGGGATCCCGGCGATGACGACGACGAAGAGGATGGCCCGCTCGGAGAGCCCGAACCACAGGATCGAGAGCGGGAGCCACGAGATCGACGGGAGCGCCTGGAGGCCGCTGATGAGGCTCCCGACGCTCCGCTGGATCCGGCCCGACGCGGCCATGCCGAGCCCGATGAGCGTCCCGAGCGTCACGCCGACCGCGAGGCCGACGAGGAGCCGGATCAGGCTCGCCGTCGTCGCGGCGAGGATCGACTCGCGCGGGGGATCGGTCGTGAAGAAGTCTCGGCCGAACGCCGAGAGCACCTCGACCGGACCCGGGAACACGCTCTCGTTGAAGAATCCGCTCGACGCGACGAGCTGCCACACGGCGAGCAGCGCGACGACCGCGGCGAGCCGCGGTCCGAGCTGCTCAGAGATCCGCTTCGCGCGCGACAACCTTGTCCACCTCCTTCGAGAGGTGGTCGTGGATGTCGACGACGACCTTCGACAGGAGCGCGTCCTCGATGCCCCGCGGTCGTTCGACCGTGATCCGGTGTTCGGCGAGGAGCGTCCCGGGCGGCGCCGACATGAGGACGACGCGGTCCGCGAGGAACACGGCCTCTCGGACGTTGTGTGTCACGAAGATGAAGGTCGTGCGGGTCTCGAGCCAGACGTCCTGCAGGAGCTCCTGGAGGATCTCCCGGGTCTGCGCGTCGAGCGCGGCGAACGGTTCGTCGGCGAGGAGCACCTCGGGTCGGCAGGCGAGCGCGCGGGCGATCGCCGCCCGCTGCCGCATGCCGCCGGAGAGCTCGTGCGGCTGCGCCTCCGCGAAGCGACCGAGGTGGACCCGCTTCAGCCACTCCATCGCGCGATCGGTGCGCTCGCCCTCCGCGACGCCGATGAGCTCGAGCGCGAACTCGACGTTGCCGCGGACGGTCTTCCACGGGAAGAGGGCCGGGTCCTGGAAGAGCACCGCGCGGTCCGGCCCCGGCCGCACGATCGGCTCCCCGTCGATGCGGACCTCTCCCTCGTCCGGCTTCTCGAGCCCGGCGAAGACGTTCAGGAGCGTGGACTTCCCGCACCCCGACGGGCCCAGGAGGCAGACGAACTCCCCCTGGGCCACGTCGAGGTGGACGGGTCCGAGCGCGTGGACCTGGTCGCCTCGGGCGTTGCGGAACGACTTCGAGACCCCGACCGCGGAGAGCTTCGGTCGATCGGCGCCGCTCGAGGCGACGACGGAGAGCCTCGGGGTCGTATCGGTCACGCCGACGGCACCTCCACCGGGTCCTCGCCGAGCTCCGCGAGCACGGCGTTCAGGTCCTCGAGACGGTAGATCCCGAGGATACCGGTCGGGTCGGTGTCGAGGAACCCCAGCTCGAAGGCGTTCTGCGCACCCTCCGCGAGGCTGACCGAGACCGGGTCCCACGTGAACGTGAGCTTGTCCCACGCCGCATCGACGACGGCCTGATCGAGCGACGGGGCGCCCGCCTTCACGAGCCCCGCCTGCGCCGCCGCCTTCGCGGCGACCGGGTCCTCCTCGATGAGGCGGATCGCGCGGACGTTCGCCTCGACGAGCTTGCGGACGAGTTCGGGGTGCGTGTCGGCGTACGTCGTGTTCACGAGCAGGTTCGTCGTGACGAAGAGCCCGTCCGGCCAGAGCGTCGCTTCGTCGACGAACGTCGTCGCGAGCCCCTCGGACTCGAGGATCGTCGGCCACGGCTCCGGCTCCCACGCGCCGTCGAGCTGCTCCTGCTCGAAGAGCTGGACGAGGGTCTTGTTGTCGACCGCTGCGACGTTCACGTCGCCACCCGCATCGTTCGCGTCGAGCCCCTGGGTACGGAGCCACGTGCGGAGCGCGACGTCCTGGGTGTTGCCGACGCCCGGCACGGCGAGGCGCTTGCCGGAGAGGTCGGCCGGCGTCGAGATGCCGGCGCCGGTGCGCACCACGAAGGACGCCCCGCCCGCGGTCACGCCGGAGATCACGGCGACGTCACCGGACTGGAGGAACAGCGCCGTCGACGGCCCGGGGCCGATGTACGTCGCGTCGATCGAACCACCGAGGAGCGCCGTTCCAGCGTCCGAACCGGAGTTGAAGTACGTCACCTCGACGCGCGCGGGCGCGAGCACCTCGTCGAAGATTCCGGCCTCGAGCGCGACGTACGCCGGAGCGTGCGTGAGGTTCGGGAACACGCCGATCCGGATCACCTCATCGCTCCCCATGGCGCGCTCCTCGGAACTCGCGCAGCCGGTCGCCACCACGAGCATCGCGGCGGCGAGCACCGCGCCGATCGAACGTCGGATCCGCATGTCGTCTCCTCTCGGAAAACACGAAGGCCGCGACCCGGAGGCGTCGCGGCCTCCAGTCGTCTGGTCAGCCGAACGACGGGGACGCTACGCGAGGGCCGAGGGCGCCGCAACGGCATCCGGGCATCGCGATGTGGAGATGTGGTGGAGGCGGTGCGGCCGTGCCTACGGGCCTACGGGAGCCGGAACTTCTCCGCCATCTCGATCTGCACGACCTTGCCCTCGTGGATCACGAGGAGCACGGTCCCGAACTCGAGGCGGCGCAGGATCGCGCCGACCTTCGCGAGCACGGCGAGCTCGTCGTCCGAGAAGGCCGCGAGATCGACCGACGGGCGCTCCTCGGGCGTGTGCGCGCTGGAACCGGTCGCCATCGGGCCACCCTAGCAACGACCCACCGGTCGGGGATCCCGCGCCGCAGGGAGGGCCGGAGGGGTGCGGGATGGAGGCCGTGCGGGATGGAGACCGTGCGCTACGGGTAGCGGACGTGGGGGTGGGGCGCGCGGGCCCCCCCCACACCCGGGGGGGGGGGGCGGGGGGCGCG
>JBJTIF010000092.1:0-26629 GCA_046094825.1 Actinomycetota bacterium
CTCGGCCTCTGGTACGTCCCGATGGGGGTGTTCCTGTGGGTCGTGGGGGGCCCCCCCGCCCGGGGGGGGGCCCCCCCCCCGGGCGCCGCCCCCCCGCCCCGCCGGGGGGGGCGCGGTGGGGGCCCCGCCGGTCGGCCCGGCGGGGCGGCCCCCCGGGGGGGGGCCCCCCCCCCCGGGGCGGGGCCGGCCACGACCCACAGGAACACCCCCATCGGGACGTACCAGAGGCCGAGGGGCTCGTCGCCCGCGACGGCGACCAGGAGGCCGCCGAGGCCGACGGTCGCGCCGAGCGCGCGTCCGCCGACGCCGGCGATCGCGGTCGCGCGGGCGCGATCGGCCGTCATGCGCCAGAGACCAGCGCGGAGGATGCGGCCGCCATCGAGGGGCAGCGCGGGCAGGAGGTTGAAGAGCGCGATGCCGACGTTCAGGAAGGCGAGCGCGAGGACGAGCGCGCCGGTGGGGCCGCGCGCGGCGGCGGGGCCGACCGAGACGAGCCCCGCCGCCGCCGCGAGCACGACCGACGCCGCCGGCCCCGCGAGCGCGATCGCGAACTCCGCACCCGGCGTCCGGGCCTCCCGGTCGATCTCGGCGACCCCACCGAACATGAACAGGAGGATCGACCGCACGCCGACGCCGAGTCGGTTCGCGACGAGGGCGTGCGCGAGCTCGTGGAGGGTGAGGCACGCGAAGAAGCTCACCCCGAGACTGATGGCCATCGCCGCGAGGACGACGGCGGAGCCCTCCGGGAAGAGCTCTCGGAACCCCCGGAAGCCCGCGACGACGACGAGCGCGAGGACCCCGAACCACGAGAGATGGACGCCGACCGAGATCCCGGCGATCCGGACGATCTCGAAGCGCCGCCGGATCGCCATGGGCCGAGCCTAGGGGACGCTCCCCCGTCGGGCGGGGAGCCGGCTCAGCCGGTCGGCAGCGGGTTGATCCCGAGCGTGAGCGTGAACGTGCGCCGGACGCCGTCCGGCAGCACGACGTCGACCGCGACGCGGTCTCCGGGTTCGCGCTCCCGCACGAGCTCCCCGAGGAAGCGCCCGGCCGTGACCGCGCGCCCGTCGAACGCCACGAGGACGTCTCCGGGCCGGATCCCGGCGCGATCGGCCGCGCTCCCCGGCGCGACACCCACGACGAAGACCCCCGCGTCCACGGACAGCCCCTGCTGGAGGACGAGGGTCGGCGTCACGTCGACGGTGCTCACCCCGAGGTAGGCCACCGGGGCCGCGGGGTCCTCCTCGGCGTCACGGATCGTGGGGATCGCCGCATCGATCGCGATCGCGAACCCGATGTTCTCCGCCCGCGTCGAGCCCGCGGTGTTGATGCCGATGACCCGACCTCGCAGATCGACGAGGGGCCCGCCGGAGTTGCCGGGGTTGATCGCGGCATCCGTCTGGACGACGTCGGTGTACGTGCGCACCCCATCCGTGCACTCGGTGCAGTTCGCATCCGGCACGGTGATCGTCCGATCCCGGGCGGAGACGACCCCGGTCGTGACCGACGGCCCACCCTCGAGCGCGAGCGCGTACCCGATCGCGACCACCTGCTGGCCGAGGACGAGATCATCCGAACTCCCGAGCGTGACCGTCGGGAGTCCGGTGGCGTCGATCGCGAGCACCGCGAGGTCGGCCTGCGGATCGCCCCCGATCACCCGAGCCTCGTAGCGCTCCGGATCGTCGCCCGAGGTCGTGACGGTGATCCGCTGCGCCTGCTCGACGACGTGGTAGTTCGTGACGACGATCCCGTCCGCCCGGACGATGAAGCCCGTTCCGACCCCGCGTCGGTCGCGACCGGCGAGCGTCTCGCCGGTCTCCGCGGTCACGTTCACGACCGCCGGCAGGACCGACTCCACGACGGCCACGACCGCGTCCGCGGGGGAGCCACCGACGGCGACGACCGACCTGACGTGCGCGTCGCCGCCGGCGACGGTGGATCCGTCGAGGACGCTCCCGGAGCAGCCCGCGGCGAGGACGACGGCGAGGGCCGCGGCGGCAGCGGTGCGGCAGATCGGTCGGTGCATCGGGGAGAGCCCTCCGTTCGGGATGCCGCCAGTGTAGGACCGGCCCACCGCGTCCCCTACGCGAGCGCCACGAGGTCGAGGAACCCGTCGTCCCACGCGGTGAGCTCCCCCTCCGGCATCGCGAGGACGCGGTCGGGTGCGAGGGCTTCGACGAAGCCGACGTCGTGGCTCACGACGAGCATCGTGCCGGGCCACGCGGCGAGCGCCTCCGCGATGGCCGTCCGCGAGGGGGAGTCGAGGTTGTTCGTCGGTTCGTCCAGCAGGAGCAGGTTCCGGCGCCCCGCGACGAGCTGCGCGAGGGCGAGCTTCGTCTTCTCCCCGCCGGAGAGCGTGCCCGCATCCTGCGACGCCATCGCGCCCCGGAGCCCGAACATCCCCAGGAGCGAGCGGAGCGCCTGGTCGTCCGCTTCCGTCGACTCGCGTCGGACGTGCTGGAGCACCGACGTCCCGGCCGCGATGCCCTCGTGCTCCTGGGCGTAGTAGCCGAGCGAGACGTTCGCACCGAGCCGGAACGATCCCGCGTCGGCCGACGTCACCTCGGCGAGGATCTTCAGCAGCGAGGTCTTCCCTGCGCCATTCAGCCCGAGCAGGAGGAGCCGCTCGCCGCGGTGGAGGTCGAACGAGACATCCGCGAACACCGGGTCGCCGCCGTACCCCTTCGAGAGGCCGACGGCCTCGAGGACGAGGTCCCCCGATCGCGGGGGGGCCGGGAGGCGGTAGCGGGTCGCGCGCTCGCGGGCCGGGCCCGTCACCGCGACGCGGCGCAGGCGCTCCGCCCGCGTGTCGAGCGTCTTCGCCTTCCGGGCGCGCTTCTCCGTCTGCCCCCGCATCGAATCCGCGAGCGTCTCGAGGCGCTTGATCTCCGCCGCCTGCCGCAGCGCGAGGGCGCGGAGCCGCTCCTCGTCCTGCCGGCGGGCCTCGCGGTACTTCGAGTACGTGCCTCGGTACTGGACGACCCCGTCCCGGTCGAGGTGGATGATGCGGGTGATCGCAGCGTCGAGCAGCGCGAGGTCGTGGCTCACGACGACGAGGGCGCCGCGGAACCCCGCGAGGAAGCGCATGAGCCAGTGCTTCGCATCGACGTCGAGGTGGTTCGTCGGCTCGTCGAGCAACAGGACGTCGCTCTCCGCGAACAGGATCCGAGCGAGCTCGAGTCGTCGTCGCTCCCCGCCCGATAGCGCGCCGACGGGGAGCCCGAGGCGGTCCTGGGCGAGCCCGAGCCCGGCCGCGATGCGGCGCGCCTCGGCCTCCCCGGAGTAGCCCCCCGCCGCCCGGTACCGCTCCTCGAGCCGCGAGAACCGCGCGACGTTGGCCTCGCTCGGACGTTCCTCGACCCGCAGGCGCTCCTTCTCGAGTCGGACGGCCATCGCGTCGAGGTCGCGGGCGTCGAGGAGGTGGCCGAGCGCCGAGCGGGCGTCGTCGTCGGCCCGCTGCCGGGGGTCCTGCTGCAGGTAGCCGAGCCGCCCCCGGATGTGGATCGCGCCGGCGAGCGGCGGGTCCTCGCCCGCGAGGACGCGCAGGAGGCTCGTCTTGCCCGCGCCGTTGCGACCGACGACGCCAGCCCTCTCGTCGGCGCCGAGGACGAAGGAGAGCCCCTCGAGGATCGGGAGCCCTGCCACCTCTACGGCGAGGTCACGGACCTCGAGCGTGCTCATGGGGACGAGTGTAGGGCCGGGCCCGGAGGGACCCCTTGGTGTCGGAGGGGGGACTTGAACCCCCACGGGTTATGCACCCACTAGGCCCTCAACCTAGCGCGTCTGCCAAATTCCGCCACTCCGACGTGCGCGCGCAGTCTACCAACGAGGGGCGGCCGCCCATCGGGCGACCGCCGGGCTCACCACTGCCAGGAGAGCCAGAAGGTCGACAGCCCGAAGACGACCGCCGTGACGACGGTGATCCGGTCGAGCCGTCGCTCGAGCGAGGTCCCCCCGGAGAGGCTGCTCGCGCCCCCGAACATGTCGGACAGGCCGCTCCCCTTCCCCGAGTGGAGCAGGATGAACACGATGAGGAAGAGCGAGGAGAGGATGTTCAGCACGAGCATCGCGACCTTCAGCACGCGCCCATCCTACCGTTCGATGACGGCGCGGTCCGGGAGGGGGAAGTGGCAGGCCGCGACCTGGCCCGGGTGGTGGGGCAGGAGCTCGGGCTCCTCCGCGGCGCACCGCGGGAGTTGGGCGTTCGGGCAGCGCGGGTGGAACCGACACCCGGACGGGGGGTCGATCGGGGACGGGACGTCGCCCTCGAGGATGATCCGGCGGCGGCTCCGAGCGAGGTTCGGGTCAGGGATCGGCACCGCGGACAGCAGGGCCCCGGTGTACGGGTGCTTCGGGTTCGCGTAGAGGTCGTCACCCCTCGCGAGCTCGGCGATCTTGCCGAGGTACATGACCGCCACGCGGTCGGAGACGTGCTTCACGACCGAGAGGTCGTGGGCGATGAAGAGGTAGGTGAGGTTGAACTCCGTCTGGAGGTCCTTCAGGAGGTTCAGGACCTGCGCCTGGATCGACACGTCGAGGGCCGAGACCGGCTCGTCGCACACGATGAGCTTCGGACGCAGGGCGAGCGCGCGTGCGACGCCGATGCGCTGGCGCTGGCCGCCGGAGAACTCGTGCGGGTACCGGTTGTAGTGCTCCGGGTTCAGGCCGACGAGCTCCATGAGCTGCTGGACCTCCCCACGGACCTTGTCCTTCGGCACGACGTTGTGGAGGCGGAACGGCTCGCCGATGATCGACCCGACGGTCTTCCGCGGGTTCAGGGAGGCCATCGGGTCCTGGAAGATCATCTGCATATCGCGCCGGCGGGTGCGGAGCTCCTTGCCCGAGAGGTTCGTGATGTCGTGCCCCTCGAACTCGATCGTCCCCTCGGTCGCGTCGTAGAGCCGCATGATCGTGCGGGCGAGGGTGGACTTGCCGCACCCGGTCTCCCCGACGAGGCCGACGGTCTCCCCCGGGAAGACATCGAGGTCGATGCCGTCCACGGCACGGACGTCGCCGACCCGTCGCTGGATGACGATGCCCTGCGTGATCGGGAAGTACTTCTTCAGCCCACGGACGCGGATGAGAGGCGCGCGCCCGCCGCCCGCGGGCGCCGACGAGGTCGGAGCCGTCTCGACGCTCATGTCCGGACGAGCACCTCCTCGCGGAAGATCCGCTCCTTGTCGCCCTGCGGCAGGTGGCAGGCCGCCGCGTGGTGGCCGTCGCTCGGGATGAGCGCCGGGGTCTCCGTCCTGCACCGATCGAGCGCGTAGGGGCAGCGCGGGTGGAAGGCGCACCCCGACGGGACGTTGATGAGCGACGGGGGCAGGCCCTTGATCGGGTTCAGGCGACCGTGTCCCGCTTGGTCGAGGCGGGCGATCGAGCGCAGGAGCCCCCACGTGTACGGGTGGTGCGCGTCGTAGTAGATGTCGTCGCGGTTACCGATCTCGACCGCCTTGCCGGCGTACATGACCTGGATGTTGTCGCAGTGCTCCGCCACCACCCCGAGGTCGTGCGTGATCATGACGACCGACGCCCCGAACTCGTCCTTCAGGCGGTCGATGAGGTCGAGGATCTGCGCCTGCACCGTCACGTCGAGTGCGGTCGTCGGCTCGTCCGCGATGAGGAGGTCGGGGTCGAGCGCGAGCGCCATCGCGATCATGGCGCGCTGGCGCATGCCGCCGGAGAACTCGTGCGGGTACTGTGCCGCGCGGTCCTTCGGCTGCGGGATACCGACCTTGTTCAGCATGTCGACGGCCCGGTCCCACGCCTCCGACTTCGAGGCGTCCTTGTGCGTCCGGATCGCCTCCGCGATCTGCTCCCCCACCTTGTAGAACGGATGGAGCGAGGTCATCGGGTCCTGGAAGATCATGCTGATCTTCGCGCCGCGGATCGCGCGCATCTCGTCCTCCGGGAGCCGCAGGAGATCCTGCCCCCGGAAGAGGACCTCGCCGGAGATCTGGGCGTTCTTCGCCCCGGTGAGTCCGAGGACGGAGAGGAACGTCACGGACTTGCCGGACCCCGACTCGCCGACGACGCCGAGGGTCTCGCCGGGCGCCACCTGGAACGACACGCCGTCGACGGCCTTCACGACACCGTCGTCGGTCGGGAAGTGGACCTTCAGGTCCTTCACCTCGAGGAGCGGCTCTGCCATCAGGAGTACCTCACTCGCGGGTCGAGGAACGCGTACAGGACATCCACCACCAGGTTCGCGACCACGACGAAGAACGCCGCGATCACCGTGACGTCGAGGATCGCGTACAGGTCTCCGTCGAAGACGGAGGATACCGCGTAATTGCCGATCCCCTGCAGGTTGAAGACGGTCTCGGTGATGATGGCCCCCCCGAGCAGGCTCCCGAGGTCGAGCCCGAAGACCGTGACGATCGGGGTCAGGCTCGCCCGAAGCCCGTGCCGGAGCACGACCCGGCTCCGGGGAAGCCCCTTTGCCCGAGCCGTCCGGATGTAGTCCTCGCTCATGACCTCGATGAGGTTCGCCCGCGAGAGGCGGGCGTACACGGCGGCGAAGGCCAGGGCGAGGACGGTCCACGGCATGAGCATGTGGAGGAACCACTCCCCGAGGCCGTACTGCGAGATCGGGTAGAACCCCGTGCCCGGTAACCATCGGAGCTTGAACCAGAACACGAAGAGGAGCACCGGGCCGACGAAGAAGACCGGCGCCGAGACGCCGAGCAGGGCGAAGCCCATCGAGACGCGGTCGAAGATCGACCTCGGACGGAGCGCCGAGAGGATCCCGATCGCGAGCCCGGAGAGGAGCCAGACGACCGCGGCACCGCCCGCGAGCTGGAGGGTGACGAGGAGGCGCTTCGCGATGATCGGCTTCAGGGGTCCGCGCGTGTTGAACGAGAACCCCAGCCCTGGCCAACCCCACTCATCTCCGGCCACGAGCCGCTCGACGAACAGCCCGTACTGGACGAGGAGCGGCTTGTCGAGACCGAACTGCCGCTTCACCTCGGCGACGAGCTCCGGTGTCGGCTGCTTGCCGGCGAAGTTCACCGCTGGGTCCGTCGGCGGCATCACGAAGAAGATCACGTACGTGAGGAACGTGATGAGCAGGAGCGTCACGACGACCCAGATGAGGCGGCGGACGATGTAGCGGCCCATGGTGGGCCGCATCCTACCCGACGTCCCCCCACGGGCCGAGGCCTCGGGTGCGGACGCCCGAGCTCCTCGGGGGCACGGCCGCGTTCCGCTGACGGA
Organism: Actinomycetota bacterium; assembly: GCA_046094825.1. Classification (GTDB taxonomy): domain Bacteria; phylum Actinomycetota; class UBA4738; order UBA4738; family HRBIN12; genus JBJTIF01. Next base: position 7,216 of record JBJTIF010000092.1, read on the forward strand.
GGACGCGACCGGAGGACGAGGAAGGAGAACGAGGAAGGGGCCCCGCGGTCGCGGGGCCCCTTCCGTGCGGTGCTGCGGTGCGGGTGCGCTACGCGGCGCCGCCCGTGACCTCTTCCATCGTGAGGCCGTTCGAGACGCTCACCTTCGCGTAGGAGATGACGCCCGACGCCTGGTCGAAGTTGTAGTTCCCGACCGTCGGGCTGAGCAGGATGATCGCGGAGGCCCAACGGTACGGGACCCACGGCACGATCTCCGTCATGATCCGCTCATCGAGCGCCGCCCAGCACGCGTTGTACTCCGGGCCGGGGGCGATCGCCACGCAGGCGTCCATGTCGGCGTCCACGGACGGGAGCGGGGTCGCTCCGTCGTTCGTGGCGGCCTTCCACGCGGCGAGGACCTTGTCCCCGCACTCCGCGGCGGTCTCCTCGGTCATCCCGATGTTCGAGTAGTTGACCGAGCCCTCGCAGGCGAGGCCCGCCGTGTTGAAGAGGAAGTAGTCGAAGCCGAACGGGCTGCCGTAGTCCTTCCCCCACCCAGCGTTCGCCGCGATCGGAACGAGGTTCGAGGCGGTCTGGATCGTGGTGTAGGCGGTGCCCGAGTCGAGCTCCCGGACCTTGAGCGTGATGCCGATCTTCCCGAGGCTCTCCTGGAGGATCGGCGTGTAGTTCGTCCACGGCTCGTAGTTCCGGTTGATCATGAGGACGTTGTTGCAGGCGTCCGCGTCGCAGACCCCGTCCCCGTTCTCGTCGTACTTCGACTGCGCCATCTCCGCTTGCGCCGCCGCCTCGTCGCCCGCGAACTCCGCGGACGGGTACGGGTCGAAGTCGGCGGTGTCGGCGAGCACGGACGGCGGCTCGACCGTCGTCGCGATCTGGCCCGACGTCGCGCCACCGGCGGCCTGGAGCATCGCCGCCTTGTCGACGATGAAGTTCACGGCCTTGCGGACGTGGATGTCGTCGAACGGCGGGACGAGCAGGTTCATCGTGATGTACCACGTGCGGTCCGCGGACTCGGACTTGAGGAGCCCCTCGAGGTCCGGGTTCGTGAGGTACTGCTGGAGGACCGCCGCGGGCGGCGAACCGTGCACGATGTCGAGCTCACCGGCCTGGAGCTTGTTGTAGATGTCGTCCAGGTTCGTGTTGATCGTGAGCGCGAAGCCGTCGAAGTTCGCCTCGCGGATGCCGTCCGTCGCGGGGTCGTAGTTCGGGTTGCGGACGAGGTAGAGGTGCGCGTCCGGGTCGAACCCGCTGATCGGCTGCAGGGTGTCGCACGACGTCGCGTCGAGCGCGTCCTGGCCCTGGATCATGTACGGACCGTTCGCCATGACGTAGCGACCGTAGTCGCCCGCCTGGTCGAAGCAGCCCGCGACCTCCGCCGGGACCGGGAACGCCGCCGGCTGCGCGAGCCGGTAGAGGAAGTCACCGGTCGGCTGCTCGAGCTGGAAGACGATCGTCTTGTCATCCGGCGTCGAGATGCCCGACACGGGCGTGTCCTGCGATTCGGCGCTGCAGTCCATCCCCACGATCGTGCCGCAGTAGTAGTTGCCGTACTGCGCGATCAGGGACTTCGTGTTGATCCGCTGGAACGCGTACGCAACGTCCTGGGACGTGATCGGGCGGTCGAGCGGCGGACCCCACTGGACGCCATCCTTCAGCGTGAACGTCCAGGTGAGGCCGTCGTCCGACACGGTGCCGGTGTCCGTCGCGAGGTCCGCGACGACCACGTTGCCGGCGGCACCGCCGACGAACTCGTACGAGACGAGGCCGCGGATGAGCATCTGGGAGTAGTAGCCCCAGGCCGATCCGAGGTACTCGCCGGTGGGGTCGAAGGCGTTGGTGAATCCGAAGTCCGTCAGGGACTCGCGGAGCACACCACCCTTCACGGAGTCGGAGCCACCGTCGGTGTCGCCACCGCCGCTCTCTCCCCCACCGCAGGCCGCCGCCACGATCCCGAGTGTCAGGACCAGCGCGACGGGCAGGAGATACTTCTTCACGTTCCACCTCCTCGAGGTTGGTTCCGTGCGTCCCGGGCCTCCGATCGGGCGGTCCGGGGGTTCGCAGAAGGATACGAGGAAGGGCGGTCGCCGGGATGCCCGGCGGCCTTCAGCCCTGGGTGCGCGGATCGAGGGCGTCCCGCAGGCCGTCGCCGACGAGGTTGAACGCGAGGGTCGTGAGCACGAGCGCCACGCCCGGGAAGAAGAGCATCCACCAGGCGACGGTGAAGAGCTGGCCGCGGGAGGCCTCGGCGATCATCCTTCCCCAGGACGGGGTCTCCGGGGGGATGCCGAGCCCGAGGTACGAGAGCGACGCCTCGAAGAGGATGTTGCTCGGGATGACGAGCGTGCTGTAGACGATGATCGGTGCCGCGAGGTTCGGCAGGATCTCCCGGAACAGGATCCGCGCCGTCGGCGACCCCAGCGATCTCGCCGCTTCGACGAACTCCTTCTCGCGGAGCGAGAGCACCTGGCCGCGGACGATGCGCGCCATGTACGACCAGGTGAACAGGCTGATGATGAGCACGACGAGCGAGATCCCCGGCTGGACGAATCCACCGAGGCAGCCCTCCGCGGTGATCGAGCAGGTCGCGGCGATGCCGATCGAGAACAGGAGCACGGGCAGCGACAGGAACAGGTCGATCGTGCGCGAGATCACGGTGTCGACCTTGCCGCGGTAGTAGCCCGCGAGGAGCCCCATGAGCACGCCGATCGCGGTCGCGATCCCGGTCGCGAGGAGCGCGACGGTGAGCGAGGTGCGCGCGCCGTAGAGGGTCCGCAGGAACACGTCCCGCCCCGAGGTGTCGACGCCGCCCCAGTACGCCGCCCCCGGGCCGACGACGGGCAGGCCGATGTCACTCAGGGTGTCGCGGTTCAGGTCGTTCGGGCCGCGCCCGATCACGTGGTCGGCGATGACGGGCGCGAGGAGCGCGAGGACGATGAGCACCGCGAGGAAGCCGAGCCCGATGAGCGCGAGGCGATCGCGACGGAACCGGCGGCGGAAGAGCTCCCAGGGGCTCCGGCCCGACACGACGGGCGCGTCGGTCGCCGCGACGTCGACCGTGGGTCCGCTCGTGGGGATCGATGCCTGGCTCATCGCGACTCTCCGGGTCGGTCGGGCCCGCGGAGTCTACCCGGGTACCCCGATGAGAGGGCGCCTACTCGTAGCGGACGCGGGGGTCGAGGACGGCGTAGAGGACGTCGACGATGAGGTTCGCGAACACGACGAAGAGGGCCCCGATGATGACGACGGCCATGACCGCCGGGAAGTCCGCCCGGTTCACCGACTCGAGCGCGTAGAGGCCGATCCCCGGGATCGCGAAGACGCGCTCGGTGATGAACGCCCCTCCGAGGAGCCCCGCGATGTCGAGGCCGAGCGTCGTGACGACCGGCGTGAGCGAGGACCGGAGCTGGTGCCGGTACACGACGGTCCGCTCGCGGAGGCCCTTCGCACGCGCGGTCCGGATGTAGTCCTCGCCCTGGACCTCGAGCATGTTGCCGCGGACGAGCCGGGCGTAGAAGGCCGCGGAGGTGATCGCGAGCGAGAACCAGGGCAGGACGAACTTGCCCGCGGCGATCGTGTCCCAGACGTCGCCGCCGACGACGACCCCGGTCGGTGGCGCGATCCCGAGCGTGAAGTAGAAGACGAAGATGAGGACCATCGCGAGCCAGAAGGTCGGCAGCGAGATCCCGAGGAGCGCGAAGCTCATCGTGACCCGGTCCGCGATGCCGCCGCGGCGGTTCGCGGAGAGGATCCCGAGGGGGATCCCCATGAGGAGCCACAGGACGGTCCCCCCGAGCGTGAGGGCGATCGTGTACGGGAAGCGCTCCGAGAGCTCGTCCTTCACGGGCACGTTGTTGCGCCAGGAGTAGTACACCCGCTCGTTCAGGAACCATCCCGGGATCGGGACGAGCCCCTTCGCGAATCGCGCGTACTGGGTGAGGATCGGGTCGTCGAGTCCGACGCGGTCGCGGATCTTCTGGAGCTGCTCGGGGCGCGGAGCCTTCCCCGCGAGGCGGATCGCCGGGTCCCCCGGCGGGAGCTTCACGAAGATGAGGAACGTGAGGACGGACGTCACCCACAGGGTGAACACGAGCTGGAGCGACCTGCGGATCAGGTACCGGCCCATCCGTCCTCCGTGGGTGGTGGGTCCGGCGGGGGGCCCGAGGGCCCCCCGCCGGTTCCCGACCGTCGACTAGGCAGCAGCCGGCGAGGCGCTCGCGACCGCGTAGTGGTCGAGGGCGCCCATCCCGGCGAACTGGTCGTAGCTGTAGTTCACGATGGTGCCACCGAGCACGTCGATGTTCGTGCCGAAGATCGTCGGGATCACCGGGACGATCTCCTCCATGACGTACTGGTCGAGCGCGAAGTAGCACTCGTTCTGCTCGGCGGAACCCGACGCGAGCGCGGCGCACTCCGCGATCCGGTCGCTGATCGTCCACGGACCCTCGGCCGGCACCGTGTATCCGGCACCCTCGAGCGTCGCGGCGTCACAGCCGAGGAACGCGTAGTTCGATCCGTTCTCGCAGCCGTCGAGGAGCGGGAAGAAGAACGTGTACGCGGAGGGGTAGTCCTTCCCCCAACCGGCGGAGCACGTCACCTGCTTCTCGGCGAGCGTCGCGCACTTCTGGACGAGCGTCGAGTACTCGACCTGACGGATGTCCGTCGTGATGCCGAGCGGCTCGAGCTTCGTGGCCACGATGTCCGCGGCCTGCGGGCCGGTGGAGCTCCCCGAGATGATGAGGTAGGGGATGTCCTGGCACGCAGGGTCGTCGCAGACCCCGTCGCCGTTCGTGTCGTACTTCGACTGCGCCATCTCGGCCTTCGCGGCCTCGAGGTCACCGTTGAAGTCCGGCGTCTCGTACGGCTGGTAGTCCGCACCGAGACCGCCCATGAGCGACGGCGGGATGAAGTGCGTCGCGAACTGCCCCTGGATCTCGCCACCGGACAGCGCGCGGAGCTCGTTGCGCGGCCAGATGAGGTTCAGGGCCTTCCGGACGTGGATGTCGTCCACCGGCGGCTGGTAGACGTTCAGGCCGCGGTAGTACAGGACGTCGTTGCCGTAGACCTTGATGCGCTCGGCGAGCGCGGGGTCGCCCTGGTAGGCGGCCAGCGTCGTCGAGGTCGCGCCGCAGTCGAAGCAGATGTCGAGGTCACCGTTCGTGACCTGGTCGAGGAGCTCCTGCTGCTCTCCGCCGACCTTCACCTCGATCCGGTCGACGTAGGCGGGACGGAGGGAGTCGGTCGCCGCATCCCACGAGGGGTTGCGGACGAGGACGTAGCTCCGACCGAAGTTCATGCCCGAGGGCGGGGTGTCGCCCTGGAGCGTCGCGATGTCGGTGTAGCCCTCGAACTCGTAGGGACCCGAGGAGACGAGGAACTGCCCGAGCGTCCCCGGCTCGTCGCCGTGGGCCTCGACGAGCTCCGTGGGGAGCGGCGAGGTCGCGGCCATCGCGAGCAGGAACGGCAGGTCCTGGTTCGGCTTCTCGAGCGAGATCTCGAGGGTCTTGTCATCGACCGCGACTACGCCGCTCACGGGGCCGCCACCGGCCTCCTGCGCCTCGTCAAAGCCGACGATGTCACCGAAGTAGAACGGGTACGAGACGCCGTTGATGTCCGGGTTCGAGAACCGCTCGAAGGCGTTCACGAAGTCCTGGGCGACGATCTCGCGGTTCAGCGGGTTCCCGAACTTCACGCCGGTCTTGATCGTGAACGTCCAGGTGAGGCCATCGCTCGAGGTCTCGACGGATTCGGCGAGGTCGAGCTCCGGCGTGCCGCCACCCTCATCGGCGGACTTGCCGGTGTAGCCGTAGAGCGTCCGGGCGAGTGCGCGCGAGAGGAATTCCCACGACAGGGAGTAGTACTCCTGCTGCGGGTCGAGGGAGTAGAAGAAGTCGCCCCCCTCGGAGATGGCGCCCCGGAGGGTGCCGCCCCGCGGGATGTCGGCGCCACCGTCGCCGCCGCCACCCCCACCGTCGCCGCCGCCACAGGCGGCCGCGACGATCGACAGGAGCGCGACGAGCGCCGCGATCCGAAGGTACTTCCGCATCCGTTCCTCCTCCTTCAGGCCCTCTCGGGCCCCGCCCGCCGACCCCTGCCGACGGGTTCGCCGGCGCTCACGCGCCGGTTGCTACCTATACGCCCCTCAGGACGTCCTCGGATCGAAGGCGTCCCGCAGGGCGTCCCCGACCAGGTTGAAGCCGAGCGTGAGAAGCACGAGGGCGAGGCCCGGGAAGGCCATCGACCACCAGGCGACCCGGTAGATGCCGCTCGCGATGTCGATCTGGCCGCCGAGCGACGGCACCGTCGGCGGCAGCCCGAGCCCGAGGAACGACAGACCCGCCTCGACGAGGATGACCGTCGGGACGGTGAGGGTCGCGATGACGATGAGGGTCCCGGTCACGTTCGGCAGGATGTGCCGGACCATGATCTGGAGGTCGTTGGCACCCAGGGAGCGCGCCGCCTCGACGAACTCCTTCTCGCGGAGCGAGAGGACCTGCCCGCGGATGACCCGCGTGAGGTAGGGCCATCCGAAGATGCCGATGACGGTGACGAGGAGCGGGACCCCGGGCTTCAGGAGCCCGCCGAGGCACTCCTGCCCCTTCGGCTGCGCTCCGCACGCCGAGTTGATGCCGATGAGGAGCAGGAGCGTCGGGAGGGTGAAGAACACATCGGTCATCCGCGAGATGACCGCGTCGACCTTGCCGCGGTAGTAGCCCGCGAGGATCCCGAGCGTCGCGCCGATGATCGTCTCGAGGATCGTGGCGAGGACCGCGATCGTGAGCGACGTGCGGAGGCCGTACACGACCCGGATGAAGAGGTCACGGGCGACAGCGTCCGCGCCGAAGAGGAACACCCCGGCGTCGGAACTGAACGTCGGACCCTTCGGGATGCCGAAGTTGCCGGTCATCTCGAAGACGTACGAGATGCGCGGCGGATGGCCGACGAGATCCGACAGGACCGGAGCGAGGATCGCGATGAGGGTCGTGAAGGCGATGATCCCGAGGCCGACGAGGGCGACCTTGTCGCGGCGGAACCGCCGCCAGAGGATCTCGTTCGGGGACCGGCCGACGAACGCGTCCGGCGACGGTGGGAGCTGCTCGTCGTCGAGCGCGTCCCGCTGTCCGAGCTGCACCATCGCGGTCCTCCCCCCGGCCAGACGCGCGTCCCGCCCCCGGCTCGGCGGACTATAGCCAGCGGACCTGCCCGGGACAAGGCGGCCCGTGCCTGCGACGCCTCCACCGGACGTCAGGTGCATGCCGGGAGGGCCCCGGCAAGGTCGCCCCTCGGGTTCAGCCGACGAGGTCGCGGAGCCGCGGGAGGATGTCCGTGCCCCGGAGGGCACCGAGCGCGCCCGCGGCGGCGGCATGCTCCCCGAAGGTCTCGACACCGTCGGGCGCGACACCCGCCCCCGCGACGAGGAGGGGGACCGGGTCGGCCGTGTGGGCCTTGCGGACGCACGACGTCGCGTGGTCCGCGGTGACCGCGACCACCGTGCGGCGCAGGTCGAGACGCGGGAGGACCTCGCCGAAGAAGGCCCGATCGATGAGCTCGATCACGTCGCGCTTGTCGAGGGCTCGGCCATCATGGGCGGGCACGTCGGGTCCCTTCAGGTGGACGTAGAGCGCCTGGTGCTCCTCGAGCGCCTCGGCCGCCCGCTCGGCCCAGACGGCGTAGTCCTCGGGCCCCGCGAGGCGGGGGACGTCGAGCCCCTCCATCCCGAGGACCTTCGCGATGCCCCGCTCGACCGGCATCTCCACGAAACACGCCCAGCCGAACCCGAACCGCTCGCGGATCGGCTGGAGGTGCGGGACGGTGTCGCCGCCGTCGCGGGTGAGGATGCAGTTGCCGGGCATCTGCCCCGCCGCCCGACGTCGGGCGTTCACGTCCGATCGGTCGAGGACGCGCGCCGATCCCTCGACGAACGCGTTCGTGAGCGCCGCCGCCCGCGCCGCCTCGGGGCTCGCGTCGAGCGGCGTCGCGGTGACGACGGTGTCGTCGAAGGTCTCGAGGGCGACGCCGAGCGATCCCTCCTTGCGGTAGGCGGGGTCCGTGTTCGACACGGCGGCCGAGAGGTGACCGCCGCGGGGACGCAGGACGAGCACGCCGCGGTGCTCGACTGTGGCGCGGAGCTCGAAGCTCGCGTCATCGAGCTGCAGGGTGCGGTTCACCTCGTCCGCGAGCGCGTGCGCCTCGTCGGAGGACAGATCGCGCCCGACGCGTCGGTCGACGATGCGGGGCCACTCCGCCGTCGCGAAGTTCACGCGGTACGCGAGATCGCCGTCGTCGAAGGCCATGCCCTCGCCGATCGCCTCGACGACGCCGCGACCGGGGTGCTCCTCCGTGGGGTCGTAGCCGAGGATCGCGAAGACCGCGATGTCGGACTCCGGCGCGATGCCGGGACCGACCGTCACGACGGTGCCGCTCCGGCCGCGCGCCGCGAGCGCGTCGAGGGTCGGGGTCGCCGCGGCCTCGAGCGGCGTTCGCCCGTCGAGCGCCGGGTGCGGATCGTCCCCCAGGCCGTCGAGGCAGACGTAGAGGAGGCTCGCCATCGCGGTCAGCGGTACTTCACGATGAGCGCGAGATCCTCGGGGTCGAGCGACGCGCCGCCGACGAGCGCACCGTCGATCTCCGGGTGCGCCATGAATCCGCGGATGTTGCCGGGCGTGACGCTCCCGCCGTAGAGGCAGCGGACCGCCTGCGCCGCCGCCGCCGAGTGGAGGTCGGCGATCGTCGCGCGGATCGTCGCGATGACCTCGCCCGCGTCAGCGGGCTCCGGTGTCCGCCCCGTGCCGATCGCCCAGACGGGCTCGTACGCGACGACCGTGCGCCGCACGTCCTCGACGGCGACGCCGGCGAGGGCCTTGCGCACCTGCGCACCGACGCGGTCGGCGGTGCCGCCCGCCTCGCGCTGGTCGAGGGTCTCACCGACGCAGAGGATCGGCGTCATCCCATGCGCGACGACCGCGCGGACCTTCCGCTGCACGATCTCGTCCGTCTCGCCGAAGAGGGCCCGTCGCTCGGAGTGGCCGACGATGACGTAGGCGACCTTCAGGGCTTCGAGCATCCCGGGCGAGACCTCGCCGGTGAACGCGCCCTGCTCCTCCGGGTGGACGTCCTGCGCCCCGAGGAGGTACGGGAGCCGATCGCCCTCGAGGAGCGTCTGGACGGGACGGAGCGCGGTGAACGCGGGGCAGATCACGACCTCGACCCGCTCGGCGTCCGCGCGATCGAGGAGGTACGAGAGCTTCTGCACGTCGCGGATGGACTCGAGGTGCGTCTTGTGCATCTTCCAGTTCGCCGCGATCATCGGTCGCCGCGCCATCACGCCACCTCCAGCGCCCGGATCCCGGGCAGGTCCCGTCCCTCGAGGAACTCGAGCGACGCGCCGCCACCGGTCGACAGGTGCCCGAAGGCTCCCTCGAGCCCGAGGCGACGCACGGCGGCAAGGCTATCGCCCCCGCCGACGACCGAGAACGCCCGGGAGGCCGCGATCGCCCGCGCGACCCCCTCGGTGCCCGCGGCGAAGGCGGGGACCTCCGCGACGCCGAGCGGACCGTTCCACAGGACGGTGCGGGCGCCGGCGACCACGGCCGCGAAGCGCGCGACGGTCGCCGGCCCGATGTCGAGGCCGCGGAGACCGTCGGGGATCGCATCGGCGGGCACGACCCGCGTCGGCGCATCGGGGTGCGCCTCCTCGGCGGCAACCACGTCGATGGGCAGCGCCACCTCCACACCGCGCGCGGCTGCGGCATCGAGCACGGCGAGCGCCTCCGCGCCCCGATCGGGCTCGACGAGGCTGCCGCCGATCGCCCCGCCGCGCGCGGCGATCGGGGTGAACGCCATCGCGCCACCGATGCAGAGCGCGTCGACGCGCTCCGCCAGCGCCCCGAGCGTCGCGAGCTTGTCGGACACCTTCGCGCCGCCGAGGATCGCCACGTAGGGCCGCTCGGCGCCCTCGCGGAGCCGCGAGAGCACGTCGACCTCGCGGATGAGGAGCCGCCCTCCCGCGCTCGGGAGGAGCGCGGGGAGCGCCGCGACGGAGGCGTGCGCGCGGTGCGCTGCGCCGAAGGCATCATCGACGTAGCGGTCGGCGAGCCCGGCGAGCGCTCCGGCGAACGCGGCGTCGTCCGCCTCCTCCCCCGGTTCGAACCGGAGGTTCTCGAGGAGGACGACGCCTCCTGGGCGGAGCGCTGCGCAGGCCGCGGTGGCGGATGGCCCCACGACGTCGGCCGCGACCTCGACCGCGACGCCGAGCAGCTCGGCGAGGCGGACGCCGACGGGCGCCATCGAGAACTCCGGGCGGACGCTCCCTCTCGGTCGTCCCAGGTGCGACGCGACGACGAGCGATGCACCGCGGTCGAGGAGCTCGCGGAGCGTCGGGAGTGTGGCCGCGATGCGGAACTCGTCCGCGACGCGCCCGCCGGCGAGGGGGACGTTCAGATCGGCCCGGACGAAGACGCGCAGGCCGCGCACGTCCCCGAGGTCGTCGAGCGTCCGCAGGCGCACGGGGTCAGCCGCGGTCGGCGATGAGCGCGATGAGGTCGACGACGCGGTTCGAGTACCCCCACTCGTTGTCGTACCAGCCGATGACCTTCACCTGATCGCCCATCGACATCGTCGAGAGCGCATCGAACGTGCACGACGCGGGGGTACCGACGATGTCGGAGGAGACGATCGGGTCCTCCGTGTACACCAGGCGTCCCGCGAGCGGCCCCGAGGCCGCGGCGGCCGCGAACGCCGCGTTCACGGCCTCGACGCTCGCCGGGGTCGCGAGCGTCGCGACGAGGTCGGTGACCGAACCATCCGGGACCGGGACCCGCATCGCCATGCCGTCGAGCTTGCCCTGCAGGTGCGGCAGGACGAGGCCCGTCGCCTTCGCGGCACCGGTCGACGTCGGGATGATGTTCACCGCCGCGGCGCGCGCGCGACGCAGATCCTTGTGCGGCAGGTCGAGGATCTGCTGGTCGTTCGTGTAGGCGTGGATCGTGGTCATGAACCCGCGGCCGATGCCGAACGCGTCGTCGAGCACCTTCGCCATCGGGGCGATGCAGTTCGTCGTGCACGACGCGTTCGAGATGATCCGGTGCGCGGCGGGGTCGTAGCGATCGTCGTTCACGCCGAGCACGAGGGTGATGTCCTCGTCCTTCGCGGGCGCGCTGATGATGACCCTCCGCGCGCCCGCGGTGAGGTGCTGCTCGGCGTCCGCGCGCTTCGTGAACCGACCCGTCGATTCGACGACGACGTCGGCCCCGAGCGCGCCCCAGGGGAGCGCCGAGGGGTCCCGCTCGGCGACGACGGGCAGGCGCACCCCGTCGACGATGAGGTCGGACCCGTCGACCTCCACCGCCCCGGGGAAGGTCCCGAGGACCGAGTCGTACTTCAGGAGGTGCGCGAGCGTGGGGGCGTCCGTGATGTCGTTCACGGCGACGAACTCGATGTCCGCGCCCTGTCGCCGGGCCGCGCGGAAGACGTTGCGCCCGATCCGCCCGAACCCGTTGATGCCGACCCGAACCGTCATGGCTGCCTCCTCGCGCCTCGTGCGCCCATCCTAGCCAACGCTCCCCGCGGGCTCTCCCGCGGGATCACCGGTCGACGTCGCGGTGCTCGACCGATGCGGGCAGCCCACGATCCCGGAAGAAGGCGGCGAGGTCCTCGGCGACGACGACGCTCCGGTGCCGTCCACCCGTGCAGCCGATCGCGACCGTGAGGTAGGACTTCCCCTCGGCCACGAACCCCGGGAGCATGAATCCCAGGAGCGCGCGGAGGCGGCGGAGGAACTCCCGGTACGTCTGCTGCCCGCGGACGTAGGCGCCGACCCGGGCGTCGGTCCCCGGCAGGGGCCGCAGGACGTCGACCCAGTGCGGGTTCGGAAGGAAGCGGCAATCGAGGACGAGGTCCGCGTCGCGGGGGGTCCCGTGCTTGAAACCGAAGGAGATGATCGAGACGGTGAGGTCCGGCGCCGCCCCTTCACCGCCGAACGCCTCGCGGAGGCGATCGCGGAGCTCGTGCGGGGAGAGCGCCGAGGTGTCGATCACGAGGTCCGCGTCCCCGCGGAGGCCCGCGAGCACCTCGCGCTCCGCACGCACGCCCTCGAGGATGCGGTCGCCGGGAGCGAGCGGGTGCCGGTGACGCGTCGCCTCGTACCGGTTCACGAGCACGTCGTCGGACGCCTCGAGGAAGAGCATGCGGAGCCCGACCCCGGCCGCGGCGAGGTCGCCGAGCGCCTGCGCGAGGTCGTCGAAGAACACGCCGCCGCGGACGTCCGCGACGATCGCGATGCGCGACGGTCCGCCCGGCCGGGCCCCGAGCTCGGCCAGCTTCGGGATGAGGGTCGGCGGCAGGTTGTCGACGACAAACCAGCCGAGGTCCTCGAGCACCTTCGCCGCCTCCGAGCGGCCCGCGCCGGAGAGTCCGGTGATGAGGAGCACCTCCGGCGCGCCGGCCGTGGGCGCGCGACGCGCGTTCACGCCCCCACCGCCGGGCGGGAGAGCGACTCGTGGATCGTCCGAGCGAGCGCCGGCCCGACCCCCGGCGTCGCCGCGATGTCCTCGACGGTCGCAGCCGACAGGCGTCGCAACGATCCGAAGCGCCGCAGGAGCGCACGCTTGCGGGTCTCCCCCACCCCGGGGATCGCGTCGAGCGGCGAGACGAGCGCTCGCCGCTCGCGCTTCGCGCGGTGGTACGTGACCGCGAAGCGGTGCGCCTCGTCGCGGAGGTGCTGGAGGACGAAGAGGGCCTCCGAGCCACGGGCGATCCGCAGCGGTTCGGGCTGGCCCGGCAGGTAGACCTCCTCGAGCCGCTTCGCGAGGCCGATCACCGGCACGCGGGTTCCCGTCGACTCGAGCGCCTTCTCCGCTGCCCCGAGCTGGCCCCGGCCGCCGTCCACGACGATGAGCGCCGGTGGATACGCGAACCGGCGTCCCTCGCGCACGCCCTCGTGGAGGCGCTCGAGCCGCCGGGTGAGCATCTCCTCCATGCTCGCGAAGTCATCCTGGCCCTCGACCGACCGGATCGAGAAGCGTCGGTAGTCGCTCCGTTTCGGGAGCCCGTCCTCGAAGACGACCATCGACCCGACCTTGTCGGTCGGTCCGAGGTTCGAGATGTCGTAGCACTCGATCCGCAGCGGTGCCTGTTCGAGCTCGAGGACGGTCGCGAGTTCGGCGAGTGCCCTCGATCGCGCCCCGAAGTCGCTCGCGCGCCGGAGCTTGTGCGAGCGGAACTCCTCGCGCGCGTTCGCGGTCACCGTCTCGAGGAGGCCTCGCTTCGCGCCGCGGGCCGGGACGGCGAGCCGGACCGGCCCGCCGCGACGTGCACCGAGCCACACCTCGAGGACATCGCGATCGGGCGGCATCACCGGCACGAGGATCCGCGGCGGGACGTCGTCTCGCTCCATGTACACCTGCCGCAGGAACGACCCGACGAGCGCCGGACCGTCGAGATCCTCGACGCGATCGACGACCCAGCCCCGTCGCCCCATGACCCGCCCCGCCCGGACGGTGAAGACCTGGAAGGCGGCCTCGAGGTCGTCCTCGACGAGCCCGATGACGTCGAGGTCGTCGTCGCCGGGCAGCACGACCTCCTGGGTCTCCATCGCACGGCGCGCCGCGGCGAGCGCGTCGCGGAGCCGCGCCGCGCGCTCGAACTCCTCGGCGGCGGACGCCTCGCGCATCTCGCGCTCGAGCCGGGCGAGGACGGGGGCGGTGCCGCCGGCGAGGAACCCCACGAGCGCGTCGACGTGGGCCCGGTACGAATCCTCCGTCACCCCGGTCGCGTCGGGGACGCACGGGCCCGCGCATCGGCCGATGTCGAAGTAGAGGCATGGCCGCTTCGCGCGGGCGCGCTGCTCGAAGAAGCCATCCGAGCACGTCCGCACGGGGAAGACGCGGGTGAGCGCATCGAGCGTGTCGCGGATCGCGTACGCGTGCGCGTACGGCCCGAAGTACCGGACGCCCTTGCGCCTGCTCCCGCGGAGCACGCGCGCACGCGGCCACGCCTCGCCCGTGGTCACCGCGAGGAAGGGGTACGACTTGTCGTCGCGGAACCGGACGTTGAACCGCGGCTGGTGCTCGCGGATCAACGTGTGCTCGAGCAGGAGCGCCTCGACCTCGGTGGACGTGACGGTCCACTCGATCGTCGTCGCGGAGGCGAGCATCTGCGCGGTCCGCGGGTGCGGGGGCCGCCCCCAGTACGAGAGGACCCGCTTCCGGAGCGACCGCGCCTTCCCGACGTAGATCGGTCGCCCGTCGGCATCGCGGAAGACGTAGGCGCCCGGCGCCTCTGGGACCTCGGCGGCGGCGGGGCGCGGGGCGCTCACCACGCCATCCTACGGGGCGGCCCGCCTCCGCCCGACGCGCCTAGGTGACGACGACCGTCCCGGCCATCGTCGGGTGCACGTCGCAGTGGAAGTAGTACTCGCCCGGCTCGAGGGCCGGGATCTCGTAGTCCTTCGAGGCGACGCCGTTGAAGGTCTCTCCTCGGAAGAGCGGGTTCGCGAGGTCCATCGAGCTCGGGAAGATCGCGATGTTGTGGGGCACCCCGGCGTCCTGGTTGTCGAACGTGAGCGTGACAGCCTTCCCCGCCGGGAGCGAGATCGTCGACGTGTCGAAGGCGAGGCCCATCGCCACGACCGCGGACGTCGTCGCCCCGCCTCCCCCGCCGCCACCTCCACCGCCGGCGCCCTCCGCGACGACCTGCCCGGTCATCTGCGGGTGCACATCGCAGTGGAAGAAGTACCGCCCCTCCGCGAGGGCGTCGACGTCGTACGTGGTCTCCGCCGGCCCGCTCACGAGGTCACCCCGGAACAGCGGTTCCGCGAGGTCGTTCGCGCTCGGGAAGATCGCGATGTTGTGCTGGCCGAGCGCCGCCGCGTCGTCGCGGTTGTCGAACAGGATCTGGAACGGCTCGCCCGCGGGAACGGTGATGCAGGACCCGTCGGTGAACGCGAGCCCCTGCGCGACGACGGTGACGACCCCCTGCTCGGCGGCGACGCAGTTCGTCGGTGGCGTCGTCGGCATGCCCGTGTCGCGCTTCGGTTCGATCGTCGGGCTCGGGAGCGCGAAGGCGAACTCGCCTTCGCCGAGGGACCCGAGGAGCAGGTCGCGGTTCGACGTCTCCTGCCAGGCGAGGAAGACTCCGGCCGAGTCCGACGACGTGACGACGGCCGGCGACGCCGCACCGAGGATCGTCCCCGTCGGGACCGGCGCGAAGCCGCCCCCACCCGGCGCGATGTCGCCCTGCGCGAATCCGAGACCGGACCCCTCGGACGCCCAGGCGACGGAGACGGTGCCGGCCGCATCGACGGCGATCGCCGTCCCGAGCGGGGCAGCGGGGTCGATCGTCGCGACCTCGGTCGCGGTTCCGCCGCCGGTCGCGGCGAAGACCGTGCCGTCGCCGACGTAGGCGACGACCGGCGACGCATCGCCCGCCGCGACCGAGGGCCACGAACCCGGAGCGATCGGGGCAGCCGTCCAGCCACCCTCCCCCGTCGTCGCGAGGGCGATGCGGTCCGTCGGGTCGACGAAGGCGATGACGGGGTCCCCGCCCGCGATCGCGGTGTCGGTTCCGCAGCCGTGCGCGCACGTCGCAGCGGGGGCGACGGGGTTCGATCGCCACGCCCCGGGGCCACCCTCGATCGAGCGGAGTTCGCCACCGGAGATGAACGAGATGAACGGGTCTCCCGCCGACGTCACCGCGAGGGAGAGCCCCTCGGGCGGGGAATCGAAGACCTTCTCGACCGTCCACGGCATCGTCGACGCGGGATCGGAGGAGCCGGTGGCGTACCAGAGGCCGTCGACGCTCCCCCAGACCGCGTGGAGCCCATCCTGGCCGTCGATCGCGAGATCGAGGCCGGAGACGGTTCCCGAGGTGAGCGACCCGATCGCCTCGTCGAACGCGGGGGCGAACGCGATGTCCACGTTCGGGATCGCCGCCTCGAGCGCGATCGCACCGCGGCTCCAGACCCCGTCGGCGTTGCGCGTCGCGAGGAGCACGCCCGGGATCGAGGGCGACCCGATCGGCCGCGCGTCCGCGACCTCCCCGTCGGGGAGGTCCTCAGCGAGACCGAAGTACGCCACGAGCGGACGCCCGTCGGAGGTCACGACGACGGCGGGGAATCGCCCGGCGTCGTTCAGGGGGTCGACCACCTCCGCGACGAAGCGACGTCCAGAGCCGAGATCGATCTGTGCGCTCTCCGCACGCCCGCACGCGGTCGCGCCGAGGAGGAGGGCGACGACGAGGACGAGGGACCTGCGGCTCACGATGGAGAGGATGCTAGCAAGGGTCCGACGCCGCGCGGGTGAGGATCACGCGTCGGCGCGTCGGCGCGACCGCCGGGGTGCCGCGGACGTCGGGGCGGGGGTTCCCGTCCCGAGCACCTCCGCGAGGAAGCGCCCGGTGTGCGATCCGGCGACCCGGGCGACGTCCTCGGGTGGCCCGACGGCGACGACGGCACCACCCCCGACCCCGCCCTCGGGACCCAGGTCGATGACCCAGTCGGCGGACTTGATGACGTCGAGGTTGTGCTCGATGACGAGGACGGTGTTGCCGGTCGCGACGAGCCGCTGGAGGACCCCGAGGAGCTTCCGGACGTCCTCGAAGTGCAGGCCGGTCGTCGGCTCGTCGAGGACGTAGATCGTGTTCCCCGTGGCGCGCTTCTGGAGTTCGGCGGAGAGCTTGATCCGCTGCGCCTCGCCGCCGGACAGCGTCGGAGCCGGCTGGCCGAGCTTCACGTAGCCGAGGCCCACGTCGGAGAGCGTCTGGAGATGCCGCGTGATGACGGGGATGTGCTCGAAGAAGGCGAGCGCCTCGTCGACGGACATCTCGAGGACGTCGGCGATCGTACGGCCCTTGTACCGGACCTCGAGCGTCTCGCGGTTGTACCGGTGCCCCTTGCAGACCTCGCACGTGACGTAGACGTCGGGGAGGAAGTACATCTCGATCTTGATCTGCCCGTCGCCGGCGCAGTGCTCGCAGCGACCCCCGCGGACGTTGAAGGAGAACCGCCCCGGGAGGTACCCGCGGACGCGCGCCTCCGGCGTCTGGCTGAACAGCGTCCGCACGTGATCGAAGACCCCCGTGTACGTCGCGGGATTCGAGCGCGGCGTGCGGCCGATCGGCGACTGGTCGATGTCGATGACCTTGTCGATCGTCTCCCACCCGCGGATGCGCCGGTGCTTGCCCGGGAGCGCGCGACCGTTCGCGATGCGTTGGAGGAGGGCGCGGAGCAGGACGTCCTGGACGAGCGTCGACTTGCCCGACCCGCTCACCCCGGTGACGCAGACGAACAGCCCGAGGGGGACCTCGAGGGTCACGTCGCGGAGGTTGTGTTCCGCGGCCCCCTCGAGCACGAGCCAGCGATCGGCGGGAGGTCGGCGCACGTCGGGCGTCGCGATCGTGCGTCGACCCGAGAGGTACGCGCCAGTGATGGACTCCTCCGATCGCAGGAGCCCCGCGAGGTCCCCCGAGTACACGACGCGGCCCCCGTGCTCCCCCGCCGCCGGGCCGATGTCGACGACGTGATCGGCCGCACGGATCGTCGCCTCGTCGTGCTCGACGACGATGAGCGTGTTGCCGAGGTCGCGCAGCCGCAGGAGCGTCTCGATGAGCCGCTCGTTGTCGCGCTGGTGCAGCCCGATCGAGGGTTCGTCGAGGATGTAGAGCACCCCGACGAGGCCCGAGCCGATCTGCGTCGCGAGCCGGATCCGCTGCGCCTCGCCGCCGGCGAGCGTCCCGGACGCGCGACCGAGGGTGAGGTAGTCGAGGCCGACGTCGACGAGGAACCCCAGCCGGGCACGGATCTCGCGGAGGAGCCGCTCGGCGATCGTGCGCTCGCGGTCATCGAGCGCGAGCCCGTCGACGTACGCGAGCGCGTCGCGGATCGGCAGGTCGGCGACCTCGGCCACCGACCGACCGCCGACGGTCACCGCGAGCGACTCGGGCTTCAGGCGGGCACCGCGGCAGGCGCTGCAGGGCACCTCGCGCATGAACTGCGCGAGCCGGTCGCGTTGGGCGTCGGAGTCGGTCTCCGAGTGGCGGCGCTCGACGTTCTCGAGGACCCCCTCGAAGGTCGTGTGGTACGAGCGCAGGCGCCCGTAGCGGTTCTTGTAGCGGACGTGGACCGACTCGTCGGAGCCGTGGAGCACGACCTCGCGTGCGGTCTTCGTGAGCCGGCGCCAGGGCGTGTCGACGGAGAAGCCGTGCGCCTCGGCCACGGCCTCGAGGACGCGGTCCCAGTACTCGAGCCGACCGCCCGACCACGGCGCGATCGCACCCTCGGCGAGCGAGAGGTCGGGATCGGGCACCACGAGCTCGGGGTCGACCTCGAGCCGCGTGCCGAGCCCGTCGCAGGTCGGGCAGGCGCCGTACGGCGAGTTGAACGAGAAGTTGCGCGGCGCGGGCTCGTCGAACGAGAGGCCGCAGGCGGTGCACGCGAGGTGCTCGGAGTACACCGTGGTCCGTTCCTCGCCGTCGGCGCCGGCGATCGCGATCGCGACCTCGCCGTCAGCGAGTCGGAGCGCCTGCTCGATCGAATCCGCGAGCCGGCGGCGGCCGTCGGGCTTCGCGACGAGCCGGTCGACGACGACCTCGATCGTGTGCTTGAAGGTCTTCGGGAGCCGGATCGGCTCGCCGAGGTCCCGAACCTCACCGTCGATGCGCGCCCGAGGGAAGCCCTGCCGCGCGAGGTCGCCGAGGAGCTTCTCGAACTCGCCCTTGCGGCCCTTCACGACCGGCGCGAGGACCTGGAACTTCGTCCCCGCGGGCAGCTCGAGGACGCGGTCGACGATCTGATCGGGCGTCTGGCGACCGATCGGCCGACCGCACCGGGTGCAGTGCTGTCGGCCGATCCGCGCGAAGAGGACGCGGAGGTAGTCCTGGATCTCCGTGATCGTCCCGACCGTGGATCGCGGGTTGCGTGACGTCGACTTCTGGTCGATCGAGATCGCGGGCGAGAGCCCCTCGATGAAGTCGACGTCGGGCTTCTCCATCTGCCCGAGGAACTGCCGGGCGTACGCGGAGAGCGACTCGACGTAGCGGCGCTGGCCCTCGGCGTAGATCGTGTCGAACGCGAGCGAGGACTTCCCGGACCCGGAGAGCCCGGTGAACACGATGAGACGGTCGCGCGGCAGGTCGAGGGTGACGTCGCGGAGGTTGTGCTCCCGGGCCCCATGGATCACGAGTCGGTCGGTGCCCACGGCGCGCATCCTACCGGGGCACCCGGGCGGGCCCCGACGCGCTACGCTGCGCCCGTGACGCACCACCGGGACGACCTCGACCGCCTCCCCGCCGCGGAGCTCCACGACCGCGCGACGCGGCTCGCCTGGCGCCGGCTCGACGCGCGCTTCCTCTGGGACCTCCTCGCGACGATCCCCGAGGCGCGTGCGGCCGCAGGATGTCGGCCTCGCTCCGCTCGGCGTCGCCCG
>JBJTIF010000093.1:0-3969 GCA_046094825.1 Actinomycetota bacterium
CCCGCCGGACCGGGCGCCCGCTCCCGGGTGTCGGGCCGGGGGTCCGGGCCCGTGGATCGACCAGCCGCCCCCTCCCCCCCGAGGGCGCATATCGCATGGCGGGGCGCGCGGGGCCCGGCGCGCCCGGCGGCACGCTCGAGATCCGCAACCCCGCCCACCTCGACGAGGTCGTCGCGACCGCGCGCCTCGGCGACGCCGCGACGTTCGTCGAGGCCGCCCGCGCCGCCCGCGCCGCCCAGCCCCGCTGGGCGGCGGTGCCCGCCCCGATCCGCGGTCGCGTCGTCCAGCAGCTCGGTCGGCTCGTCGAAGCCAACGCCGAGGCCCTCGCTCGGCTCATCACGCGGGAGATCGGCAAACCGATCCGCGAGGCCCGCGGCGAGGTGCAGGAGGTCGTCGACACGTGCAACTTCTTCCTCTCCGAGGGCCGGCGCCTCTACGGGATGACGGTCCCCTCCGAGCTCCCCGACAAGCAGCTCTTCACGTTCCGGGTCCCGGTCGGCGTCGCGGCGATCGTGACCGCCGGGAACTTCCCCGTCGCCGTGCCGTCGTGGTACCTCGTCCCCGCCCTCGTCTGCGGCGACGCGGTCGTGTGGAAGCCGGCCGAGTACACACCCGCGATCGCGGAGGCGTTCTCGCAGCTCGTCCTCCACGCGGGCGTCCCGGAGGGGGTCTTCCACACCGTCCTGACCGACGGCGCGCAGACCGCCGCCGGCCTCGAGGCCGCGCTCGGGGACGGCCTCGTCGACAAGGTGGGCTTCACGGGCTCGACGGAGGTCGGTCGCCGGATCGGCGAACTCTGCGGTCGGCACCTCCAGACGCCCTGCCTCGAGCTCGGGGGCAAGAACCCGCTCGTCGTCATGCCGGACGCCGACCTCGACCTCGCTGCGGAGGGCGCCCTGTTCAGCGGGTTCGGGACGGCGGGGCAGCGCTGCACGTCGCTCGGGACGGTGCTCGTCCACCGCTCGGTCCACGACGACTTCCTGCGGCGGTTCACCGCCGCGGTCGAGTCGGCGCCGATCGGCGACCCGACGGAGGACGTCCTCTACGGGCCGATGATCAACGCGCGGTTCTGCGAGCGCTTCGAGAGCTGGCTCGACCTCGTGCGGTCGCACCACTCGGTGTCGGGGTCGACGGGCGTCGGCCGCATCACGGCCGCGGTCCCCCGCGCGGGGTTCGTCGGCGATCCTGCGCGCGGCCTCTACGTGCACCCGACGATCGTCGACGGCGTCCGTCCGGACGACGACCTCGCCGCGCAGGAGACGTTCGGCCCGATCGTGGGCGTCGCGACCTTCGACGACCTCGACGAGGCGATCGCGCTCGCGAACGCGCCGGGGTACGGGCTCTCCTCCGCGATCTACACGAGCGACCCGCTCGCGGTCTTCCGCTTCCGCGAGGGGATCTCCGCCGGGATGGTCTCGGTGAACAACTCCACGTCCGGCGCGGAGGCGCACCTGCCGTTCGGCGGCAACGGCCGCAGCGGCAACGGATCGCGCCAGTCCGGGGTGTGGGTCCTCGATCAGTTCACCCGCTGGCAGGCGATGAACTGGGACTACAGCGGGCGTCTCCAGAAGGCGCAGATGGACGTCGCCGACGTGTCGGCGGACCTGGACTTCCGGCTCGACACCTGATCTCGAGCGGGCGACGGGAATCGAACCCGCATAGCCAGCTTGGAAGGCTGGAACTCTGCCATTGAGCTACGCCCGCGGAGAGGCGAGCGTAGCACCGTGGGATGCTTGCGGGCGTGGAGATCGGCTTCCGGCTCGTCGACGTGTTCGCGTCCGCCCCGTTCTCGGGCAACCCGCTGTGCGTCGTGCCCGATGCGACCGGCCTCGACCCCGGGACGATGCAGGCGCTCGCGGCCGAGATCGGGTTCTCCGAGTCGACGTTCGTGACCGACGCCTCCGGTGATCGCTACGCGGTCCGCATCTTCATGCCCGATCGCGAGATCCCCTTCGCCGGCCACCCGACGCTCGGGACGGCGTTCGTCCTCGCGTCGATGGGCCGCATCGCCGCGGTCGCGACCCAGGTCGCCGCTGCGGGAGAGGTCCCGGTCGACGTCGATCTCGCGGGCGGGACGGCCGCGATGACGCAGCCGCCGACGATCGTCGGTGCGGAGGTCGCCGACCGCGAGGCGATCGCCGCGGCGCTCGGCCTTCCGGCGACGCCGCTCCACGTCGCGTACCCGCCGCAGGTCGTCTCGACCGGCCACGCGCCGCTCCTCGTCCCGCTCGTCGACCCGGAGGCGATCGCGGCGATCACGCCGGACGCGCGGCTCGTCGAGGCGACGTGCCAGGCCGCCCGTGCCGAGGAGCTCTACGCGTTCGCGGTCGCCGGTCGCGGCGCCGACGGCGTCGCCGAGGTCGAGGCGCGGTACGTCGGGTTCGGTGCCGTGTCGGAGGACGCGGCGACGGGGTCGGCGGCGGGGCCGCTCGGCGCGTACCTCGCGCGGCGCGGGGTCGCCGAGCGGATCCTCGTCCATCAGGGCGCGCACCTCGGGCGACCCTCCGAGCTCTGCGTCGACGCGACCGACCCGGGCCGGGTCCGCGTGTCCGGGGGCGTCCGTCCGGTCGGGGAGGGCACGTTCCACCTGTGAGGGGCGCCGCCGCGAGCGCGTCCGAGGTGCCCGCGAGGATCCCGACCCCCACCGGGGCTACCATCGGGTCCACGGGGCGTAGCGCAGCCTGGTCAGCGCGCCTGCTTTGGGAGCAGGAGGCCGGCGGTTCGAATCCGCCCGCCCCGACCGTGGAGGCGGCGCCGCGGATGCGGTGTGTCGGTCGGGGTACCGTGCCGTCCCCATGCGGCTCGTCTCCCGGCTCGACGGCGTCTCCGACGGCGAGGTGCGACGCTGGCTCGCGGGGTTCCCCGAGGCCGAGGGCTACGTCGTGACGGTGAAGCCGCTCCGCTACCGTCACCGCCCGGGGCTCGCGGCGCTCACGCTCCTCGAGGACCGCACGATGGCGATCCAGGTACCGGAGCCGTTCCACCCGTTCGGGGAGGTCATCGCGGTCGGCGCGGTGCGTCGTCCCGGCCCCGCCCTGCGCTTCATCCCGCTCACGGAGGGCGTCACGTTCACGTCGCCGCGCGAGGTCGTGCGGTTCCTCTACCTCCACGAGTACATGCACGTGTACCTCTGGGACCGCACCGGGCGCGGCAACGCCGCGGAGACGACCTGCGATCGCTTCGCGTTGCGGAACTTCCGGCGTCGCCGGGTCACGCACGACGACGTCGTCGCGGCGCTCGGGCGGTCGCTGCCGGCCCGTGTCCGGCGTGGCTCTTCGGTCGCGAGGGACGCGTCGGGCTCCTGAGGGGGTCCCGACGTCCACGGCGCATCCGGCACGGGCCGGCGCGCCCAGCGCTGTCCGGGGTTTCCGATACGCTCGCCGTCGTGCAGACGACCCTCGAGACGACCGGCGCCCACCGCGTGAAGCTCACGATCGAGGTCGCCCCGGACGAGTTCCGGGCGGAGCTCGACGGGACGTACCGGCGCATCGCCGAACAGGTCCGCGTGCCCGGGTTCCGCAAGGGCAAGGTCCCGAAGCAGATCATCGACGCGCAGATCGGCCGCGACGCCGTGGTGGCGGAGTTCGTCGAGGACGTCGTCCCGACGTACTACCGACAGGCGCTCCGCGAGCACGACCTCGCCCCGATCGCCGACCCCGAGATCGAACTCGACGCCGTCGACATCTCGGCTCCGCTCCGCTTCACCGCGGAGGTCCACGTGCGGCCGCGGGTCACGCTCGAACCCGAGCGCTACCGCGGGCTCGCCGTGACGCGCCCGACGGTGGAGGTGGCCGAGGCGGACGTGGGGGGGGGGGGGGGGGGCGGCCGCGGGGGGGGTGGGGGGGGGGGGGGGGGGGGGGGGGGGCGCGCGGGGGGGGGGGGGGGGGGGGGGGGGGGGGGGGGGGGGGGGCGGCCGGGCCCCCCCCCCCCCCCCCCCCGCCGCCGTTGGGCGGGCCGCTGCTGTCGTAC
>JBJTIF010000094.1:0-10252 GCA_046094825.1 Actinomycetota bacterium
TCGACGAAGCTCATGTGGGAGGGGATCGACGAGCCGCTGCCGTCGGGCAACTGGCCGCTCATCGGGCCCTCGGCCGTCCCGTACTCGGCGGCGAACCAGGTGCCGCGCGAGATGACGCGCGAGGACATGGACCGCGAGACCGAGGCGTTCGTGCGGTCGGCGTCGCTCGCGGCCGCGGCGGGGTTCGACCTGCTCGAGCTCCACATGGCGCACGGGTACCTGCTGTCGTCGTTCCTGACACCGGTGTCGAACCGGCGCACGGACGAGTACGGCGGATCGCTCGAGGGGCGGGCGAAGTGGCCGCTCGAGGTGTTCGAGGCGATACGGGCGGTGTGGCCTTCGGATCGGCCGATGTCGGTGCGGATCAGCGCGACCGACTGGGTCGAGGACGGGTTCGACGTCGAGGATGCGGTGGCGTTCACGCGGATGCTCGCCGAGCGCGGGTGCGACCTCGTGGACGTCTCGACGGGGCAGACGACGCCGGAGGCGCGGCCGAAGTACGGGAGGTCGTTCCAGACCCCGTACGCCGACCGGATCCGCAACGACGTCGGCATCGCGACGATGGCCGTGGGCGCGATCTCGTCGTACGACGACGTGAACTCGATCCTGCTCGCGGGACGCGCCGACCTCTGCGCGATCGGTCGGCCGCACCTCTACGACCCGGCGTGGACGCTCCACGCGGCGGCCGAGCAGGGGTACAGCGGTCCGGGCGTGTGGTGGCCCGAGCCGTACCGGGCGGGGTCGCGGAAGCCGCAGACCGGCAAGGGGGATCTCAGCGCCGAACCCTCGGCGGCGCGGCGGGACGGCTCGTCGGGGCCAGGCCGCGTGCGCTTCGGCGTGACGCCCTAGGCGTCGTCGCCGGGGAGGATCTCGCCCGCGGTGCCGTCGGGCGTCGCGAGCTCGGCCGAGCTGATGCGTTCGCCGCGCTTCACGACCTTGTTCGCCGAGGTGCGGATGTCCTTGATGTCGCGCTGCGCCTGGTCGAAGTGGCGCTCGAGGCTGTCGACGCGGTCGTCGAGGCGTCCGACGTCGTCGACGATGCGGCGCACCTCGTCGCGGATGAGCGCCGCCTGCTCGGCGAGCTGCGTGTTGATGTAGACCGAGCGCAGGCTCGTGAGCCACCCGTGGAGGGTGTTCGGGCTCGCGAGGTAGATGCGCTTGCGGTGCGCGTACGAGCGGAGCTCGTCGAAGTCCGTATGGATCGCGAGGTAGATCGACTCGGCGGGGATGAACATGAGCGCGATCTCGCGGGTCTCCGGCGGGATGACGTACTTCGCGGCGATGTCGTCCACGTGCTTGCGGACCGACTGCGAGAAGTCGCGGACGGCGACCGCGCGGCCGGCGTCGTCGGAGGCGGCGAGGAACGCCCGGTAGCCCTCGAGCGGGAACTTCGAGTCCACGCCGAGGTCGCCGCCGTCGGGCATCCGGATGAGGCAGTCGACGCGCGTGCCGGTCGACAGCGTCGCCTGGAACTCGAACATGTTCGGCGGCAGGATGTCCTGGACGATCGCCTCGAGCGTCGCTTCGCCGAAGGCGCCACGCGCCTGGTTGTTGCCGAGGATCGTCACGAGGTCGGTGACCTGCGACTGGAGCGACCCGATCGCCGCCTGCGCGGTGTCGATCTTCACGAGGCGCTCGGCGACCTGCTGGACGAGCTGCTGCGTGCCGCGGGCGCCTTCGCCGAGCGCGCGTTCGATCGTCTGGCGGTCGGACGCGGTCTGCGTCTGGATGCCCTCGACGAGGCCGCGGAGCGCGGCGACCTGCGCGACGAGCTGCTGCTGCTCGGGGCTCGCGACGGGGTCGGCGGGGAGCGGCGTCGACGGGCGCAGGCGGAGGAGGACGACCACCGTGAGACCGGCCACGGCGACGACCAGCAGGATGAGGAGGAGATCGCTCATAGGGGTGCATCGTACGGACGGGGCCTGACACGGGCGCGGAGGCTCCCCCCGCCGTGCCTCAGGCGACCTCCGGTCGGCGTCAGGACGCGGGCGAGGCCGGGTCGACGACGACCTCGCCGGCGAACCCGTCCACGAGGACGCGCGTGCCGTCGGTGAGGCGGGTCGCGCCCGGCGCGGAGGCGACGCAGGGGATCCCGAGCTCGCGCGCGACGATCGAGGCGTGGGCGAGCATCCCGCCGGATTCCGTCACGACCGCGAGCGCGCGCGAGAAGAGCGGCGTCCACGTGACGTCGGAGGCGGGGAGCACGAGGACCTCCCCCTCCTGCAGCGCCGACCCCTCCCGCAGCGTCCGCACGACGCGGACGCTGCCGACGCGGCGGCCCGGAGACGTGCCGACGCCGCGGAGGATCTCCGCGGCGTCGTCGGGTCGGCGCGGCACGAAGTCGTCGCCGACGATCGTCTCGGGCATCTCGACGTCGCGCAGACCCTCGAACGCGGCGCGGCGGTCCGCCGCGGTCGTCCGCGCGTCGATCGGTTCCCCCCGCGCGACGCCGCGGAGCTCCTCGACCTCGAGGAAGAACACGTCGTCGCGCGTCGCGAGCGCGCCGCGGGCGACGAGGCGGTCGCCGAGGGCGAGGACGACGGGACGGAACCTCGCGTACGCGCGCGCGTAGCCGAATCCGATCGTCTCGCGCTGCACGCGGGCGCGGGCGGCGCGCCGCCAGGCGCGCCGCGCCTTCGGCGGGATCGCCGCGGCCGGTGCGGACGTCGAGGCTTCCGGAGCGAGCCCGAGGAGGAGCGCGACCGGGATGTCGGGTTCCTCGCGCCACGAGGGGGTCGAGCAGTCGTTCGGCTTCTCGCTCAGGTGTCCGAAGCGCTCGAGGAAGCCCGTCCACGCCGCGGTCCACCGGGGATCGTCGATCGCGTCGGGCCGATGCGCGCGAGCAACTCCGCGCGCCCCGTCGCCGAGGTCGTCGACGAGCGCCGCGAGCCCGCGGAGCGCGACGGTCGGGTCGACCGCGAGGCGGGTCGGATCCTCGGCCCCGGCGGTCGACGCGAGGGCGCCGTCGACCCCCGCGCGGGTGAGCGACCGCCGCAGGGCGTTCGTCCAGCCGATCTGCGCGAACGGTCCGAGGATGTTCAGCCAGGCGTAGCCCTCGAGGACCGCGGACTGCGCGTCGAGCCGCGCGACGAGCGCGGCGTCGTCGAGATCGGCGGGGTCACCGTCCGCGACCGCAGCGATCCGGCGGTCGAGCCGCGCGAGCGCGCCCGGCACGGTGCGGGGGAAGCGCAGGAACGTCCCGACGAGCGCGAGGAGCCGGG
This sequence comes from Actinomycetota bacterium, assembly GCA_046094825.1. Taxonomy (GTDB): domain Bacteria; phylum Actinomycetota; class UBA4738; order UBA4738; family HRBIN12; genus JBJTIF01. The sequence goes on from JBJTIF010000094.1 coordinate 3,222, forward strand.
GGAACTTCGCGAGCGCGCGCATCGGCGGTCGCATCTTCGGACGGTCCTCCCCGGTCGGCAGGCCGAGCAGCATCTCGATCGACTGCCGGGGCATCCCGAACGACGCGAACACCTCGCCGAACACCGACATGTCGAAGTACGCGCGGAACCCGAAGGGCCGCGCGAGCGTGTCCGGGTCGATGGCGTTGCGACCGATCGCGCGCGTGATGAGCCGGTGCCACGCGCGGTTCACGAAGTGGGTGTTCAGCGTCCAGACGAAGGGTCGGATCATCCCCGGGAAGACCTCGCGCGAGATGCGGTTCGAGTACACGGGGAGGTCGCCGAGCCCGGTGACCGGCCGGTACTGCAGCCACCACACGCGCTCGCCGTCGTAGGCCCACTCGACGTCGACCGGCGCGCCCGCGAGTGCGGCGATGCGACGGACGTCCCTGCCGATCGCGAGCGCGAGGTCATCGTCGATCGGTGCGGGCATCGCGTCGTCTGCGTCGCCCGGTCGCAGCGTGAGCGTCCCGTAGCGATCGATCCACCGCGACGGCGTCGCACCGTGGCCGGCGAGCGCCTCGCCCGCGCCGGCGACGGCCTCGATGACGACCTCCTCGAACCCCGTGACGGGGTTCCTGCTGAACGCGATGCCGGAGGCGACCGCGGCGACCTGGTCCTGGACGATCGCGGCCATGCGGATGTCGGCGGGGTCGAGGCCCGCGTCGCGCGCGTACGCGGCGACGCCCTCCTCGCCGGCGGACGCCGCGACCGCGCGGAGCGCGTCGGCGATCGCCTGTGGCGTGCCGGGGATGTCGAGGAGGGTCGAGAACTGCCCCGCGAAGGACCGGAGGTCGCCGTCCTCGACGGTCGCCGAGGAGCGCACGGCGTACGAGCGGTCGGGATCGAGGTCGGGGGTGGGGAGGCGCTCGCCTCGCGAGAGCGCGGCGAGCGCCTCCGCGCTCACCGCCCAGCCGCGCGGCACCGCGAAGCCGTGCTCGATGAGCGCGTGGAGATGGACGGCCTTCGCGCCGTGCGTGGCCGGGTCGAGCCGTCCCTCGAGTTCGCGGAACACCTTGCGGGCCCCCCTCGGGTCGCGCGTATCCTAGGGAAATCCGACCGTTGCGGTCGGGATTGCGACGGGACCCGGGAGGGGTACGTGGGCCAGGACGGACGTGTCGCGGTGCTCGTGACCGGCTACGGCGAGCCGGAGGACCACGACTCGTTCCTGTCGTGGAACGAGCTCTCGTTCAAGCACCTCGTGCAGAAGTTCGCGCCGATCCCCGATCGCCTCGTGCCGTTCCTCGCGCGCCGCGCGGAGAAGAAGGTGCGCAAGGAGTGGATGGCCGCGGACGGGTTCACCTCGCCGCACAACGCGATCTTCGAGTCGCAGCGCGCGGGCATCGAGCGCCACCTCCGCGATCGCTTCGGTGACGCGGTCGAGGTCTTCAAGGCGTTCAGCTTCACGCCCGAGCACCTCCCGCAGCGCGTCCTCGAGACGATCCGCGAACGCGGGCACGACCGCATCGTCCTCTACCCGTTCATGGTCGTGGACTCCGTGTACACGAGCGGCGTCACCGTCGAGCAGGTGAACCTCGCGCTCGACGGCGGGTGGCCGACCGAGATGCGGTACCTGCCGGCGTTCGATGCGCAGGAGGCCTTCCGCGATCGGCTCGCCGAGCACACCGCCGCCGGCATCGCGCCGCTCCTCGAGCGCTACGCGGCCTCGCAGATCGGCGTCATCCTCACGATCCACGGCCTGCCGGTGAAGTCGAAGGGCTGGGAGACCGGGTTCACCGCGAGCCAGGCGCTCTACGAGGGCGTGCGCGATCGGCTCGCGTCGCGGTTCCCGCTCCTGTCGATCGGCTGGATGAACCACAACAACCAGCCCGGCGAGTGGACGTCGCCCGACGTCGCGGTCGCCGCCGAGCGGATGATCACGCTCGGCGCGAAGGCGCTCGCGTTCAGCCCGATCGGGTTCGTGACGGACAACCACGAGACGCTCCTCGACATCGGCTACCTCCGGAAGGACCTCGCCGACCGCGTCGAGTCGATCGCGATCCCGAGCCTGAACGACGACCCGGCGTTCCTCCGCATGGCGGCGGAGTGGATCGCCCCGCTCGTCGAGGAACTCCGCTGACGCTCGAGCTCGTCGCGGCCGGCCTCGTCGGCTACCTCCTCGGCTCGTGCTCCTCCGCGCGCTTCGTCGGTCGGCTCGTCGCACCGGGCACCGACGTCACCCGCGTCGCGAAGACCCTCGCGAGCGGCGACCGGTTCGAGATCGCCTCGGCGAGCGGGACGGCGGTGCGGATCACGCTCGGGACGCGCTGGGGCGGGCTCACCGGCACGCTCGACGCGCTGAAGGTCGCGGTCCCGATGCTCGTCGCGCGGGCGCTCGGCTACGGGGTCGAGGTCGAGATCGCGATCGCGGTGGGCGGCCTCATCGGCCACGTGCTCCCGCTCTGGCACCGGTTCCACGGCGGGCGCGGCGAGGCGCCGACGTACGGCGCGATCCTCACGCTCGATCCGCTCGGCGTCCTCGCCGCGCTCGCGATCGGCACCGCGATCGGGTTCGTCGCGGGCAACATCCTCGCGCTCCGCTGGTCGCCGCTCGTCGCGCTCATCGGGATCGCGGCGGTCGTCCGCGACGACGCGCTCTTCGCGGGCTACGTCGCGTTCGCGCTCCTGTTCTACCTCTGGGCCTCGCTCGGAGAGCTCCGCCAGCTCGCGGTCCTCGCGAGGAAGGGGAGCGCACCGGGCAACGAGGAGATCGCGGCCGAACTCGGGATGGGCGGCGGACTCGGGCGGGCGATCGACCGCTGGGGCGTGCCGGGGATCGTGCGGCGGCTGCGGGGCGGCGGCGCGTCCGCCTAGCGGCGGAACCGCCCGAAGTCCGGCGGCCGCTTCTCGCCGAACGCCGCGCCGCCCTCCTTCGCCTCGTCGGTCTCGACGAAGAGCGCGAGGCCCTCGTCCGCGAGCCGCTGCGTGCCGGCGAGGTGTTCGGTGTCGGTGTTGAACGCGTGCTTCAGGAACGCGATCGCGGTCGGCGAGAGCGACGCGGCGCGCTTCGCCCACGCCATCGCGGTCGGCAGCACCTCAGCGGGCGGGACGACGCGGTTCACGAGGCCCCAGTCGCGCGCGGTCTCGGCGTCGAGGAGCTCGCAGAGGAACCACAGCTCGCGCGCGCGCTTCTCGCCGACGATGCGCGCGAGGTAGCCGGTGCCGAACCCGGCATCGAACGACCCGACGCGCGGACCGGCCTGGCCGAAGCGCGCGGTCGCGCTCGCGATCGAGAGGTCGCAGAGCACCTGGAGGACGTGGCCGCCGCCGACCGCGTCGCCGTTCACGGCGGCGATCACGACCTTCGGCACGTCGCGGAGCAGGCGGTGGAGCCGGTCGAGCGGCATCCGACCGGTCGCGGTCGGGCCGTAGTCGCCGGTCTCGGCGCGCTGCTTCTGGTCGCCGCCGGCGCAGAACGCGCGCTCGCCGGCGCCGGTGAGGACGATCGCGCCGACCGCGGTGTCCGTCCACGCGGCCTCGAGGCAGGCGACGAGGTCCTCGACGGTCTTCGCGCGGAACGCGTTCATCCGCTCGGGTCGATCGATCGTGACGACCGCGACGCCGTCGGTCACCTCGTAGCGGACGTCGGAGAGCCCTCGCGGTTCCATGGTGGCGTATCGTAGTCCCCTCATGGAGATCCGCAGGGTCGATCCGCCCGAGCTCGCGCCGCCCGTCGGCTTCGGGCACGCGGTCGTCGCGACCGGCGGACGCACGGTGTACCTCGCGGGGCAGACGGCGCTCGACGGCACCGGCACCGTCGTCGGCGAGGGCATCGTCGCCCAGGTCGACAAGGTCCTCTCGAACCTCAGCGTCGCGCTCCGCGCATCGGGCGGCGAACCCGAGCACCTCGTGAAGATGACCATCTACGTGAAGGACGTCGCGGACTACCTCGCGCATCGGCCGGAGATCGGCCGCGTCTGGCGCGAGCGGTTGGGGAGGATCTTCCCGGCGATGACGCTCGTCGAGGTCTCGGACTTCTGGAACGACGGCGCGCTCGTCGAGATCGAGGGCGTCGCGGTCGTCCCGGAGTAGGGCGGGGACCGTGGACGTCGGGATGATCGTCGCCGACGCGTGTGCGCGGTACGCCGATCGCATCGCGCTCGAGGACGACACCCGTTCGGTCACGTTCGGTGCGTTGGGGGACCGCGTCGCCCGGCTGGCCGGTGCGCTGCGAGCCCTCGGGTTGCGGCCGGGCGACGCGGTCCTCGACCTCCAGACGAACGCCGCGACCTACGTCGAGACCGACATGGCGCTCGCGCGCGCGGGGCTCGTGAGGGTGGCGCTCAACCACCGGCTCCTGCCCGAGGACTGGGCGCGCATCGCGGCGGACTGCGGCGCGCGGGCGATCCTCTACCGGGCCTCCTTCGCCGACCCGGCGGCGCCCGTGATCGACGCGATGGACGTCGCGGTCGCGATCGGCGGGGACGGGCCGGGGCTCCCGTACGAGTCGCTCATCGCGGACGCGACCCCGTTGCCGCCCGCGACGGACGTCGACCTCGACACGCTCGTGTCGCTGAACTACTCGTCCGGGACGACCGGCGCGCCGAAGGGCGCGCGCCGCACGCACCGCAACCGCATCGCGAGCATGGGCAACATCCGGAGCGACATCACCGGCGACCCCGCCGCCGACGACGCGTGGATCCACGCGGGGCCGATCACGCACGCGAGCGGGCTCTTCGTCCTCCCGCACCTCGCGATGGGCGTGCGGCAGATCATCCTCCCGGCGTTCGAGCCCGCGGCGGTCGTCGAGGCGGTCGTCGAGCGTGGCGGGACCGGGACGGTGCTCGTCCCGACGATGGTCGCGCGGATGGTCGCGCACGAGGGCATGGACCCCTCGGTGCTCCGCGGGCTCCGGCGCCTCTGCTACGCGGGCGCGCCGACGCCGCCCGACCAGATCCGCCGGTCGGCGGAGGTGCTCACCCCGAACCTCGTGCAGTTCTACGGGCTCGTCGAGGCGATCCCGCCGGTCACGGTGCTCGGCATCGCCGACCACGCGCGCGGGTTCGCCGATCGACCGGACCTCCTCACCTCGGCGGGCCGCGCGTGTGCGGCGGTCGAGCTCGCGGTCGTCGACGACGGGGGTCGGCGGGTCGCGACCGGTGAGCTCGGCGAGATCGCGACGCGCGGCGACCACGTGATGCAGGGGTACTTCGGCCAGGCGGGCGCCGACGTCACGAAGCACGTCGTCGACGGCTGGCTCCGCACCGGCGACATCGGCCGCATCGACGCGGAGGGCTACCTGTTCCTCGCGGATCGGCGCGGCGACATGATCATCACCGGCGGCTACAACGTGTACCCGAGCGAGGTCGAGAACGTGCTCGCCGCGCTCCCGGGCGTCGCGGAGGTCGCCGTCGTCGGCGTCGCGGACCCCGAGTGGGGGCAGCGCATCGTCGCCGTCTACTCCGGCGACGCCGCCGGGGAGGCGCTCGCGACGGCCTGCCGCGAGCGCCTCCCCGGCTACAAGAAGCCGAAGGACTTCGTCCGCGTCGCGCGGTTCCCGCACTCCTCGACGGGCAAGATCGCGAAGGGCGTGCTCCGCGAGCGCCTCGAGGCCGGCGCCGATCCGGGGGAGCCCGCGTGAAGCCGAGCGAACGCCCCGGCGAGTTCCCGTACACGCGCGGGATCACGGAGCGGCCCGGCCCGTGGATCATGGGTCAGTACAGCGGCTTCGGGACGCCCGCGCAGACGAACGAGCGCTTCCGCGCGCTGCTCGCGGCGGGGCTCACCGGGTTCTCCGTCGCGCTCGACCTCCCGACGCAGATGGGGATCGACGCCGACGACCCGCTCGCGGCCGGCGAGGTCGGTCGCGTCGGCGTCGCGCTCTCGTCGTACGAGGACGTCCGCGTCCTCATGGACGGCATCCCGCTCGAGGAGATCTCGCAGGTGCGCACGACCGCGAACGCGATCGGGCCGGTGTGGGCGGGGTGGTTCGCGGCGCTCGCGCGCGAGCGCGGGGTCGCGCCCGACGCCTTCGGGCTCTTCATCCAGAACGACGTCCTGAAGGAGTTCGTCGCGCGCGGGACGCAGATCCTCCCGCCGGCGCCCTCGCTCGCGCTCTCCGTGGACGTCATGGAGTGGTGCGCGGGCAACGCGACGCGCTGGACCCCGCTCGCGATGAGCGGCTACCACTTCCGCGAGGCGGGCGCGACCGCCGCCCAGGAGCTCGCGTTCACGTTCGCGGACGGGTTCGCGTACCTCGACGCGCTCGTCGCGCGCGGCGTGCCGGTCGATGCGGTCGGGCCGTCGCTCTTCACGTTCCTCTCGTCGGGGCCCGACGTCGTCGAGGAGGTCGCGAAGTTCCGGGCGGCGCGGCGCGTGTGGGCGACGATGGTGCGCGAGCGCTACCGGCCGACCGACCCGCGGACCGAGCAGCTGCGGATCTTCGTCTTCACCGCGGGCTCCTCGCTCACCGCGCAGCAGCCGCTGAACAACCTCGTGCGGACCGCCGTCGAGGCGACGGTCGCCGCGATCGGCGGCGTCCAGACGATGCACGTGTGCGCGTACGACGAGGCGCTCGGGGTGCCGACCGCCGAGGCCGCGCAGCTCGCGCTCCGCACGCAGCAGGTCGTCGCGTTCGAGACCGGACTCACGGCGGTCGTCGATCCGCTCGGCGGCGCGTACGAGATCGAGGCCGCGACCGACCGCATCGAGGGGGAGGTCCGTGCGCTCCTCGCCGACATCGCGGGCCGCGGCGGTGCGGTCGCGTGCATCGAGTCGGGGTGGTTCGCCGAGGAACTCGAACGCAACGCCTTCGCGCAGCAGCGCGCGATCGAGGCGGGCGAGAAGGTCGTCGTCGGCGTGAACGCGTTCGTCGAGGACGAGCCGGCGGCGTTCGTGCCGTTCGCGATCGACCCGGGGGTCGAGGTCGCCCAGGCCGAGGCGGTCGCCGCCGTTCGCGCCCGCCGCGATCGCGCTCGCGGCGCGCCCGCCCACGACGCCCGACAGGCCGACGCGCGGGCCGGGCGCAACGTCGTCCCGGCCTGCATCGAGGC
>JBJTIF010000095.1:0-6433 GCA_046094825.1 Actinomycetota bacterium
TCGCGTTGTCCGCGGCGATCGTGAGGTCGCAGCAGATGTGGAGGACGTGGCCGCCGCCGATCGCGTAGCCCGCGACCATCGCGACGACGGGCTTCGGGAACCGCCGGATCTGCACCTGGAGGTCGAGCACGTTCAACCGCTCGAGGCCGTGCGCCTCGTCGCGGTAGCCCGCCTCGCCGCGGATCTTCTGGTCGCCGCCCGCGCAGAACGCGTCGGGGCCCTCGCCGGTGAGGACGACGACGCCGATCGCCGGATCGTCGCGCGCGACGTCGAAGGCGCGGATCAGCTCGCGCACGGTCTGCGGCCGGAAGGCGTTGCGCACCTCCGGGCGGTCGATCGTGATCTTCGCGATGCCCTCGGCGGTCTCGTAGCGGATGTCGCCGTAGTCACCGGAACGGGTCCACTGCATGAGTGATCACTCCCAGAGCGTCCGCTCGTACGGTTGGGTAGCCTACCGCACGTGAGCGCGCAGGCACGCCCCCAGGCAGGGCCGAGCGACCTCGTCGCGGTCGCCCTCCCCCAGGGCCACGCCGCAGCGCAGGCGATCGCCGACCTCTGGCGAGACGGCGCGGCGGTGTTCCCCGTGGACGAACGCCTCCCCGCGCCCGCGCTCGCCCGCGTCCTCGAACGCCTCGCGCCGAGCCACGTCCTCGACGCCGACGGCCTGCGTCGCGTGGAGCGCGCCGGCCCCGCGGTCGCCGAGGCGATCGGCGTCGTCGTCGCGACGTCGGGGACCGGCGGCGAACCCCGCCTCGTCGAGCTCCCGCGCGCGGCGGTCGTCGCGGCGGTCGAACGGTCGCTCGCCGCGATCGGCGCGGACGGCGATGCGCCGTGGCTCTGCACGATCCCGTTCGCGCACATCGGCGGTCTGCTCGTCGTCCTGCGCGCCGCGGTCACCGGCGCGGCGGTCGAGGTGCACGGGCGCTTCGACACCGGCGCGATCGCCGCGAGCCGCGCGCGCTACGTCTCGGTCGTCCCGACGCAGCTCCGTCGCCTCGTCGAGGCGGGGATCGACCTCGCGCGTTTCGACGCGATGCTCGTCGGCGGCGCCGACCTCGACGCGCACCTGCGCGAGGCCGCCCTGGGCGCGGGTGCGCGCATCGTCCCCACTTAAGTCATGACCGAGACCTGCGGCGGGGTCGTGTACGACGGCGTCGCGTTCCCCGACGTCACCGTCGACGTGCGCGCGGACGGACGCATCGTCGTCGGGGGACCGACGCTCCTGCGCCGCTACCGCGGCGACGCGGACGCGACCGCCGCCGCGTTCGACGACGCGGGGCGCTTCGTCACCTCGGACCTCGGCCGGATCGGCCCGGACGGCCGCCTCGAGGTCCTCGGTCGCGCGGACGACGCGATCACGACCGGCGGCGAGACCGTCATGCCGCTCGCGGTCGAGCGGGTCCTCGCCACGCACCCGGCGGTCGGCGAGGCGGCGGTCGTCGGTCGCCCCGATCCCGAGTGGGGCGAGCGGGTGGTCGCGGTCGTCGTGCCTCGCGGGTCGCCGCCCGCGCTCGAGGACCTCCGGGCGCACGTCCGGGGGACCCTCCCGCCCTGGGCGGCGCCCCGCGAGCTCGTCCTCGTCGAGCGTCTCCCCCGGACGATCTCGGGGAAGGTCCGGCGGGTCGAGCTCCGCGACCTCCTCGGCTGACCCGGTCGGGCACGGCCCGCGGCGGGGGAACAACGCGGCGGTCGCGACGGTTGCTCGTGGCAAGATGGCTGCCGTGTCCGACCTCCGCGACGTCGTCATCCTCGGCTCCGGCCCCGCCGGCTGGACCGCCGCGCTCTACACCGCGCGCGCGGGACTGAAGCCGCTCGTCCTGAAGGGCCTCGAGGCCGGTGGGCAGCTCATGCTCACGACCGAGGTCGAGAACTACCCCGGGTTCGTCGACGGGATCCTCGGACCCGACCTCATGGACGCGATGGAGAAGCAGGCCGCGCGGTTCGACGCGGAGATCCTCTCCGTGACCGCGACGAAGGTCGATCTCTCCTCGCGGCCGTTCCTCGTCGAGGCGGGGTCGCAGTCCTGGCGCGCGAAGACGCTCATCATCTCGACCGGCGCGAGCGCGCGGTGGCTCGACGTGCCCGGTGAGGCGGAGCTCCGCGGGCGCGGCGTGTCGGCGTGCGCGACGTGCGACGGGTTCTTCTTCCGCGACCGGCGGCTCGTGGTCGTCGGCGGTGGTGACACGGCGATGGAGGAGGCGACGTTCCTCACGCGGTTCGCCTCGACGGTCACGATCGTCCACCGCCGCGGGGAGTTCCGCGCCTCGAAGATCATGCAGGACCGCGTGCTCGCGAACCCGAAGATCGCCGTGATCTGGAACGCGGTCGTCGAGGAGGTCCTCGGCGAGACCGCGGTCACCGGCGTCCGCCTGCGCGACACGGACGGCGGCAACGAGCGCGTCCTCGAGACCGACGGCGTCTTCGTCGCGATCGGCCACACGCCGAACACCTCGCTCTTCGAGGGGCAGCTCGACCTCGACGGCGGCTACCTCGTCGTCGACGAACCGAGCACGCGCACGAACGTCCCGGGCGTCTTCGCCGCGGGCGACGTGACCGACCGGACCTACCGCCAGGCGATCACCGCGGCGGGCCAGGGCAGCAAGGCCGCGATCGACGCGGAGCGGTTCCTCGAGTCCGAGGGCCACTGACGCGTCCCGACGAGTTCCCAGGAGGCAACCATGACGATGCTCGGTGACGTGACGACCCAGGAGTTCGACGAGAAGGTGCTGCAGTCGGACACGCCGGTGCTCGTGGACTTCTGGGCGGACTGGTGCGTCCCCTGCCACATGGTCTCGCCGGTCGTCGAGGAGATCGCCGCGGAGCAGGGCGACAAGCTCCACGTGATGAAGCTCAACATCGACTTCAACGGCGACACGGCCCAGAAGTACGGCGTGATGTCGATCCCGACGCTCATCCTGTTCAAGGGCGGCCAGGAGACGGCGCGGATGGTCGGCGCGCAGGGCAAGGACAAGATCCTCGGGCAGATCGCCGCGCACCTCTGATCGTCGGTCGCGGGGCTGAACGCGTGCGGCTGATCCGATCGGGGGACACCGGCGAGGGCGTGCGCGACGTCCAGCGTCGCCTCCTCGCGCTCGACCACCGGATCGAGCAGCGCGAACTCGACGGCACGTTCGGTCCGACGACCGAGGCCGCGGTGCGAGCCTTCCAGGGGACGCGCGGGCTGCCGCAGGACGGCATCGTCGGTCCCGACACCTGGGGCCGCCTCGTCGAGGCGGGCTACCGGCTCGGGGATCGGACGCTCTACCTGCGGTCGCCGAACCCGCGCGGCGACGACGTCCTCGATCTCCAGCACCGGCTGAACGAGATGGGCTTCGACGTCGGCAAGGAGGACGGCATCTTCGGGCCGCGGACGCACGCGGCGGTCCTCGACTTCCAGCGGAACCCCGGTGCAGAGGCCGACGGCATCGTCGGCCTCGGCACCGTCCGGGCGCTCGCCGGCCTTCGGCCCTCCGTCCCCGGCCCGAGCCGCGCGGTCGTCCGCGAGGAGGCCGGGCTCCGCGACGCGGCCGGGGGTCTCCGCGGCACGGCGGTCGCGATCGACGGGAGCGGCGAGGGCGACGACGGGGTCGGCGGCGTCGACGCGTCCGGTTCCGCCGCGCTCGCGGCGGCGCTCGCGGCGGCCCTCGGGGCGCTCGGCGCGCGGCCGATCGAGGTCGCCGCTCCGGGCAGGGGCGTGAGCGACCGAGCGCACGGGGCGAACGACGCGCAGGCGAGCGCCTACGTCGCGGTCCGGATCGTCGGGGCGTCCCTGCCCGGCGTGCGCGCGGCGGGCCCCGCGTACTGGGGCACGCCCGCGACGCGCTCCCCCGCCGGCTCGCGGCTCGCGGAGTGCATCGGCGACGGGCTCGCCGCCGCGGGCATCGCCCTCGACGCGCCGCGCGCGTCCGGCGTCGCGATCCTGCGCGAGACGCGGATGCCCGCGGTCATCGTCGAGGTGCCCGAGGATGCCGCATCGACCTCGGATGTCGCGGGAGCACTCGCGCGCGCGATCGCGCGGTTCTTCGGCGCGGAGGCCTGAGGACTACTCGGGCGCGAGGCCCGGGCCCGATCCGATGATCTCAGAGACGATCCGTTCGAGATCGTCCGCGGATCCGAAGTCGATGAGGATGCGTCCGCGCTGCTTCGACATCTGGATCGCGACGCGCGTCGCGAGCTGCTCGGAGAGGATCTCCTCGAGTTCGCCGAGCGAACCGTCGCGCGTCGCCTCCTGCACGCCGCCGGGTTTCGTCGTCGCGCCGGTCGTCGCGCCGGTCGCGCGCGTCGGCGGATCGATGAACACGCGCACCGCGTCCTCGACCTCGCGCACCGACAGCCCTTCGGCCGCGGTGCGGAGCGCGAGTGACGTCTGCGCGCCGGCGTCACCGAGCGCGAGCAACGCGCGCGCGTGACCGGCCTGCAGCCGTCCGTCGGTGAGCATCCGCTGCACCTCGCCGGGGAGCTGCAGGAGGCGGATCGTGTTCGCGATGTGTGACCGTGACATGCCGAGGCGCGCGGCGAGCACGTCCTGCGTCACCTCGAGTTCGCCGAGCAACGTGTGGAACGATTCCGCGAGTTCGATCGGGTTCAGGTCCTCGCGGTGGATGTTCTCGATGAGCGCCTCGCGGAGCGATTCCTTCTCGTCGCTCTCGCGGATGACCGCGGGGATCGTCGCGAGGCCCGCGCGCTTCGCGGCGCGGAGTCGTCGCTCCCCCGCGATGAGCTCGTAGCCGCCGCTCGACTTGCGCCGGACGACGATCGGCTGCAGGACGCCGACCTCGCGGATCGAGGCGGCGAGCGACTCGAGCGGTTCCTCCTCGAAGACCGTCCGCGGCTGCTGCGGGTTCGCCGCGACGTCGCCGACCGGGATCTCGAGCGGGACGCCGGCCGCCTGGGCGGGCGGCGCGCTCGGCTGGTCGGAGGCGCCCGGGATGAGGGCGCCGAGCCCGCGTCCGAGTCCGCCACGCTTGCTCATCGTTCGCCTCCTGACTGACCCGGAGTATCAAGTACGGCTTCAGGTTCGGGTGCCTCGCCGAGCAGGACCGGGGGCGGAGGCAGATCGGGTTCCTCCTCCTCCGAGCGCACGGGCGCCTGCTTCGGAGCCGCATCGTCAGGCGGCGGCACGACGATGACGGGCATCTCGACGATCGGCATCGGTTCGCTGCTCGCGGGCTTCGCGACGAGTTCCCTCGAGAGGGCGCGGTAGTAGTCGGCCGCCTTCGACTTCGGGTCGTAGACCGTGATCGGCATCCCGAAGCCCGGGGCCTCGGACAGGCGGACGTTGCGCGGGATGATCGTGTCGTAGACGCGCGCGCCGAAGTACTTCCGCACCTCGTCCACGACCTGCTGCGAGAGCTTCGTGCGCGGGTCGAACATCGTCATGACGATGCCGGCGAGGCGGAGATCCGGATTCACGTTCCTCTGCACGAGCTGGACGTTGCGCAGGAGCTGGCTCAGCCCCTCGAGCGCGTAGTACTCGCACTGGATCGGCACGATGAGCTCACGCGCGGCCGTGAGGGCGTTCACGGTGAGGAGCCCGAGCGAGGGCGGGCAGTCCAGGAGCACGAACTCGAATCGCCCCGGCTCGAGGGAGTCGATCGCCTTCTTCAGGCGCTGCTCGCGGGAGAACGCGGACACGAGCTCGATCTCCGCGCCGGCCAGATCGATCGTGGAGGGGATCGCCGAGAGCATCGGGACCGGCGTCTGCACGATGGCCTCGGAGATCGGGGCGTCGGAGACGAGCACGTCGTAGATCGTGACCTCTCGCGACTCGTGCTTGATGCCCATCCCCGTCGAGGCGTTGCCCTGCGGGTCGAGGTCGATCACGAGCACGGGATGCCCGGACTCGGCGAGCGCCGCGCCGAGGCTGACCGCCGTGGTGCTCTTGCCGACGCCACCCTTCTGGTTGACGACGGCACACACCCGGGGTGCGCCTCCGCGCGCCGACGCTGGGGATGCGCCGCTAGCGCGAGGATCGCTCACTGGCGATGGATGATAGCGAGTGGTCCCGCGCTTGCAAGCGCGGCCGGGAGGAGTTCGACCCGGGCCCCGGGCACCTCGACGGCCGTCCGCTCCCCCGCGAAGTACACGAGGTGGCCCCCGGGGGCCAGGAGCGGCTCGGCCTGCCGCCAGGACTCCTCGGGGGCGGCGTACGCCCGGGCGAAGCAGAGGTCGAAGGGGCCCCGAGCGTCCTCGCTCCGGCCCTGGGTGACCTCGACGTTGCCGAGCCCGAGGCGCTCGACCACCAGCTCGAGGAAGGCCACCCGCTTCGGCCGGACCTCCACGAGCCGGACTGACAGGTCGGGGCAGGCGATCGCGACGGGGATGCCCGGGAGTCCGGCCCCGGAACCCAGATCGGCGGGGGGGCGGTGCCGGGGTCCGCCCGCCCCCCGGGGCCGTAGGGCGGTGGGGGCGGTGCGCCAGGGGGTGCCGGCGG
>JBJTIF010000096.1:0-4337 GCA_046094825.1 Actinomycetota bacterium
CCGTGGCGCCCGCGGGCGACGATGCCGTCCACCACGGTGACGCCGCGGTCGGCCCGCCGCCCGGACGCCGGCTTCCCGTTCGCCCGCACGGGCGATCGCGTCATCTCCGCTGCTCGGGTTCCGACCTAGGCCGGGTCCACGCAACCGATGGTGAGCGGTCCGTCGTTGTCGAGCGCGGTGCACGTCGCTCCGGACTCGCTGATGAGCTGCAGCTCGAGGACACCCGCGAGCGCATTCTCGACCGTGATCTCGTTCTGGACCCCGTCGCCGTGACCGTCCCACGGGAGCGACGGCTCGAGGTCGAAACCGATGTCCGCGTCGAACGAATCGTACGTGCCGCCGTTGTCGGCCCAGTAGACCTTCGCGGCGGTCATCGCGTTGCGGAGGTTCGCCTCGGCGGCGGTGTCCTGCGCGGACTTCCGCGCCCCGAAGAACGATGGGATCGCGATCGCGATGAGGATCCCGATGATGAGGACGACGACCATGAGCTCGATCAGGGTGAACCCCCGGTCGTCCTTCCTCCGTGCCAGGAGTGCTTCCATGTGCCTCCGTCCTTTCGCTTCGGGCGACCACCCGGGCCGCCCTCCGACACTTCCCTTCCGGCCCTACTGGATGAGCTTGATGATGTTGAACATCGGAAGATACAGCGAAACCACCGCTCCGCCGACGATGACCCCGATGACCACCACGAGCACGGGCTCGATGAGCGAGGTCAGGGCATCCACCGAGGCGGTGACCTCGTCGGAGTAGAAGTCGGCCACCTTGCTCATCATCTGGTCGACCGACCCCGACTCCTCCCCCACCCCCATCATCTGGACGAGCATGGGCGGGAAGACCTCCTCCCGGGACAGGGGGACCGCCACCGACTCGCCCTCCCGGACGCTCTGCTTCACCTTCGAGATGGCCCGGGAGATGACCGCGTTGTTCACGGTGTCCTGGACGACGTCGAAGGACGTGAGGATCGGCACGCCCGCCCGAAGGAGGAGCGCGAGGGTCGTCGAGAAGCGGGCGATCGCGACCTTGTGGAAGAGCGGCCCGAACACCGGGACGCTGATCTTCAGGGCGTCCCACCGGGCGCGACCGTCGGGCGTCTTGATCCACCGACGGAGCCCGATGACCGCACCGGCCACCGCGATCGCGAACACGTACCAGAACTTCTGGAAGAGCGAGGAGAGCCCGAGGAGCGCGAGCGTCGGCGCCGGCAGTTCGGCGTTCAGTTCGTCGTAGATGCTCTTGAACTGCGGGACGACGAACAGCAGCATCGCGATGAGGATCACGACGACGAGGCCGACGACGGCGATCGGGTACGTCATCGCGGACTTCACCTTGCCGCGGAGCGTGACCTCGGCCTCGAGCTGATCCGCCATCTGCATGAGGACCTCGGAGAGCATGCCCGTCGTCTCCCCGGTCCGGATCATCGCGACGAAGAGGTTGCCGAAGGTCTTCGGGTGCTTGCGCATGGCCTCGGTGAGCGACGCGCCCGCCTCCACGTCGACGCGGATCGCGCGGAGGACCTTCGCGAGCTCCTTCGACGAGGTCTGGTCCGTGAGCGCACCGATCGCGCGGAGAACGGGCAGACCCGCGCCGACCATCGTCGCGAACTGCCTGCAGAACACGGCGAGGTCCTTGCCGTCGACGTGCCCCGGGCGCAGGACGATCTCGGTCTTCAGCCCGGTGTTCGCTCTCGTGACATTGATCGGGGTCATCCCCATCTCACGGAGACGGATCGCGACGGCCTTCTGATCCTCGCCGTCGATCGTCCCGGAGACGATCTTGCCCTTGCGATCGCGGACCTTGTAGGCGAACGTCTGCGGCATCGGCTACACCCCCGCCGTCGTGGTGGCGGCTTCGGCGTACGCCGTCGGCGGCCGCACGCCGAGGAGCTGCGCGAGGCCCTGCGCATCCTGGCAGCGATCGAAGGCCCGCTCCTGGGTGATCGCGCCCGACATCACGAGCGTGGCGAGGGACTGGTCCATCGTCTGCATACCCATCCGACCCCCGGACTGGATCGCGGAGGGGATCTGGAAGGTCTTGCCCTCGCGGATGAGGTTGCGGACCGCGGGAGTCACGACGAGCACCTCGGCCGCGACGACGCGCCCCGTGCCGGAGGCATGCGGCAGGAGCTGTTGGGCCATGACCCCGCGGAGCGTCGTCGAGAGCTGCGACCGGATCTGCCCCTGCTGATCCGCGGGGAACGCGTCGATGATCCGGTCGACCGTCTGCGCTGCGTCCTGCGTGTGGAGCGTCGCGAAGACGAGGTGCCCGGTCTCGGCCGCGGTGATCGCGGTGCTCATCGTCTCGAGGTCGCGCATCTCGCCGACGAGGATGACGTCGGGGTCCTGCCGGAGCACGTGCTTCAGGGCGTCGGAGAACGAGTGCGTGTCGTCGCCGACCTCGCGCTGGTTCACGAGGCAGCTCTTGTGCGAGTGGACGAACTCGATCGGGTCCTCGACCGTCACGATGTGGTCGGTCCGCGTGCGGTTCACGATGTCGAGGAGGCTCGCGAGGGTCGTGGACTTCCCCGATCCGGTGATGCCGACGACGAGGACGAGGCCGCGCGGCATGTCCGCGAACGCGCGCACCGCCTCCGGCAGGCCGAGGTCCTCGAACCTCGGGATCTCGGTCGGGATCGCGCGGAAGACCGCACCGATGTTCCCCTTCTGGAAGAACGTGTTCACGCGGAACCGCGCGCGCGTGCCGAGGTCGTAGGCGAAGTCGAGCTCCTTCTCGCGCTCGAAGCGGCCGCGGCGGTCGATGCCCATGACGGAGTGCATCGCGCCCTTCAGGCCGATGTCGTCGAGGGGCGGGTGCTCGAGCGGCGTGAGCCGGCCGTCGATGCGGATCGTCGGCGGCGCGCCGACAGTGAGGTGGAGGTCGGAGGATCGCCGATCGAGCGCCTGCGTGAGGAGGCCGGGGATGTCGGGGGCGGCCACTACTTCACCACCCGTGCGATCTCCGTGAGCGACGTCGTGCCCGCCGCGGCCTTCCGGAGCCCGTCCTCGCGGAGCCCCTCCATGCCCTCGGCGACCGCCATGGCGCGGATGTCGTCGGACGACGCACGGTCGACCGTGAGCCGCTCGATCTTCTCGGACATGAGCATGACCTCGTAGAGCCCCATGCGGCCGTGGTAGCCGGTGTTCGCGCAGCCGCGGCACCCGACGGGCCGGAAGAACGTCGGCGTCGTCGGCATGATCTCGTCGGTGAACCCCGCCTCGTGGAGCTCCTCCGCGCTCGGCACGTAGGCCTCCTTGCACCGATCGCAGAGGCGCCGGGCGAGCCGCTGGGCGACGACCGCGTCGAGCGCGGAGGCGACGAGGAAGGTCTCGACCCCCATCTCGACGAGCCGCGTCACCGACGACGGCGCGTCGTTCGTGTGGAGGGTCGTGAGGACGAGGTGGCCGGTGAGCGCGGCCTCGACCGCGATCTGCGCGGTCTCGGGGTCACGGACCTCCCCGATGAGGACGATGTCGGGGTCGGCGCGGAGGATCGAGCGGAGGGCCGAGGCGAACGTGAGCCGGGCGCGTGGATTCACCTGGATCTGGTTGACCCCGGGGAGCCGGTACTCGACCGGGTCCTCGACCGTGAAGATGTTGCGCTCCTTGTCGTTCAGGACGTTCAGCGTCGCGTAGAGCGTCGTCGACTTGCCCGAGCCGGTCGGCCCCGTCACGAGGATCGTGCCGTAGGGCTTGCGGAACGCCTTCTCGTAGCGCTCGAAGGCGCTGCCCTGGAGCCCGAGGTCGCCGAGCGCGAGGAGCGCGTCGGACTTGTCGAGGATGCGCGCGACGACCTTCTCGCCCCAGACGGTCGGCAGCGAGGCGACGCGGAGGTCGTAGGACTTCGACCCGAGCCGCAGCGAGATGCGTCCGTCCTGCGGGAGACGCCGTTCTGCGATGTCGAGGTCGGCCATGACCTTCAGCCGCGAGATGAGGCCCGCCTGCATCTGCTTCGGCACGTGCATCGCCTCGTGGAGGACGCCGTCGACGCGGAAGCGGACGCGGACGCCGTCCTGCCCGGGTTCGACGTGGATGTCGGAGGCCCGCGAGGACGTCGCCTGCATCATGATCGCCTGGACGAGCTGCACGACGGGGGCGTCGTCGATGCCAACGGCATCGTCGAGGCGCGTCTCCGTGTCGATAACCTCGTCGCCCGCCTCGCTGAGGAGGTCGGCCTGCCGACGCATGCCGGCGTACTTCTGGATGATCTGCTCGATCTCGGCGGCCGCCGCGACGACCGGCTCGACCTCGCGATGGCCGACCCCGGCAACGTCTTCGCCCTCGACGATGTCCGCACGATCACCGGCCGCGAGGTCGAGCCGGTCGTCGCGGCGGCCGCCGAGA
>JBJTIF010000097.1:0-14834 GCA_046094825.1 Actinomycetota bacterium
CGTCCGCCGCGCTGCGCGGCCAGGCCGGCGCCGAGGCGAGAGAGCGGGACGCCGCGTTCGAGCGCTCCAAGGAATGCTACCGGGCGGGGGGCCCCCCCGGGGGCCGGGCGGGGTGGGGGCGCGGGCGGGGCCGCCCCCCCCGGCCCCCCCCGAGGGCGACGAGGCCCGCGAGGACGAGCGGGGGCGCGCCGAGGGCGATGCCGCGCCGGAGCCCCGCGCCTGCCATGCGGGGAGCGTCGCACGCGGGGACGTCGGACGCCCGGACGGGTGGCCGGTCCGGCGGGGGCCGATCGGCCGTCAGACGAGGACGGGGTGCGCGCTCGAGGCGATGCGCGCGGGCACGATCTCCGCGTCGATCGTGCCGTCCGGCGCGATCGTGACGCGGCCGATGCCCGTCGTCGTGCTGCCGTCGCTGAACGCCGCCCACACGAGGTTGCCGAGCGAGAAGAACACCGGCGCGCCGTCCACGATCCGCAGCGGCTGCAGCCGGTGCGCGTGGTGGCCGAAGATCACGTCCGCGCCGGCGGCGACCATCTGCTTCGCCTGGTCGATCTGTGCCGACCGCGGCTGCGTGTCGCCGTCGACGCCCCAGTGGATCGTCACGACGACGACGTCGGCGACCTCGGCGGCGGCACGGATCCCCGCGAGCGCCGAGGCGAGGTCCTGGCCGGCCGTGCCCGCCGACGACTCCGTCGCGGGCTGCGCGGTCACCTGGCCGATACCGACGACCGCGATGGTCCAGCCGTCGCGCTCGAAGATCGCCGGCGCGATCGCGGAGGCCGCGTTCGCGCCGGCACCGACCGCGGCGATCCCCGCCGCGCGGAGCCGGCGGATCGAGTCGAGCATGCCCGCGCTCCCCTGGTCGGTGACGTGCTCGTTCGCCTGGTTCGCGACGTCGATCCCGGCCGAGCGCATCGCCGCGAGCGCATCCGGCGCGCACCGGAACGCGGGGGACCCTGACGGGTCGACGATCGTCGTCGCCGGGCACTCGAGGTTCACGATGGAGAGATCGTCGCGTCCGAAGATGCCGCCGAGCCCGGACCATGCCCAGGCGAAGCCCTTCGATCGCAGGACCGGCAGGAACGACGGGTCGAGGCTCACGTCACCTCCGCCCTGGAGCACGAGCGTGCCGCGCGGCCCGGAGGGCGACGGGGTGACCGACGGATCGACCGACGGCGAGACGACGGGCGCGTCCGTCGGCGACGGCTCGACCGACGGGGTCGGCGAGGGCGTCGGCGACGGGGCGACCGTCGGGGTGGCGGTATCCGTCGGCGACGACGCCGTGGGCTCCGGCGTCCGCGAGGCGGTCGGGGAGGTCGCGACGACGATGTCGGGCGCATCCGCGTCGCGCCCGAACCTCCCCGTCACCGCGCCGATCGCGAGGGCGACGCCGACGAGGACGACGACGCCGACGAGGAACGGACCGGGCGAGCGTTCGCCGTGCTGGAGCGCGGACCCGAACAGCCCCTGCGGGGACCGCCCGTGCTTCGTCTCGTCCTTCGCGGCGTGGACGCGGTTCGGCCGGCCGTGCTTCACGCGGCCCCCACGATCCCGCGCGTGCGCGCGACGTCGACGTCCATCGCGGCGACGAGCTCCTCGACGGAGTCGAAGCGAGCCTCGTCGCGCAGGCGCTCCCAGAACTCCACCCGGATCGCCCGACCACGGAGGTCGCCGTCGTAGTCGAGCAGGTAGGCCTCGACGTGGAGCGGTTCGGATCCGAACGTCGGGTTCGTCCCGACGCTCACCGCGGCGATCGCCTCGACGCCGTCGCACGAGGCGTGACCCGCGTAGATGCCGTTCGCGGGCAGGAGGAGCCGGGGCGAGGTCTCGAGGTTCGCGGTCGGGTAGCCGAGCCCGTGCCCTCGGCCGGCGCCCGACACGACGATGCCCTCGACGGCGTAGCGCCGACCGAGGGCTCGGGCCGGCCACGCGAGGTCACCCTCGGCGAGCGCGGAGCGGATCGACGAGGAGGACACGCGGCGGCCAACGAGGTCGACGAGCTCGACGCGTTCGGCGGCGAAGCCCGCCGCAGGGCCCTCGTCGAGGAGCGTCTCGACCGTACCCGCCGCTCGGTTGCCGTACGTGAAGTTCGCGCCGACGCTCACGCTCCGCGCACCGAGCGCATCGACGAGGACCTCCCGGACGAACCGCGCGGGTTCCCAGGCGGCGACGTCCGCGGTGAAGGGCAGGACGAGGAGCCGGTCGATGCCGCGATCGGCGATGAGCGACGCCTTCGTCTCGACCGTCGTGAGCAGGCGCGGCTCGCGTCCCGGCGTGAGGATCTCGCGCGGGTGCCGGTCGAACGTGACCGCGACGGACGGCAGCCCGAGCTCGTGGGCGCGGACGACGGTGCGGTCGAGCACCGCTCGGTGGCCGAGGTGGACGCCGTCGAAGAAGCCGATGGTGACGGCGCTCCCTCCCTCGGGGCGCGGCAGATCCGCGAGTCGATCGAAGCGTTCCACGGGGGCGCAAGGGTACCGCTCGCGACCGCTCGCGACCGCTCGCGACCCCGCGCGACCGGTCCGCGTCCGGTTCAGGCCCGCGGGAGGACGACCTCGGGTCGCGCCTTCGCGCCGTCGTCGCGCCAGACGCCGAGGAGCGCGCCGCTCGGGTCGACGACGGCGTACGGGCCCGCGATGCCGGCCGGGGCGAGGATCCGCCCGTTGCTCGCCGCGCGGGCTTCCTCCTCGCCGACCGCGACACACGGCAGGTGCGCGACCGCGGCCGACGGCGGAAGGAGGCGCGGCGCATCGGGTGGCGACGCGTCGGCGAGCAGGAACGGGCCGATCGCCGTCCGCGCGAGCGCCGCGAGGTGCGCGCCGCACCCGAGGTCGGCACCGAGGTCCGCGGCGAGGACGCGGACGTACGTGCCACCGGAGACGGTCGTCTCGAACGCGACCTCGTCGCCGTCGATCGCGGTGACGGTGAACGCGTGGACCGTGACGGGGCGCGGCGACGCCTCGAGCGTCTCCCCCGCCCGCGCCGCCTCGTAGAGCTTGCGACCACCGACCTTCACGGCGGAGTACGCGGGCGGCGCCTGGAGCCGTTCCCCGACGAGCCGCGACGCGGCGGCGGTGATCGCCTCGGTCGACGTCTCGACGAGGTGCGTCGCGACGACGGCGCCCTCCGCGTCGAGCGTGTCGGTCGTGACCCCGAGCCGGATCCGCCCGGTGTAGGTCTTCGGCAGGTCGCCGAGGAACCGCAGGAGCCGCGTCGCGGACCCGACCCCCATGACGAGGAGCCCGCTCGCCATGGGGTCGAGGGTGCCCGCGTGTCCGACCTTGCGCGTCCCGAGGGCGCGGCGAACCGCGTCGACGGCGTCGTGGGAGGTGATGCCGGGTGGCTTCGCGACGAGCGCGACCCCGTCGACGGCGGTCACGGGGTGGCGCCGATCGCGGCGCGGAGCGCCGCGATCGTCCCCTCGAGGTCCCCCTTCGAGGTGTACCCCGCGGCGAGGCGGTGTCCGCCGCCGCCGAACGCGCTCGCGATGGCGGCGACGTCGTGGCCGCCCCGCGACCGCAGGCTCACCTTGTAGCGACCGTCGCGCTGCTGCTTCACGACCGCGGCGACGTCGGCCTCCCGCGCGGTGCGGACGACGTCGATGAGATCGTCGGTCTCCCCGACCTCGACCCCGTGCTCGTCGAGGTCCGCGCGGGTCACGACCGTCCACGCGAGGTCGTCCTCCACCCGCATCCGATGGAGCGCCGTGCCGAGCAGGCGCAGGTACGCCGCGGAGTTGTCCTCGTAGAGCGCCTGCGAGAGGCGCGCGTGGTCGAAGTCGAAGGCGCGGAGCTCCGCGGCGAGGCGCAGGGTCTCCGGGCGCACGGCCTCGTACTGGAAGCGCCCGGTGTCGGTCATGAGTCCCGCGTAGAGCGCGGTCGCGGTCGCCGCGGTCATCCCCCCGCCCATCGCGGCGATCAGCCGGGCGACCAGCTCGCAGGTCGAGGAGGCGTCCGGATCGATGAGGGCGATCGTGCCGAGCCCTTCGTTGCTCCGGTGGTGGTCGATCCACACGAGCGTCGCCGCCTTCGAGGCAGACGGCGCGAGCATCGCGAGGCGATCCATCGAGGCGGCGTCGCACGTGACCATCACCGCGGGTTCCTTCGGGAACTCCCGCGGCGGCACGAGCGCCTCGCGACCCGGCAGGAGCTCGAGCCATCGCGGGGGGTCGAAGGGGTCGTTGGGGAACGAGCAGACCGTGCGGATGCCGCGCTCCCGCAGGTACGTCGACAACCCGAGCATCGAACCGAGCGCGTCGGGATCGGGGTTCACGTGGCAGGCGATCGCGACCTCCTCGGCCCCGGTGAGCGCCGACGCGGCGCGGGCGAACGTGTCATCCACGGCGTTCCTCCTCCCGGAGCCTGCGGAGGAGCTCCTCGACGCGACCGGCGCTCTCCTCCGTCGTGTCCTCCTCGAACTCGATGTCGGGGAGGAACTTCAGCCGGACCTGGGTGCCGAGCACCTGCCGAAGGTGTGCGCGCGCGGACCGCAGTCCCGCGGCGGTGGCCCGCCGGGCGCGTGCATCGCCCATCGCGGTGTAGGAGACCCGGGCGTGCCGGAGGTCGGGGGTGACGTGCACGCCCGTCACCGTGACGAAACCCACGCGGGGGTCCTTCAGCTTCGGGATCTCCTCCGCGAGGACCTCACGGAACTCCTCCTGGACGCGGCTCGGACGCGTGCCCTCGGTCATCCGTCCTCCGGACGGTGCACGGTCACGTCGCTCGCGATCGTCTCGACCTCGGCGAAGCGATCCACGAAGCGCTCGACCTCGTGGCAGACCTTCCGCGCCTGGTGGAGCTCCCCGGAGACGACCGCGACGCCGATCTCGGTCCGCTGCCACAGGTCGTGGGCGCCCGTCTCGGCGACCGAGACGCCGAACCGGGACCGGATCCCGGCGGTGAGGGTCTTCACCACGTGCCGCTTCTCCTTGAGCGAGCCGCACCCGGGGATGCGGAGGTCGAGACGGAGCAGGGCGACGAGCATGCGGCCTAGAGCTGCCGCGCGACCTCGCGGACCTCGTAGGCCTCGATGACGTCGCCTTCCTTGAGGTCGTTGAAGTTCTCGACGCCGATCCCGCACTCGTAGCCGGCGGCCACCTCGCGGACGTCGTCCTTGAACCGCCGGAGGGACTCGAGCTTCGAGTCGTAGATCACGATGCCGTCGCGCACCACACGCGCCCGGGCACCACGCGTGATCGTCCCGTCGAGGACGTAGCACCCCGCGATGACCCCCTGGCGCGGGACGCGGAACAGCGCGCGGACCTCCGCGCGGCCGAGGTCGCTCTCGCGCTGCTCGGGGGCGAGCATCCCCCCGAGGGCCGCGCGGATGTCATCGATCGCGTCGTAGATGATCCGGTAGAGCCGGATGTCGACCCCCTCGCGCTCGGCGAGCTCGCGGGCCTTCGTGTCCGGTCGCGCGTTGAACCCGATGATGATCGCGCCCGAGGCGATCGCGAGCGTGACGTCGCTCTCGGTGATGCCGCCGACGGCGTCGAGGAGCACGCGGATCCGCACCTCGTCCTGCGGGATCTTCGCGAACGCGTCGACGAGGGCTCCGAGCGATCCCTGGACGTCGGCCTTCACGATGAGGTTCAGTTCGGGGACCTCCGCGGCGCGGCGCTCCATGAGCTCGGCCAGCGTCGGCGGGCGGCTCGCGGTCACGAGCTCCGCGGCACGCGTGCGCGCCTCTCGGGTCTGGGCGATGTGGCGCGCCTCGCGTTCATCGGCGACCTCGCGGACATCGTCGCCCGCGTTCGGAACGGCGTCCCACCCGAGGATCTGCACCGGGCGACTCGGCCCGGCGACCTTCACCGCGGCGCCGTTCTCGTCCTGCATCGCGCGGATCCGGGCCCAGGTCGTGCCGCAGACGAGGAGGTCGCCGGGCTCGAGCGTGCCGCGCTGGACGAGGACGGTCGCGACCGGTCCGCGGCCCTTGTCGAGGTGCGCCTCGATGACCGCGCCGCGCGCCATGCCCTCGGGGTCCGCCGAGAGCTCTTCGAGGTCGGCGACGAGGAGCACCGTCTCGAGGAGCGAGTCGAGGTTGCGACCCTCCTTCGCGGAGACGTCGACGAACTCGTACGTGCCGCCCCACTCCGACGGGACGACACCCTGCTCGACGAGCTGCTGGCGCACCCGCATCGGATCGGCGTCTTCCTTGTCCACCTTGTTCACGGCGACGACGATCGGGACGCCCGCGGCCTTCGCGTGGCCGAGCGCCTCGACGGTCTGCGGCTTCACCCCGTCGTCGGCGGCGACGACGAGGATCGCGATGTCCGTGACCTTCGCCCCGCGGGCGCGCATCGCCGTGAACGCCTCGTGGCCCGGGGTGTCGATGAAGGTCACCTCGCGGCCGCCGACGCGCACCTGGTACGCGCCGATGTGCTGCGTGATGCCGCCGAACTCCCCGGAGACGACGTCGGTCTTGCGGATCGCGTCGAGCAGGAGGGTCTTGCCGTGGTCGACGTGGCCCATGACGGTGACGACCGGCGGACGCGGTCGGAGCCGCGCGGGATCCGCCGCCTCGTCCTCCTCCGCGGCGGCCGCGAGGGCGGCCTCGTCCTCGACGGAGACGATCTCCGCCTCGTAGCCGAGCTGCGGGAGCACGAGCGAGAGCGCTTCGTCGGAGAGCGACTGCGTCGCGGTCACCATCTCGCCGAGCCCGAAGAGGAGCTTCACGACCTCGGCCGCGGAGCGATCGGTGCGTTCGGCGAGCTGCTGCGCGGTCGTGCCGCGCGCGACGCGGAGGACGGCCATGGAGCGCGGCGGCGCGGCGGGGACCGGACCGGATCCGTTGCCGCGCGGGGCGGACTCGGGGGCGGGTTCGGGAGCCGGCTCGGGCGCTGCGGGCGCGGCGGCGACCGGTTCGACGGGGGCGGCGGGCGTCGCGACGGCGGGGGCGGCCTCCGGGGCCGGTGCGGGCGGCGGCGCCTCGCCCGACGGCGTCGCCGCAGGCTTCGTGGAGGCCGGCTTCGCGCCCTTCGTCGTGGGCTTCGCGGTGGGGGCGGCCTTGGCCGCAGGCTTCGCGGCGGCCTTCGAGGCGGGCTTCGCGGGCGCCTTCGGGGCCGCCTTCGGGGCCGCCTTCGGGGCCGCCTTCGGGGCCACGGCACGCCGTGGGCGGTCGCTCGTCGCCGGCTCCGCCGCCTTCGCCTTCAGCTTCGCGCCGGGCGTCGCCTTGCCCCCGGAGGCACGCAGGCGCGAGACGGCATCGTCGGGGACCGAAGAGGATGCGCTCATCCCGGTCACGCCGATCGCATCGAGCGCGGCCACGAGCGCCTTGCTCGTGAGGCCGAGTTCCTTCGCCAGTTCGTGGACCCTCAACGTGCCTCCGTCCCTGCTCCGGACCGCTCGCGGGCGAGGTGCTCGCGGATGACGGCCCCTAGCCTAGCGGCTCCCTCGGGAGCCACACCCGTGCGGAGCGCCCGCGCGAACGCGCGACGCTCGATCGCCGCCGCGAGGCACGCCTCCGACGGGTGGACGTACGCGCCCCGGCCCTCCCCCGTCGCGTCGACCGCCAACCCATCCGCCCGCGCGACGACCCGCAGGAGGGCGCCCTTCGGCGCCCGCTCACGGCACCCGACGCACGTGCGCTCGGGAGCGCGGGTCGCGTTCAGTCCGTCGCTGCCCCGTCGCCACCGACGCCGTCGGCCGTCGCGGCGTCCGCGGCGGGGCTCGGCACGGCCTCGGGCGCGTCGGTCCCCGCCGGCGCTGCGGTCGCCGCCGGCGCCTCGACCGTGTCCGCGACGGGCGCCGCCGCAGGTCGGGGCGCGCGCTGTTCGTCCGCGTACTGCGTCTCGCTCTTGATGTCGATGCGCCAGCCCGTCAGGCGTGCCGCGAGCCGGGCGTTCTGGCCCTCGCGACCGATCGCGAGCGACAGCTGGTAATCGGGCACGATGACGAGGGCGGTCTGCGACGTCGCGTCGATCCGCGCCTCCTTCACCTTCGCGGGCTGGAGGGCGTTCGCGACGAGGATCGCCGGGTCGTCGTTCCACGGGATGACGTCGATCTTCTCGCCCCGGAGCTCGTTCACGACCATGCGCACGCGCGAACCCTTCGGGCCGACACACGCGCCGACGGGATCGACGGCGGGCTCACGTGAGGACACCGCGATCTTCGACCTGTGCCCGGGCTCGCGCGCGACCGCGCGGATCTCGACGATGCCCTCCTCGATCTCCGGAACCTCGAGCTCGAAGAGCCGCTTCAGGAGTCCCGGGTGCGAACGCGACACGACGATCTGCGGACCCTTCGTCCCCTTGCGCACCTCGGTGATGAACGCCTTCAACCGCTCGCCGTGGCGGTACGGCTCGCTCGGGACCTGCTCGGCCTGCGGGAGCAGCGCCTCGACCTTGCCGAGGTCCAGGAGCGTGTAGCGGCGCTCCTGCTGCTGGACGATGCCCGTGACGACGTCACCCTCGCGACCGGCGAACTCCTCGTACGTCATGTCCCGCTCGGCGTCGCGGAGCTTCTGGAAGATGACCTGCTTCGCGGTCTGCGCGCCGATCCGACCCTTGAACTCGTCGGTGACGCGGACCTCCTCCTCGGAGAGCACCCGCGTCTCGATCACCGTGTGCTCCTCGGGCTCCTCGCCGTCGGCGGCCGGCTCGACCTCGATGCGCGGCGCGGGGACCTCGACGAGCTCGAGCTGCTGGAGCCAGACACGGAGCGCCCCGGAGGTCGGGTCGATCTGCGCGCGCACGCCGACGGTCTCCTCGTCGGCGTCGGGGTGCTGCTGCTTCCACCACGTCTTGTAGGCGGAGGCCATCGCCTCCTCGAGGCCGGCGAGGATCGTGCTGAAGGCGATGCCCTTCTCGCGCTCGAGTTCGCGGAGCGCCGCGATCATGTCGGCGTTCATCGACGCTCCCCCGGTCCCCACGCGAAGACGGTCCGACCCGACGCGATCGCCGCGTACGGGATCGCGCGGTCGCCGGCGGGCGTCGCGAGCGTGACCGACTCGTCGTCGGCGGCGAGGATCGGGCCCTCGTGGACCTGGGCGCCGTCGATCGGCTCGACCGTCTTCACCTTCGCGACCCGGCCGACGCAGGCCCGGTAGTGGCGCGGCTCACGCAGGGCGCGCTCGAGCCCGGGCGAGGTCACCTCGAGCGCGTACGGCGCCTTCGGGGAGAAGCCCTCGAGGTCGAGCCGACGCGAGACCCGCTCGGAGGTCGCCGAGAGGGTGTCGACATCCACGCCGCCTTCGCGATCCACCGCGACCCGCAGGATCATCCGACCTCCCTCCTTCCGGTACGAGAGCTCCCACAGCTCCAGCCCCGCCGCCTCGACGACCGGCCGGACCAGCGCCTCCACGTCCATGCTTCCCCCCGGAACAAAGAACGTGGGCGCGAGCCCACGTCCCCGGAACCATCGGCGTTGCTTTGGAAGGAGTATACCGCCCGTGCCGACGCCCGACCCCGCGGGGAGCGCGCCCGGCGCCGTGCGTGCGACGCGTCGGGCGCGCTAGCGCGCCCGACGCTGGCCGTCGGGGGTCGACCAGTGGTCGCGGGCGTTCATCCGGCGACCGAGGCGGGGGTCGTCCCAGCCCTCGGTGAGGCGGAGACCGAGCGCCGCGCAGATCGCGGCGGCGTCCTCTGGGGTCGCGACCACCTCGCGCACCCACGTGCCGTCGGGGGCGATGAGCACGAGGTCCCACGTCCCGCGACCGACCCGCTGCAGGACCCCCTCCGTGCCCGGACGGACCTTCGCGAAGTCGTGGAGCGCGGAGGGCGCCCGCATCACGGGGCACCCTCGAGGAGGTCGCGCGCGGCGGCGCTCGCCTCGATGAGCGGCGCGGTGCTCCGCTCGCCGGTCGCGCGGAGCTTCAGGTCGACGGTGCCGGCGGCGACGCCACGCTTGCCGACGACGACGTGCACGGGGTAGCCGATGAGGTCCGCGTCGGCGAACTTCACGCCCGCCGCCGCGAGCTCGTCGTGGATCCGCTCGGCCTCTCGGACGACGGCCTCGTCGTCGCGGTTCGCGATGACGACGCAGACGGCGAACGGTGCGAGCGCCTTCGGCAGGCGCATCCCCTGCTCGTCGTGGTGCTGCTCGACCGCGGCGGCGACGATCCGCGAGATCCCGATCCCGTAGCAGCCCATCCGGTACGCGACCTGCGTCCCGTCCTCCTCGACGAACGTCGCGCCGAGGGGGTCGGAGTACTTCGTGCCGAGCTGGTAGATGTGGCCGACGACGATCGAGCGTTCGATCCGGAGCGCCTCGCCGCAGGTGGGACACGGGTCGCCCTCGCGGATCCCGATGAGGTCGAGGTCCTCGTCGATGCGGAAGTCGCGGTCGGCGTTCGCGCCGGTCACGTGCCGCTCGGCGGCGTGCGCGCCCGTGATCCAGTCGCGCCCCGCACGGATCGACGGGTCCGCGAGGATCGTCACCTCCGGGCCGAAACCCTGTGGACCCACGTAGCCCTTCGGCCAGCCGCGCGCCACGAAGTCCGCGTCCTCGAACCGGCGGACCGGCTCGGGGAAGAACCGCCGCTCGACCTTCGCCTCGTTCACCTCGCGGTCGCCGGGGACGAGCGCAGCCACGACGCGATCGCCACCGACGAGGAACAGGAGGTTCTTGAGCGTCTGCTCCGGGCGACACCCGAGCACGCGGCACACGTCGTCGATCGTCGCGGCGTCGGGCGTCGGCACCTCGACGAGCGGCGCGAGGTCGTCCTTCGCGACGGGGGCGGGTCGGCGCGGCGTCGCGGCCTCGGTGTCGGCGAGGTAGTCGCCGCTCGGGCATGCGACGTAGAGGTCCTCCCCGACACTCGCGACCGCCATGAACTCGTGGTTCACGCCACCGCCGATCGTCCCCGGGTCGGCGTCGACGACGACGTAGCGCAGGCCGCAGCGGTCGAAGATCCGCCGGTAGGCGTCGAGCATCACGTCGTAGGAACGGACCATCCCGTCCTCGTCGCGGTCGAACGAGTACGCGTCCTTCATGAGGAACTCCCGACCGCGGAGCAGCCCGAAGCGTGGACGGAACTCGTCCCGGTACTTCCACTCGATCTGGTAGAGGTTCACCGGCAGATCGCGGTACGAGGGCAGCTCCGCGGCGACGAGCGGCGTGACCGCCTCCTCATGCGTCGGACCGAGGAGGAGCTCGCGCCCGTGCCGATCGACGGGCTTGAAGAGCAGGTCGCCGTACGCGTCCCACCGACCGGTCGCCTTCCACGGCTCCGACGGAAGGATGATCGGCAGTCGGAGCTCCTGGGCGCCGCTCGCGTCCATCTCCTCGCGGACGATCGCCTCGATCGCGCGGAGGGTGCGCAGTCCCATCGGGAGGGTCGTGTAGACGCCCGCGGCGACCTGCCGGATGAACCCCGCGCGCAGGAGGAGCCGGTGGGAGGCGGCCTCCGCCTCGGACGGATCTTCCCGGAGGGTGGGCGCGAACATGCTCGAGAGCCTCATGGTGCGCCGATGATAGCGGCGGGGACCCCGCGGACCCGCTCGGGTAGCCTCGCGACGTGCTCCTCATCGTGGACCACTACGACAGCTTCACGTACAACCTCGTGCAGCTCGTCGAGCGGCTGGGTCGCGAGACGGTCGTCGTCCGCAGCGACGCGCTCCCCGCGACCGACCTCGTCGCGATGGAGCCGGAGGCCGTGCTCCTGTCCCCCGGCCCGGGTCGACCCGAGGATGCCGGGGTCTTCCTCGACCTCCTCCGACGCCTGCCGGCCGCGACACCGGTCCTCGGGGTCTGCCTCGGCCACCAGGCGCTCGGCGTCGCGGCCGGCACCGAGGTCGTGCGGACCGAACCCGTCCACGGCCATGCGTCGGCGGTCCTCCACGAGGGCCGCGGGATCCTCGCGGGGGTCCCGAGCCCCTTCGCCGCTGCGCGGTACCACTCGCTCGCGCTGCGCGAGGGCGACCTGCCGCCGGACCTCGTCGTGACGGCCCGCGCCGAGGACGGGACGGTCATGGCGCTCGAGCACCGCGAACTGCCGCGGTTCGGGCTGCAGTTCCACCCGGAATCGATCCTCACCCCGGAGGGGCCGCGGATCGTCGCGAACTTCCTCGCCCTCGCGCCCGCGCGCGACGGCGGCAGCGCGACCTAGACGGTCGCGCCCTCCTCGGCCTCATCGGCGCGTTCGGCGGCGATCTTCCGAGCCTCCTCGAGGAGCGCCTCGACGAAGCGCTCCTCCGGGATCTTGTCGCGGACCTCGCCCTTCACGATGAGGAAGCCCTGCCCCTTGCCGGCGGCGATCCCGAGGTCGGCCTCCCGCGCCTCGCCCGGCCCGTTCACGACGCACCCCATGACCGCGACGCGGATCGGCACCTTCAGCCCCTCGCGCTCGATCGCCTCGTGCACCCGCTTCGTGAGGCCGAGGACGTCGACCTCCGCACGTCCGCACGAGGGACACGCCACGAGGTCGAGCCCGCGGCGGCGCAGGCCGAGCGACTGGAGGATCGTGAGCCCGACCTTCACCTCCTCGACGGGGTCGTCGGTGAGCGAGACGCGGATCGTGTCACCGATGCCCTCGGCGAGCAGCGTGCCGATCCCGACCGCGCTCTTCACGCCGCCCATGGGCATCGGTCCCGCTTCGGTCACCCCGAGGTGGAGCGGGTAGTCGCAGCGCGCGGCGAGGAGCCGGTACGCCTCGATCATCGTGGCCGCGTGGGAGTGCTTCACGGAGATCTTGATGTCGGTGAAGTCCTCGTCCTCGAGGATCCGGGCCTCGTTCAGGGCGGATTCGACGAGCGCCTCGGGCGTCGGGGCCCCGTACCGGTCGAGCAACTCCTTCTCAAGCGATCCCGCGTTCACGCCGATGCGGATCGGGACGCCCCGAGCCTTCGCCTCGCGCGCGATGAGGCGGACCTTGTCGTGGTACTTGATGTTCCCCGGGTTGATCCGAAGCCCCTGGATGCCCGCCTCGAGCGCCGCCATCGCGTACTTCCACTGGAAGTGGATGTCCGCGACGACCGGGATCGTCGACTTCGCGGCGATCGCGGTGAGCGCCTCCGCGTCCTCCCAGTGCGGGACCGCGACCCGGACGATCTCGCAGCCCGTCGCGACGAGCGAGGCGATCTGCTGGAGCGTCGCGTTGATGTCGGCCGTCTTCGTGGTCGTCATCGACTGGACGCGCACGGGCGCATCCCCGCCGACGGTCACCCCGCCGACGCTGACCTGCCGGGACTTCCTCCGCTCGAACGGCACGTCCGAAGGCTACCGCGTGGCCGCGGCCGCCCCCGCCCCGATCGGCAGCTCCACGACGAAGCGGCTGCCACCGCCGGGGGCGGCATCGACCCAGATGCGCCCCGCGTGCGCCTCGACGATCGACCGCGCGATCGCGAGACCGATCCCGGTCCCGCCGTCCTCGCGCGACCGCGAGGGGTCGAGCCGGTAGAAGCGCTCGAACACCCGGGCCCGCTGATCCTGCGGGATCCCGGGACCTGTGTCCTCGACCTCGAGGCGCAGGGTCGCCCCCTCCGCGACCGCGCGCACCGTCACGTGCCCCTCCCGCGGCGTGTAGCGCACCGCGTTGTCGAGGAGGTTGAAGAGGACCTGATGGAGACGTTCGCGGTCGGCCTCGAGCGTCGGGAGGCCCTCGGCGAGCTCGACCGCGACGGCCGGCCCGACCTCGGCGCGGGCGACCGCGATCTCGGACCGGACGCGCTCGACGAGCGCCGCGACGTCCACGGACTCGCGGAGGAGTTCCGCGGTGCCCGACTCGAGCCGCGAGAGATCGAGGAGCTGTTCGACGAGGCGGCCCAGGCGCTCCGACTGCGCGAGCATCACCTCGAGCGTCGCGGGGTCGGGCCGCTCGACCCCGTCGAGGAGGTTCTCGAGGTGCGCACGGAGCGCCGAGATCGGCGTCTTCAGCTCGTGCGACACGTTCGCGACGAGATCGCGGCGCAGGGACTCGATCGCCCCGAGCTCGGCGGCCATCGCGTTGAAGGCCTGCGCGAGCTGCCCGACCTCGTCACGCGAGTCGGTGCGCACCCGCTGCGCGTAGTCCCCGGTCTCGAGCCGTCTCGCGGCGATCGCCATCTCGCGAAGCGGCCTCGTCATTCCGCGGGCGAGCCAGCGGGCGAAGGCGATCGCGAGACCCGCCCCGAGGAGCCCGGCGACGGCGAGCTGCGTCCAGAACAGAGTGAGGAACCGCAGCGACGCCTCCACGAACCCGGGAACCGGCTGCACCGCGTAGAGCATGCCGTCGGGGCCGTCCGGGATGCCCCCGATGCGCTGCGGGACCGCGGCGAACGCGACGTCTTCGAGCGTCCCGACGTGGACGCCGCCCGCGAACCTCGGGGGCTCGCGGAGCACGGGCCCGGACCACGTGAACACGCCGTCGCGCAGGAGCGCGAACGACACGCCGGGGGGCGGGGTCGGCGCGACGATCCGGCTGTCGGCCTGCGCGATCCGCAGGAGCCGCACGAGGTCGACCTCGCGGAAGTCGTTGCGGAGCGACACCGACAGGAGCAGGTACACGAGGCCGAGCGTCACGCCGACCGCGACGATGATGATCGAGCCGAGCTTCGCGCGGATCGACGGGAACCGCTGGAGGCGACGGACGCCGCCGTCGCGCTTGCTCACGGGGCCTCGCGGAACGCGTACCCCACGCCGTGGACGGTCCGGATGAAGCGCGGGTCGTCGCCCTCGTGGAGCTTGCGGCGGATCCGCGCGACGTGGGAGTCGACGACGCGGCCGCCGGCGTAGTCGCGGTAGCCCCAGACCTGATCCATGAGCTGGTCCCGCGTGAAGACGGCGCCGGGACGTCGGGCGAGCGCGAGGAGGATGTCGAACTCGAGCGGCGTGAGGGCGACCTCCTCCCCCTCGAGCGTCACGAGGCGTCGCGTCGGGTCGACGACGAGGCCGTCGCGGGTGATCGGCGAGGTGTCGGCG
>JBJTIF010000098.1:0-5723 GCA_046094825.1 Actinomycetota bacterium
GCCACCCGCGCCGGCACCCGGCCCCGCGGCTCCGCCGTCCCGCGGGCGCCCCCCCCCCCCCCCCGCGACCGCGCAGCCGTCCTCGCGGACGCCCGCGCCCGCGTCGCGGCCGGCGCGCGCAAGCGTGAGGCCGCCGCCGCGGCGGCAAAGGGGAGCGACCTCGCTGCCTCCGAGGTCTACGCGGCGCTCGTCGCTGACGTCACGCCGTAGCGGGCGCCGCCGCGCGGGCTCGCCGGCCCGCCCGCGTCAGCCGACGCGGAGGACGCCCGCCATGTCCGGATGGACGTGGCAGTGGAACGGGTACGTCCCCGCCCCGAGGGCGGGGACCTCGTAGTCGGCGACCCCCTGGCCGACGTTCGCGCCGTCGAAGACGAGCTGCCCCGACGCGTCCTCGATCGTCACGTTGTGCGGCGCGCCGTCGCGGTTCTCGAACGCGATCGCGAAGGGTGCGCCCGCGGGCACCGCGAGGCACGTCGCGTCGAACGCGAGGCCCTCCGCGACGAGGGCGAGGACACCGTCCTCGTCGGCGCGACACGTGCCCCCCGCCGCCCGGTCGACCCCCGCCGCGCCGTGGTCCATGGCGCCGTGGTCCATGCCACCCGCGCCGGCACCCGGCCCCGCGGCTCCGCCGTCCGTCCCGCCGCAGGCGACGGCGAGGGACGCGACGAGGAGGGGGACGATCGCCGCACGGATCGGGCGCATGCGACGAGCGTACCGACCGTGGCGCGGAGCCGCCCACCGTAGGATGGGCGCGCCATGGGCCGCGACGTCTTCTACATCACGACGCCGATCTACTACCCGAACGACGTGCCGCACATCGGGCACGCGTACACCGCGGTCTCGGTCGACGTCCTCGCGCGGTTCCATCGGCTCCGCGGCGAGGAGGTGTTCCACCTCACCGGCACCGACGAGCACGGCCTGAAGCTCCAACGTGCGGCGGAGCGCGCCGGGATGACCCCGAAGGAGTGGGTCGACGGCATGGAGCCGAAGTGGCGAGAGGTCTGGCGGCGCCTCGACATCGCGAACGACGACTACATCCGCACGACGGAGTCCCGGCACGGCGCGGCGGTCCAGAAGCTCCTCCAGGCGGTGCGCGACAACGGCCGCGACGACATCTACCTCGGCGCGTACGAGGGGCTCTACTGCGTCGCGTGCGAGGCGTACTACGTGGAGGGCGACCTGCGGGAGGGGAACTGCCCGATCCACGACCGACCGGTCGAGCAGATGCGCGAGGAGAACTACTTCTTCCGGCTCTCCGCGTACCGGGACTGGCTCCTCGAGCGCTACGAGTCCGACCCGCACGCGCTCCAGCCCGAGGCCCGCCGCAACGAGATCCTCTCCCTCCTGCGCGGCGGGCTCCAGGACTTCTCGATCTCGCGGGCGTCCTTCACGTGGGGCATCCCGATCCCGTGGGACCCGAAGCACGTGACCTACGTCTGGTTCGACGCGCTCACGAACTACGCGACCGCTGCGGGCTACGCGGACGACCCGGATCGCTTCGCCCGGGTCTGGCCCGCGGACGTCCACATGATCGGCAAGGACATCGTCCGGTTCCACGCCGTCTACTGGCCCGCGATGCTGAAGGCCGCGGGCATCGAGCCCCCCCGACAGGTCTGGGCCCACGGGTTCCTCACCGTCGGCGGCCAGAAGATGAGCAAGACGAACGCGACCGGCATCCACCCGTTCGAGCTCCTCGACCACTTCGGGGTGGACTCGTACCGCTACTACTTCCTCCGCGAGATCGCGTTCGGTCAGGACGGGAACTTCTCGTGGGAGTCGATGGTCGACCGGCACAACGCCGACCTCGCGAACGGACTCGGGAACCTCGCGAGCCGCGTCCTCGCGATGCTCGCCGCCTCCTTCGGTGGCGCGGTGCCCGAACCGGCGGACGGACCCGACGGCGGGCTCCCCGCGCGCGTCGCCGACGTCGCCGAGCGCTACGAGGCGCACCTCGGACGCGTCGAGCTCTCGCAGGCGATCGGTGCCGCGTGGGAGATCGTCGACCACGCGAACCGCTACCTCGTCGAGACCGCGCCGTGGAAGCTCGCGAAGGAGGGCGGCCACGACGCAGCGCTCCGCACGATCCTCTACACCTCGGCCGAGGCGCTCCGGGTCCTCGCGGTCCTCGCCTCCCCGGTGATGCCGCGCGCCGCCGCAGCGCTCTGGTCGCAGCTCGGGATCGCCGAGCCGCTCCCGGACCAGCGGCTCCCGGCGGCGGCGCGCTGGGGCGGCCTGCGACCCGGCACCGTGACGACGAAGGGCGAGGCCCTCTTCCCGCGGCTCGAGTCGTGAACGACGACGTCCGCGCCGTCGACACCCATTGCCACCTGTTCCTCCTCGACGACGCGGCGGCGGCCGTGGTCGACGCCCGCGACGCCGGGGTCGACCGCCTCGTGTGCGTCGGGATCGATCCGGCGACGAGCCGACGGAGCCTCGAGTACGCGGAGTCCTTCCCGGGCGTGTTCGCGACCGCGGGGCACCATCCGAACGAGGCGTCGTCGTTCGACGAGGAGGCCGGTCGCACGCTCGAGGAGCTCGCGGCCGACCCGCGGACCGTCGCGATCGGCGAGTGCGGTCTCGACTTCTTCCGCCTCGGATCGCCCGCGGAGGTCCAGGAGCGCGTGTTCCGCGTCCAGATCGCGATCGCCCGCGAGGCGGGCATCCCCCTCGTGATCCACGTGCGGGAGGCCTGGACGCGGCTGCTCCGGATCCTCGACGAGACGCGCGCCGAGCAGGTCGTCCTCCACTGCTTCAGCGGCGATGCGGCGATCGCCCGCGAGTGCGCCGAGCGGGGGTACTTCCTCTCCTTCGCGGCGAACGTGACGTACCCGAAGAACGGGCACCTCCGGGAGGCGGCGGTCGCCGCGCCGCTCGACCGGCTCCTCACGGAGACCGACAGCCCCTTCCTGTCCCCGCAGGACCGACGGGGGCGACCGAACGCCCCGCGGGCCGTCCTCGACGTCGCGGCCACGCTCGCGGCGTCCCGGGGCGAGGATCCGGGCGTGGTCCGCGCGGCGACCGCCGCGAACGCCTTCCGGGCCTTCCCCCGCCTCGGCTGAGCCGCACCGCCCCCGCGGTCCCGGCGTGTGCCTACCGGGGTCCGCGCGTGCCCGGGAGATCGGGCGGTCGTGCCTGTCGGACCCTCGGATCGTGCCTGTGGGGGGTGTCCGACCCCTCCCGGGGGTTTGTGCGCCCGGGAGGCCTTTGCTAGGTTCGGACGACGCCCGGGGGTCCCCGGACGCCTCCCCCGCGGATCGGACGACGGTCGCGTGCGGGCCGAGACGGACGAAGGGTCGCGGATGACACCGAGCAGGCTCCGGCGGCTCCGCCGCCGACGTGCGATCGGCAACCTCTCGCTCCTGCTGTCCGGGGTCCTCGTCGCCCCGTTCGTCCTCGTCGCCCAGAAGTCCGTCGTGCTCGTCATCGAGGGCGAGCAGCGGCAGGTGACGACGTTCTCGGACAGCGTCGGCGAACTCCTCGCCGCGAGCCGGATCGTCATCCCGGCCGACGCGGTCGTGATCCCCTCGCCCTCGGCGGAGCTCGGCGACGGCGAGGTCGTCATCGTGGACCTCTTCCTGCCGCCCGGCGCGCCGGGGACGATCGAGGCGGTCGCCGAGGCAGGGACGGAGAACTCGATGGTCATGGACCTCCTCGAGGCGCGGGAGCGCCAGGAGCGCATCGACCGCATCCAGCGGTCCCGGGCGAAGCGCGTCGCGATCGAGCGCGCGAAGCGTATCGCCGAACGCAAGGCCGCCGAAGAGGCCGCCCGCCGCGCCGCCGAGGAGGCCGCCCGCAAGGCCGCGGAGGAGGAGGCCGCGCGGCTCCGCGCGTCCTCGACGATCGAGGGATGCAACCAGGACTGGAAGACGAAGGCCGGCGCGGAGGCGCTCATCCGCTGCGCGGTCGAGCGATGGCCGGTTCCCGGAGGCGCGGAGCAGGCGCTCTCGGTCGCGCGGTGCGAATCCGGACTCTGGTACCGATCCGGTGCGGGATCGGGGTATCTCGGCATCTACCAGCACAGCGCGTACTACTGGCCGGACCGCGCCGCGGCGTACGGCTTCGCCGGCTTCGACGCGTTGAACGGCCGCGCGAACATCATGGTCGCGATCCAGTACGCCCACGAGCACGGGTGGGGCGCCTGGAGCGGGTGCGCCTGAGCGGCGCCGCGCCGTCCGGCCGCCGCGCCATCCGCGACCTCGCCGACCGCCACGGCATCCGTCCGACGAAGGCGCTCGGACAGAACTTCCTCGTCGACCCGAACCTCGCGCGCGCGATCGCGGCGTCGGTCGGCGCGGCGCCGGGGGTCCGCGTCCTCGAGGTCGGCGCCGGCCTCGGATCGCTCACCGTCGCGCTCGCCGAGGCCGGCGCCGACGTCCTCGCGCTCGAGTTCGACCGGAACCTCATCCCCGCGCTCGGAGAGGTGCTCGCCGGGCTCCCCGAGGGGCGCGTCCGGCTGGAGGTCGGCGACGCGATGCGCGCGGACTGGGCGGCGCTCCTGGGCTCCGGGGACTGGCGCATGGCCTCGAACCTGCCGTACAACGTCGCGGTGCCGCTCGTCCTCGACCTGCTCGCGACGGCCCCCGGGATCTCTCGCTACGTCGTCATGGTCCAGCGCGAGGTCGCCGACCGGCTCGTCGCGGCGCCCGACGCGGACGCGTACGGGGCGGTCTCCGTGAAGGTCGCGTACCACGCCGACGCGTCGCTGCTCCGCGCGGTGCCACCGACCGTCTTCTGGCCCGAACCGAAGGTCGGGTCGGCGCTCGTCGCACTCACGCCGCATGCGCCGCGCGTGTCGACGCCGCGCGCGGCGCTCTTCCGCGTGGTCGATGAGGGCTTCGCCCAGCGGCGGAAGACGATGGGCAACGCCCTCCGCCGCCTCGGCCTCGACGCGGCGGACGCGATCGCGACGCTCGCGGCCTGCGGCGTCGCGACCACCGCCCGCGCGGAGACGCTCGATGTCGCGGCGTTCTCGCGCATCGCGGACGCACTCCTCGCCCGCGGGGTCGACCTCGGGGACGCCGCGTGACGCGCGTGTCTGGACCCGTGACCCGCGCGGCGCACGCGAAGATCAACGTCTTCCTCCGCGTCGTCGGGGTCCGCGCGGACGGCTACCACGAGATCGCGAGCCTCGTCGCGCCGATCTCGCTCTCCGACACGGTCACCGTGACGGCGGCGGAGTCGCTCGAGGTCGAGGTGACCGGTGACGCGTCGCGGACGGCCGACATCCCCGTCGGCGGCCTGAACCTCGCGATCGTCGCCGCCCTCGCGCTCGGCGCGTCGTCGGGCGGACGCGGCGCGCACATCGCGATCGACAAGCGCATCCCGAGCGCCGCGGGCCTCGGCGGGGGGAGCGCGGACGCCGCGGCGACGCTCCACGCCCTGAACGAGCTCTGGTCCTGCGGCCTCGGCCCCGAGGACCTCGCGGGGATCGCCGAGCGCGTCGGCTCCGATGTCCCCGCGCTCGTCCTCGGGGGACCGGTCCTCGTCGGTGGCCGCGGGGAGGAACTCCGCCCCGTCGAGATCGCTCCCTTCTCGTGGGTGCTCGTCCACGGGGAGCGTGGGGTCGCGTCGCCGGACGCGTACCGCTGGTGGGACGAGGACGGCGGGGTCGCGGGGGCCGGCCCCGCGGCGGGGGGGGGCCCCGCGCCCGGCGCGGGCGCGATCGCCGACGCGGTGCGGTCGTTCGGCCTCGAGCCCGCGCCGACGTTCGTCACGCAACGCGA
>JBJTIF010000099.1:0-8370 GCA_046094825.1 Actinomycetota bacterium
CACGGACGTGTTCGTCCCGCTCGAGTGCGCGATCGGCGACCTCGCGGCCGGCTGGTACGGGTTCCGCTGCGCCGTGGCCGTCGACGGCAACGACGCGACGCTCGACGCGGAGCGAGGTGGGGCCGAGCGCGACGTCGGCACCGATCTCGACCGCGCCGCGCCGAACCGTCCCGCGGGGCCACGCGACCGGGAACCGTCGCCCACCGTCGAGCGTCGCGTCGTTGCCGTCGACGGCCACGGCGCAGCGGAACCCGTACCAGCCGGCCGCGAGGTCGCCGATCGCGCACTCGAGCGGGACGAACACGTCCTTGCGGGGCGCCACATCGACGATCGACGCGGGGACGGCGATCGCCCGGCCGTCCTCCCACGCGCCGTCGACCGCGACGACCCGCACCTCCCGGAACGTCACCTGGTGCGGGAACGCGTCCTCTCCTCGGAGGATGAGCGCACCTTTGAGGCCGGTGGGGAGCCGTTCGAACCGCGCGCG
The DNA here is from genome assembly GCA_046094825.1 of Actinomycetota bacterium. Taxonomy (GTDB): domain Bacteria; phylum Actinomycetota; class UBA4738; order UBA4738; family HRBIN12; genus JBJTIF01. Next base: position 488 of record JBJTIF010000099.1, read on the forward strand.
GATCGAGATCCCGGAGGGATCGACTCCGATCACGTGCCCTCGTTCCACGAGCGCAGGTACGTCTCCTGCTCCGGCGTGAGCGCGTCGATCTCGACGCCCATCGCCTGGAGCTTCAGGCGCGCGACCTCTCGGTCGATCTCCGAGGGGACCGGGTAGACACCGCGTTCGAGCGAGCTCGCGTTCGCGACGACCCACTCGACCGACAGCGCCTGGTTCGCGAACGACATGTCCATGACCGCGGCGGGGTGCCCCTCGGCGGCAGCGAGGTTCACGAGGCGCCCCTCGCCGAGGAGGTGGAGCCGTCGCCCGTCGGCGAGCGTGTACTCGTCGATCCACTCGCGGATCCGGCGGACGCCGCCGGTCGCGAGCGACGCGAGGCCCGGCTTGTCGATCTCGACGTCGAAGTGCCCGGCGTTCGCCATGACCGCGCCGTCCTTCATGACCTCCATGTGCTCCCGACGCAGGACCGCCTTGTCCCCCGTCACCGTGACGAAGATGTCGCCGATGCGGGCCGCCTCGCGGAGCGGGAGCACGCGGTAGCCCTCCATGAGCGCCTCGAGCGCGACGATCGGATCGACCTCGGTCACGACGACCTGCGCACCCATCCCGCGCGCGCGGGAGGCGACGCCCCGGCCGCACATCCCGAAGCCCGCGACGACGACCGTCCGACCCGCGAGGAGGAAGTTCGTCGCGCGCATGATCGCGTCCATCGTCGACTGCCCGGTGCCGTAGCGGTTGTCGAAGAGGTGCTTCGTGTTCGCGTCGTTCACGGAGACGATCGGGTAGCGGAGCGCCCCATCGGCGGCCATCGCCCGCAGGCGGATCACGCCGGTCGTCGTCTCCTCGGTCCCGCCGACGATCTCCGCGAGCTGGTCCTGCCGCTCCGTGTGCAGGACGTTCACCATGTCGGCGCCGTCGTCCATCGAGATGTGCGGATGGGTGTCGAGGACCGCGTTGATGTGGCGGAAGAACGTCGCGGTGTCCTCGCCCTTGATCGCGTACGTGGGGATGCCGTCGGCGGTGAGGGCCGCGGCGACGTCGTCCTGCGTCGACAGGGGGTTCGAGGCGCAGAGCGTGACCTCGGCGCCACCGGCCTTGAGGACGTGCATGAGGTTCGCGGTCTCCGTCGTCACGTGGAGGCATGCGCCGATCCGCATCCCCGCGAGCGGGCGTTCCTTCTCGAAGCGCTCCCGGACGAGCCCGAGCACCTGCATCTCGGCCGCCGCCCACGCGATGCGCTCCCGACCCAACCCGGCGAGACCGGGATCCTTCACGTCGCCTGCCATGGGGCTCCTTTCGCGAGCACGTCGCCGATGACCTCGCCGATGGCTCCCGCCATCGCGTCGGAGGCCGCCACGACGTCCTCGTGCCGGACTTCCTTGCCGACCTCGTTCGTCACGAAGAACAGCCCGAGCACCCGCATCCCGAGGGCACGGGCGGGGACCGCCTCCGGCACCACCGACATCCCGACGACCGACGCGCCGATCGTCCGGAGGAACGCGATCTCCGCCGGGGTCTCGTACATCGGGCCGGGCATCGCCGCGTACACGCCGCGCGACACGGGGATCCCCCGCGAGCGCGCGGCCGCCTCGGCGAGCTCGGCGAGCGCCCCATCGTACGCGCCGACGAGGTCCACGAAGGGCGGTGACCCGTCGGGTCGTCGCCACCCGCGGAGCGGGCTCTCGCCGAGGAGGGTCAGGTGGGCGGACCCGACGACGAGGTGGCCCGTCCCGAGGCCCGCGGCGATGCCGCCGGTCGCGGCGGTGAGGATCGCGGTGCCGGCCCCGAGCGCATGCGCGAGGCGCACCGGCAGGGCGCACGTCGCGAGCGGATGCCCCTCGTAGAGGTGGATGCGACCGCGGAACCCGACGATCGGGACGCCCGCGAGCCGCCCGAGGATCACGCGACCCGCGTGGCCGGGGACCGATGGGGACGGGAACCCCGGGAGCTCGGAGAAGGAGAACGACGCCTCCTCCTCGACCTCGCCGAGCGCGGCCCCGAGCCCCGAGCCGATCACGATCGCGACCTCCGGCCGGAACGCGCTGCGCGAGCGCACGTACTCCGCCGCGAGGTCAGCGAGCCCGTCGGGCGGCGCGGGGAACCCCTCCGTCACCGGAGGGTGTCCTTCAGCCGCGTGATGACGTCGACCGGGGTCGGGTCGATCCCGCGGAGGATCGCGGAGTACGTCGACGCGTGGTCGCCGACCGTGACGAGCGACAGGAGCCGCGCGAGCGGACCCTCACCGATCGCCCAGACCTCCTCGACGATCGCACCGGAGGCGCGGGCGACGTCCGCGGTGAACGCGAAGCGCGTCGGCAGATCCGCGCGCTCTCCGTCGACGCGGAGCGCGACGATCGCGAACCGTCGGCCACGATCCTCGTACCACCCGACGATCTCGTTGTGATCGAGCTCCGACATCTCGGAGGAGAACGCCGGCGACTTCGCGTTCTCGTTCCACTGCGTGCGCCACCGGTACGCACCGACCCCCGCGAGCCCGTCGCTCCCCCAGATGACCGGCATCCGATCGCCGATCGTCTCCGCGAGCCGCTTCGCGGGGTTCACGGATGTTGGCGAGGCCGGGGCGAGGGTCGCGGCGATCGAAGCGGCGACCTCGGCCGCCTCCTCGACCTCGGCCGAGACGTCGGGGAACGATCCCGTTCCGACGAGCAGCCCGAGCGCAGCGCCCGCGAGGTGGCCGAGGGCGGCGCGCGGCTGCATCCCGCCCGGGATGCCCGCCCGCGGCAGGGAGAGGTCGGCGGCGCGCGTGCCGAGGCGGCCGCCGGAGGTCACGACGACGACGCGGCATCCGCGCGCGAGCGCGGCCTCGAACGCGCCGTTCGTCTCGGCGGTGTCGCCGGAGTACGACGAGGCGATGACGAGGGTGTCCTTCGTCGCCCACGCAGGGACGACGGCGCCGCGCACGACCGCGACGGGCATCGGGAAGCGCCCGGCGGCGACGACGCGCGCGACGTCACCCGCGACGGCCGATCCCCCCATCCCGCACACGACGACCGCGTCCGCGTCGCGGGCTTCCGCGCCCGCCGCGAGGCCGGCGCGGAAGCCGGACCGCAGATCGGCCGCGAGCCCGCCGCACGCGGCGAGCATGTTCGCGGGATCGTGCATGCGGACGTGCTGCGGATCGTCGAGCGTGCTCCTCGGTCTCCTCCGGGTCTCCGTGCCTCGTCGACGAGCATCACGGGGATGCCGTCGCGGATCGGGTACGCGAGGCCGCAGGCCGCGCAGACGAGCTCCTGCGCCTCCGCATCGAGGCGGAGATCGCCGCGGTCCGCCGGGCACACGAGGAGCTCGAGGAGGCGGGGGTCGAGCGTCACCGCGCTCCCTCCCCCTCGGTGCGGATGAGGTCGAGGAGTTCGCCGGTGCGCTCGGCGAGCAGCTCCGTCGTCCGCGCTTCGACGTTCAGCCGCAGGAGCGGCTCCGTGTTCGAGGGACGCACGTTGCACCACCAGTCATCGAACTCGATCGTGAGGCCGTCGAGGTGGTCCTGCCTGCCCTCGGAGAACGCGGCAGCGACCCTCGCCGTCGCGGCCGCCGTGTCCGCGACGCGCGAGTTGATCTCGCCGGAGGCCGCGTAGCGGCGGAACGGCACGAGCGCCTCGGACAGCGGTGCGCCGGCGCGCGAGAGCTGCTCGAGGACGATGACCGCCGCGATGAGACCGGAGTCGGCGCGGTAGTTGTCGCGGAAGTAGTAGTGGCCGGAGTGCTCGCCCCCGAAGATCGCGTCGGTCTCGGCCATCACCTGCTTGATGAACGAGTGCCCCACGCGCGTGCGGACGGCGCGGCCGCCGGATTCCGCGATGACCTCGGGCACCGTCCACGACGTGATGACGTTGTGGACGATCGCGGCGCCGGGCTCGCGGGCGAGCATCGCCTTCGCGACGAGCGCCGTGATCTCCGAACCGCTCACGCCGTCCGCCTGCTCGTCGACGACGAACACCCGGTCGGCATCCCCGTCGAACGCGAGGCCGATGTCGGCACCGCGCTCGATGACCGCGGCCTTCAGGTCCTCCTGGTTCGCGGGATCGATCGGATCGGCGGGGTGGTTCGGGAACCGGCCGTCGAGGTCGGGGTAGAGGTGGATGAGCCGGATCGGGAGACGCTCGGCCACCGCCGGGAGCACGAGCCCGCCCATGCCGTTCGCGGTGTCCGCGACGACCGTGAGCGGCCGCATCGCGGCGACGTCGACGAACGAGAGCACGTGCTCGACGTAGGGGCCGAGGAGATCGCGGCGCTCGACGGTACCGGGGGTCGCGGCCGGCGCGGGCTCCGGACCGTCGGCGAGCGCCGCGATCTCGGCGAGACCGGTGTCCTGGCCGACGGGCGCCGCACCCGCACGGCAGAACTTCATGCCGTTCCACATCCAGGGGTTGTGGCTCGCGGTGAGCATGATGCCCGGCACCGCGAGGTGGCCGGAGGCGAAGTAGAGGAGGTCGGTCGACGCGAGGCCGAGGTCGACGACGTCGGTCCCGACGGCGGTGATGCCCGCCGCGAGCGCCTCGGCGAGTTCGGGCGAGGACACGCGGCAGTCGCGGCCGATCGCGATCGCCGGCGCATCGACCCATCGGGCGAACGCGGTGCCGATCCGTCGTGCCGCACCGGCGTCGAGGTCGTCGGGCACGACGCCGCGCACGTCGTAGGCCTTGAAGATGCCGCGCACCGATCGCTCACCCACGATGCGCGCATCCTATCCCCCGCGTGCGTGGGCGGTCCCGGGTGACCCGGGAGCCTCGGGGGACGCCGCGCCGCGGAGACGCCGGTCGTTCCGGCCGGAGCGGAGGGGCCGGTGCGGTCAGACGGCCGGAGCGAAGGGGTCGCCGCCGAAGGCGAGACGCGGCGGGGCGACGGGACGCCGCTCGTCGACCGTCGTCCACCCGTACGGGGGCGTGAGCCGCGCCGCATGGCCGTCGCAGAGTTCGAGGAACCGCCGATCGGCCTCCGGGGCGAGCGCCGCGACGACGATCTCCTTCGTCGCGTAGCGCACCGCCACCGTCACGGCGGCGGTGTTGCCACAGGTCTGCTTCTGACAGGAGCGCATGGATCGATGCTAGGGAGCCACGGCGCGGATGCAAGCACCGCGGGGATGCCCGCGGGGACGATCAGGCGACGATGAAGACCCGGGTCCCGATCGGGACGAGCGGGTAGAGCGCTTCGGAGTCGCTGATGAGCATCCGGACGCACCCGTGCGACGCGAACGTCCCGATCGACGAGGCGTTGTACGTCCCGTGGATCCGGATGCCCGGGGCGTCGAGGTAGAGGGCGCGCGTGCCGAGGGGGTTCCCCGGTCCGGGGCCGATGCTCGGCGGGTAGTCCTTCCCCCAGCCCTCGGGATCGGGGTTCACCCAGGTCGGGTTCTCCGCCTTGCGGATGATCTCGAACGACCCGAGCGGCGTCGGATACCCCGGCGCGCCGGTCGCGACGCGGTACTCGAGCTCGACCGCGGTGCCGTCGTAGAGGACGAGGCGGTTCTCCGAGATGTCGACGACGATCGTCTTACCGAGCCCCGCGCCATCCGACGCGGGCTCGCGCACCGTGACGGGGAGCTCGACCGTCGCGGCACCCGACGCGATCGCGTCGCCGAGCGCGACGATCGCGTCGGCCCGGTCGAGCGAGCGCCCGACGACCGCGGGGCGCAGGACGACCTCGCCGTCGACGAGCTCGAATACCGCGTCGACGGGATCGGCATCGACCGACGCCGCGGCGTCTCGGATCCACGCGCCGAGCGTGGACGTCTCGACCGCCGGCCGGAGCGGCACCTCGACGTCGAAGGGGTCGCCCTCGATCCGTCGGACGACGCGTTCGACGAAGCCGAGGCCCTCGAGTTCGGCGAACGCGGCGTCGACCGTTCCCGCCACGTCGACGCGGGCGCCGATGCCGCGGGGACTCGTCGTCCACACCGCATCGCCAGCCCGGATCGTGAGCCGCGTCGCCTCCGCCTCCGCGGCGACCTCGGCGAGCGCCGCCGTCGCGTCCTCGCGGGTCATGCCGCCGACCGCGACGCCGTCGATCCGCATCCCGGGGAGGAGCGTCGACGCGGTGGCGCGGTCGTACGCGACGCCGGCGAACACGACGATGCCGACGAGGATGCCGAGGGCGGCGGCGGTGCGACGGATCCAGGGGCGGCGCGTCATCCGGGGAACCCCATGTGTCGGAGGGAGCTCATCGTACCGAGGACCCGGTCACTCGGGCAGGAAGCGGGGCGGGATCGGGACCCCGTTCGCCACCGCGTACGCCGACCGGCCGTCCTGACCGAGCGACGAGGAGGCGCCCGCGGCGACGACGGTCCCGCCGCTCGCGACGACGAGGACGCCGACCTCCGCGGTCGCATCCGCGAACGACGAGGGGACCGCGATCGCGCCTCGCGGGGGGACCGAGACGGTGATGGGCGCCGCGCCGCCCCCGAGGGGCCGGAGGGTCACCGTGACGGGCGTCGTCCCCGGGTTCGCGAGGACGATGCCGGCCCGGAAGGGACCGGCGACGACCGTCGGCAGCACGACCCAGGCCGGTGCGGGGAGGACCCCGATCGACGAGCCGTCGTCGCCGGCGCGACCGAGGTGGCGGCGGGCGAGCGGGACGCCGGCCGTGCCGACGACGATCGCCGACGCGGGCGCGGTGGCGACGGGGAACGTCCGGGACGACCCGGGTGGGAGCTCGGCGTCCGGCAGGCCCGCGACCGGCTGCTCCGGACCGGACCCGAGGAGCACCGCCTCGAGGGGCGGCGACGCGCCGGGGGGCGCGACGATGACGAGATCGCTGCGACCGCTGTCGTCGCCGCCCGCGAGGACGACGCCCGACGGCGGGAGCCCCACCGAGCCGATCGACGCGCGGATCCCGGTCTCGCCCGTCACGGCGAGGATGCCCGCGGCGATCCGACCGACGGACACGTCGACGATCGCGGAGACCGCGGCCTCGCCGAGCAGCGTCCTGCCGAGACGGATCGTTCGCGCGGTCCGCGCGGGGACGATGACGTTCGTGAGCGCCTCCGTCCGCGTCGGGTCGCGACCCGGCGTGAGGAGCGTGAGCGACACGACGGCGTCGACGGAGAACGGATTCAGGAGGACGACCGCGTCGTCCTCGTCCTCGACGGTCGACGCATCGGGCAGGTACCACGCGGTCGCGGTCTCGGGGAGGCAGGGCTCGGCGGCGACGCCGCGCTCCGCACCGCCGGCACGCGAGACCCAGCCCGCGGCGACCCATCCGCCGAAGTACTCGACCATCGACCCGCCTTCGCGGGCCGGCGCGTCGATGTCGATCTGGCGCGTGTCGCCGGCCGGCACCTCGACGTCGCTCCGTCGCGGACGACCGTCCTCCGAGTACGTCGTGATGCGGACGTCGACGGGTGCGTCGCCGGGGTTCGCGAGGGACAGGAGCGTGCGCCACTCCTCGCCGCCGCCGTGGGGGCAGAACCAGGCGCCGCTCGAGCCGGCGTACGGCGAACCGCCGTCGGACGGACCGAGCGGCGCGAGGTCGGGGACGACGGCGGTCGCGAGCGCAGCCGCGACGAGGAGCGCGGCGGCGACGAGGGCGCGGCGTCGGGCGCTCACGCGCTCACCGGCCGGCGCGTGACCCAGAGCGCGGAGACCCAGAGACCGACGAGGAGGACGAGCGCGCCGAGCCGCAGGAGCGACGCCCCGGGCGCGATCGCGACGGCGCCCTCGGGGGCCGCGAACGTCGCCGCCCACCCGAACGCGCGCGTCCCCTCCCCCGCAGGGCCGCGCCAGCCCTCGGCGTCCTGGATCGAGAGGTACGCCGTGCCCTCCGCGCCGGCCGGACCGACCCATCCGCCATCGTCGGTCGGGCGCAGCTCGCGTCGGGTGAGCCCCGGGAGCGGGGGCGCGGCCGCCCCGGCCACCCCCCCGCGCCCGCCG
>JBJTIF010000100.1:0-2420 GCA_046094825.1 Actinomycetota bacterium
CTCCCCGCCACCCCACCACCGGGAGGCTGCTGTGAGCGTCACCCTCGACGACGCGATCGCCTTCGTCCGTGCGTTCGCGGGACGGATCGCCGAGAACAAGGCGTACCTGACGGACCTCGACTCCGCGATCGGGGATGCCGACCACGGCATCAACATGGATCGCGGCTTCCAGGCGGTCGTCGCGAAGCTCGACGCCGCCTCCCCCGACGACATCGGCGCGCTCTTCAAGCTCGTCGGGATGACGCTCGTGTCGACGGTCGGTGGTGCCGGCGGTCCGCTCTACGGCACGCTCTTCCTCCAGCTCGGGGTGGCGTCGACCGGCAAGGCCGAACTCGTCGCCGACGACTGGAGGTCCGCGCTCGAGGCGGCCGTCACGGGGGTCGTCGCGCGCGGCAAGGCCGAGCTCCAGGACAAGACGATGGTGGACGCGCTCACGCCGGGACGCGACGCGTTCGCCTCGGCGCTCGCCTCGGGTGCCGCGTTCGGCGACGCGCTCCGCGCGAGCGCCGACGCGGCCGAGGAGGGGATGCGATCGACGATCCCGCTCGTGGCACGGAAGGGCCGCGCGAGCTACCTCGGCGAACGGAGCGCCGGCCACCAGGACCCGGGGGCGACCTCGTCGGCCCTGCTCCTGCGCACCGTCGCCGACACCTGGGGGGACTGACGGAAGGACACCGGACCCGCGCCGCGGGATCCCGGTCGGAGTGGAACGGAAGGGGGAACGGCATGGCGGAGTACGTCGGAGCGATCGACCAGGGCACGACGTCCACCCGGTTCATGATCTTCGACCGGAAGGGCAAGGTCGTGGCGATCGACCAGAAGGAGCACAAGCAGATCCCGCCCCAGCCGGGGTGGATGGAGCACGACCCGATGGAGATCTGGGAGCGCACCCAGGAGGTCATCAAGGGCGCGCTGAAGAAGGGCAAGGTCAAGGCCTCCGAGCTGAAGGCGATCGGCGTCACGAACCAGCGCGAGACGACGGTCGTCTGGGACAAGGCGACCGGCAAGCCCGTCTACAACGCGCTCGTCTGGATGGACACCCGGACCCAGGGCGTCGTCGACGCGCTGTCGAAGGACGGTGGGCAGGACCGCTTCCGCGCGAAGACCGGTCTCCCGCTCGCCACGTACTTCTCGGGTACGAAGCTGAAGTGGATCCTCGACAACGTCGAGGGCGTCCGCGCCCGCGCCGAGAAGGGCGAGCTCCTCTTCGGCAACATCGACACCTGGGTGATCTGGAACGTCACGGGCGGACCGAAGGGCGGCGTGCACGTCACCGACGTGTCGAACGCCTCGCGGACGATGCTCATGAACCTCCAGACGCTCGACTGGGACGACGAGCTGCTCAGCGCCTTCACGGTGCCGAAGTCGATGCTCCCGAAGATCGAGCCGTCCTCGAAGGTCTACGGCACCTGCGTCGGCGAGCTCGACGGCGTGCCGGTCGCGGGCGACCTCGGCGACCAGCAGGCGGCGACGTTCGGCCAGGCGGCGTTCGATCCGGGCGACGCGAAGAACACGTACGGCACCGGCTGCTTCATGCTCATGAACACGGGCACGGAGGCCGTGCCCTCGAAGAGCGGCCTGCTCACGACGCTCGGGTGGAAGCTCGGCGACCAGAAGGCCGTGTACTGCCTCGAGGGGTCGATCGCGATCACGGGTCGGCTCGTCCAGTGGCTCCGCGACAACCTCGGGTTCATCAAGGACTCGAAGGAGGTCGAGGACCTCGCGCGGAAGGTGGACGACAACGGTGGCGTGTACTTCGTCCCCGCGTTCGCCGGCCTGTTCGCCCCGTACTGGGACGGCACGGCGCGCGGCACGATCGTCGGCCTCACCGAGTACGTGAACAAGAACCACCTCGCCCGTGCCGCCCTCGAGGCGACGGCCTGGCAGACCCGCGAGGTCCTCGACGCCATGGAGAAGGACTCCGGCGTCTCCCTCAAGGAGCTGAAGGTCGACGGCGGGATGGTCTACAACGACACCCTGATGCAGTTCCAGGCGGACGTCCTCGGGGTGCCCGTGGTGCGTCCGAAGGTGGCCGAGACGACCTCGCTCGGGGCGGCGTACGCCGCGGGCCTCGCGGTCGGCTACTGGACGAGCCTGGACGACCTGCGCTCGAACTGGGGCAAGGACGAGGACTGGTCCCCGAGGATGGACAAGGGGAAGGTCGAGTCCGAGTACGCGCTCTGGAAGAAGGCGGTCGACAAGAGCCGCGGCTGGATCTAGTCGCGGGACGCGGGATGCGCGGGGCGGTCGGCCCCAGGCCGACCGCCCCGCGGCGTTCCCGGCGGTGGGGTACTCCGCCGCGGGGAGGCACGGGATGGCCGACGCGCACGTCCTCATCATCGGTGGTCGATCGTCTTGAAGGTCCGCGAGAGCTCGCGACCGGAGTCGGCCTCATCCCGCGACCCGATCGGCGGTCGCGC
>JBJTIF010000101.1:0-16167 GCA_046094825.1 Actinomycetota bacterium
AGCGGAACTCGTCGGGGTTCACGCGCTCGAGGAACTCCCGGAACCGTTCGAGTTCCTCGTCGGCGTCCCCTCCCCCGCCCTCGCCGTCCTCCTCGTCGAGCAGGATCGAGGCTTCGCCGAGCACGTCGTCGGCGACGAGGAACTCGAACGGTTCCGGGAGTTCCTCGAGCGCGTGAACCCCGACGAGTTCCGCTGACCCGCGCGCCGGCCCAGGCACGCCACGCACGTCCCCTCGCCCGCCCGGCGCGGTTCCTTGACAGCCACGGGCCGCCCCCGTAGCCTTCGACCTTCCCCGACGTAATTACGGAGTTGTCATGAGCGAGCAGGGTTTCCGCGTCCCCGAGGTCACGAAGATCGTCGGCATCTCGTACCGCCAGCTCGACTACTGGGCCCGGACCGATCTCGTCCGGCCATCGATCCAGGACGCCGAGGGGTCGGGCTCACAGCGCCTCTACTCGTTCCAGGATCTCGCGACCCTCAAGGTCATCAAGAAGCTCCTCGACACCGGCGTGAGCCTCCAGCAGGTCCGTCGTGCGATCGCCGCCCTCGCGAAGATGAAGACCCCCGCGCACGGTGCGACGCTCGTCTCCGATGGCAACCGCATCTACGCGGTCGACTCGCCGGACGCCGTCGTCGACCTCCTCGCGAAGGGGCAGGGCGTCTTCGCGATCGCGATCGACCGCGTGTGGTCGGACCTCGAGGGCTCGCTGGCGAAGCGCACGCCGCGGAAGGCCGCGCGGGGCGCGTGACCGAACCGGTCGCGGCCTCCGTCCCCAGCCGAGACCTCCCGAGCGACCGCACCGCGTTCGCGCACGCGAGCGAGCGCCAGTTCGCGCAGCTCCTCGACTTCTACGGCATCGCGTGGGAGTACGAGCCGAGGTCCTTCGACCTCGAACGCGACGACGGCGGCAACGTCACGCAGCGCTTCACGCCGGACTTCTACCTCCCGGGCTACGACCTCTTCATCGAGATCACGACCCTGAACCAGAAGCTCGTCACGAAGAAGAACCGCAAGGTCCGGCGCCTCCGCGAGCTCTACCCGGGGACACACTGCAAGATCTTCTACCAGCGGGACTACCTCTCGCTGGTTTCGAAGTACGGCCTCGAGGACGTGTCGGGCTGAGGCGCACCCCTCGGACGGTGCCGGGGTAGACTCCCGGCCGGCATGGACTTCGCGCCGCACACGACCGACGAGATCGCGGAGATGCTCGCGACCGTCGGGGCGGCGAGCGTCGACGACCTCTTCGCCACGATTCCGTCCGCGGTCCGGCTCGGCCGGGCGCTCGACCTGCCTCCCGGGGTGTCGGAGCTGGAGGCGCTCGCCGACCTCGGCCGCCTCGCCGCCCGCAACCGATCGGTCGACGACCTCGTCTGCTTCGCCGGGGCAGGGGCCTACGACCACTTCGTGCCGAGCGTCGTCTGGGCCCTCGCGGGCCGATCGGAGTACTACACCTCGTACACGCCGTACCAGCCGGAGCTCGCGCAGGGCGTGCTCCAGACGCTCTTCGAGTACCAGTCGATGGTCTGTGCACTCACGGGGCTCGACGTGTCGAACGCCTCGCTCTACGACGGCGCGACCGCGGTTGCGGAGGCCGTGAACCTCGCGAACGACCGTCCGGGACGCAATCGGGTGCTCGTCGCGGCCGGCGTCGATGACCGCTTCGTGGACACGCTCCGCACGTACGGGCACGGCGCCGGCTACCGGGTCGAGGTGGTCCCGGCGGGGGACGGGGGCCGCGGGGGCGCGCCCGCGCTGGACGACGACGTCATCGCCCTCGTCGTCCAGCACCCGCACCGTTTCGGGATCCGCGAACCCGCGGCCGATCTCTTCCCCGCGGCGCGCGCGGCGGATGTCCGCGCGATCCAGATCTTCGATCCGCTCTCGCTCGGGATCCTCGCGCCCCCCGGCGATCTCGGCGCGGACATCGCCGTCGGCGAGGGGCAGGTGCTCGGCAACCACCTGAACTTCGGCGGTCCCTACCTCGGCATCCTCGCCGCGCGAGACGCCTTCGTGCGCCGGCTCCCCGGGCGCATCGTCGGCGCGACCGTGGACGTCGACGGTCGACCGGGGTACGTGCTCACCCTCCAGGCCCGCGAGCAGCACATCCGCCGAGAGAAGGCCACGTCGAACATCTGCACGAACCAGACCCTCATGGCCGTCGCCGCGACGATCTACCTCGCGTGGCTCGGTCCCCAAGGGCTCCGCGAACTCGGTGATCGATGCGTCGCGAAGGCCGCGTACGCCGCGGAGCGCCTCACGGCGATCCCGGGCGTCGAGCTGCTCCACCCCGGGGCTCCGTTCTTCAAGGAGTTCGCGGTGACGCTGCCGGCGGACGCTGCGGCCGCGCGGGACGCGCTCGTCGAGCGCGGGTTCCTCGCCGGCGTCCCGCTCGCGGAGGCGGGTGGACGGGCGCTCCTCGTCGCCGTCACGGAGCGTCGGACGCGAGAGGAGATCGACGACCTCGCGGCCGCCCTCGCGGAGGTGCTCGCGTGACCGGCGCGCCGATCCGCACCCAAGGTCCCGACGCGGCCGCGGGGACGATCCGCGACCGCTCGCGCCGCCGCGAGACCCCGGACCTCCCCGAGGTGGGGGAGCGCGATCTCGTCTCGCACTACCTCGGCCTCTCGCAGCGGAACTACTCGGTGGACACGGGGTTCTACCCGCTCGGATCGTGCTCGATGAAGTACAACCCGAAGGCGGCCGAGGCGGTCGCGGCGATGCCCGGGTTCGCACGCCTCCACCCGCTCCAGCCCGACGCCACCGTCCAGGGGACCCTCGAACTCCTCTGGCGGCTCGAGCGCTGGCTCTGCGAGATCACCGGGATGGCGGGGGCGACCCTCCAGCCACCGGCGGGCGCGTGCGGCGAGCTCACCGGCCTCCTCGTCATGCGCGCGTACCACGAGGGCAACGGCGCCGCGCGCGAACGCGTCCTCATCCCCGACGCGGCGCACGGCACGAACCCGGCGAGCGCCCGGCTCGCGGGCTACGAGGCGGTGTCGGTGCCGGCGGACATGCGCGGGCTCGTCGACGTCGGCGAGCTCGCGAAGCTCGTCGACGAGCGCACCGCGGGCCTCATGCTCACGAACCCGAACACCCTCGGCCTCTTCGAGGAGGAGATCGTCGAGATCACGCGTCTCGTCCACGAGGTCGGCGGGCTCGTGTACTACGACGGCGCGAACCTGAACGCGATCCTCGGCAAGACGCGACCGGGGGACATGGGCTTCGACGTGGTGCACATCAACACCCACAAGACGTTCGCGACGCCGCACGGAGGCGGGGGACCGGGCGCGGGGCCCGTGGGCGTGGGCGAGCGCCTCGTGCCGTACCTCCCGAGCCCCCGCGTCGAACGCGATGCCGCGGGCGCGTACCGGATCGCGACCGACCACCCACGGTCGATCGGTCGGATGCACGGGTTCCACGGCAACGTCGGCATCCTCGTCCGGGCCTACCTGTACCTGCTCCTCCACGGCAGCGATGGGCTCGCGACCGTGAGCGAGATGGCGGTGCTGAACGCGAACTACCTCGCCGCACGGCTGCGCGAGGCGTTCCCGCTCGCATACCCGGAAGGCCGGCCGATGCACGAGTTCGTCGCGACGGGTCGACCGCTGAAGGACGAGACGGGCATCCGAGCCATGGACCTCGCGAAGCGGATCATCGACTACGGGTACCACCCGTCGACGGTGTACTTCCCCCTGGTCGTCGACGAGGCCCTCATGGTCGAGCCGACCGAGACCGAGTCGAAGGACACCCTCGACGCCTTCGCCGAGGTCATGCTCCGGATCGCCGAGGAGGCCCGGACCGATCCCGACCTCCTCCACGCGGCCCCGGTGACGACACCGGTCCGGCGACTCGACGAGACCCGCGCCGCGCGCCAGCTGCAGCTCCGCTGGTAGATCCACGGCTCGAGGACCCCCGCCTCGGTCTCCGGCCGGATCAACAGGCGGCCCCGTTCGACCCTCATGCCGCGATGGTGGGGAGGGAGCCGTCGCGGATAACTTGTCATAACATTCATTATGGGCGTTCCCCGTGAGAGGCAGGGAGCGAGCCGTGCCTGCGGAACGCTCGCGATCGCGCGGCGCCGCTCAGCGTCCGAGGCGCGAGCGGATACCCCAGAGGGTCACGAGGAGCAGCGCCTCGGCGACGATCCGGTTCGACATCTTCGAGGCGCCGGCGGCGCGCTCCGCGAAGGTGATCGGGACCTCGGCGATCTCCGCCCCGAGGCGCCAGGACCGCTCCGCGAGCTCCACCTGGAAAGCGTAGCCGTCCGAGCGGATCGGACGATCGACGAGGTCGCGGAGCAGGTCGCGGCGGTAGGCCCGGAAGCCGCTCGTGGCGTCGCGGAACGGGAGCCCGAGCAGCAGCCGCACGTAGGCGTTCCCGGCCCGCGAGAGGGCGAGCCGCGCCCGGCTCCAGTTCGACACGCCCCCGCCCGGGACGTAGCGGCTCCCGATGGCCAGATCCGCCCCGGCACGCGCGGCCGCGAGGATGTCGGAGAGCTGCTCCGGGCGGTGCGAGAGGTCGGAATCCATCTCCACGACGAGGTCGAACCCTCCGTCGAGCCCCTGCCGGAATCCGAGGAGGTAGGCGCTCGAGAGGCCCGCCTTCCCCGGGCGCTCGACCAGCCGCACGCGGGGCTCCCCCGCAGCGCGCCGCCGGACGATCCCCGCGGTCCCGTCCGGCGACCCGTCATCGACGACGAGGATCTCGACCCCGTCCGGCAGAGCCAGGAGCCGGTCGAGGACCTCGCCGATCGAGCCCGCTTCGTTGAAGGTCGGCAGGATGACGAGCGTGCGCGCCGTCGGGGGCAGCGGCGGCGACAGGACTCGCGTGCGGCGCCGGGAGGGCGGGAGCGCGAGGGCGAGCACGGTGATCGCCACCGCGAGGGCGGCCGGTAGGTCGCCGACGCGCATCGCGGGGGTGATGCGCGTCGAGGTCCGGATCGTCCCCCGCGTGATCCCGGGCTCGAAGAGGCCGCGCGTCGCGACGATGCGACCGGTCGGGTCGATGATCGCGGTGATCCCGCTGATCGCCGCGTGGACGACCCAGCGTCCGGTCTCGATCGCTCGCACGCGACTCATGACGAGGTGCTGCCGCGAGGCCGACGACATGCCGTACGAGGCGTTGTTGATCGTGAGGACGAGGAACTCCGCCCCATCGAGCACCATCGCGCGCTCGACCTCCGCGAAGGCGTTCTCGAAGCAGATCGGGGTTCCGAACGCGGGGAGCCCGTCGATCCGCAGCGCGGCGGCACGGTCCCCGGGGACACGGTCGACGGGGATGAGAGCGATCTCCTCGATGAACCCGAGCCGGCGACGCCACGGCACGTACTCGCCGAACGGGACGAGGCGCGTCTTCGCGTAGCGCGCGACCCGGTCGCCGTCCGCGCCGAAGAGCAGGACCGAGGTCTGCTCCTCCCCCGCGGCGTTGCGGTCGACCGCCCCGACGAGGGTCGGCACGCCGACCTCGGCGACCACGGCGCGGACCGCGGCGAGCGTCGCGGGATCACGGGCGGCCGCCGGATCGAGCGCCCCCTCTCCCCACACGATGAGGTCCGGGGGCGCGGGGGCGAGCTCCCGATGGAGCACCGCGTGCGCGGCGGCGACCGCGAGGTCCTCGTCCGCCGGCCCGAGCGGGCGTGCGCTGCGGACATCGACCTGGAGCGTCGCGACGTCGAGCGTGGCGCCGTCGGCGGTCGCGAACGGCAGCGCGACGGGCGCGAGCGCGAGCGCCGCCGCGGCGACGGCCACGACCGCGGCTCGGCGTCGCTCGGCGCGGTCACGGGCGACGAGGTGCTCGACGGCGACGGAGAGAAGCGCGGCGACGACCGCCGCGAGGAACGTGACGCCCCACGCCCCCACGTAGGGGACGGCGTGCGCGAGCGGCGTCCCGAGCTGCGTGGAGCCGAGCATCCCCCACGTGAAGCCCCCGAGCGGCCAGGAGCCGCGGAACCACTCGATCGCCGTCCAGGCCGACGCGACCACGAGGGCTGAGCGGTACGGGTGGGCGGCGTGCCACAGGACGTTCGCGGCGAAGCCCGCGAGCGCGACGAACCCCGCGGAGACGACGATGAGCGGCAGGAAGGCCACCGTGCCGAACGCGGAGACCCAGGAGAGGATCACCCCGAAGGCGACGAGACCGAAGGCGAACCCCGCGACGGCGCCGCGGCGGGGGCGGCCCTCGCGCGCGATCGCGAACAGCACCGCGAGGGCGGGAACCGCCACCCAGGACTGATCCGCCGGCGGGAGCGAGAGGGAGAAGGCGGCGCCGGACAGCCCACCGAGCGCGCCGGTCACGATCGGGTGGGAGCGGTTCAGGCGCAGTCCCTGCAG
This sequence comes from Actinomycetota bacterium, assembly GCA_046094825.1. Taxonomy (GTDB): domain Bacteria; phylum Actinomycetota; class UBA4738; order UBA4738; family HRBIN12; genus JBJTIF01. Next base: position 6,331 of record JBJTIF010000101.1, read on the forward strand.
AGCCCCTTGGCCTTGTCCTTCAACTGGCTCCGGTGCTTCACGAGGAAGCACTTCTTGCAGATGAACTCCGTCGGCTGCGGGGGGACGACCTTCACGGCCGCCGGCTCGGAGCGCTCCTCCCGCGGACCCGCGATCCCGGGCTCCTCGTCCTCGTCCTCGGGCTCGGCGACGGCCTCCTTCTTCGCCAGGGCATCCTCGAGGGACTCGACGTCCACCTCGGCGCCGTCGGCCGTGGGCGGCGGAACGGAGTCGTCGTCGAGGACGAGCTCCTCGTCCTCCTCGAGTTCCTCGAGCTCGTCCTCGCGCGGATCTTCGGCGGTCATCGGGCCTCCTCGGCGCGGGATTCTAGCGCGCCCCCGCAGCGGGTCCGGGTCGTCCCGGGAGCGCCCTCGTGCGGGCGCGGGTCCGAGGGGCGGGCCCCTCGCATGCCCCGGACGAGATGAGGACCCGAGTGGTCTCGGGTCGCCGCGCCGGGGCGCCGCGTCTCCGACCTCTCGGGTCCTCGTGCCATCGCCGGGGCGATGACCCCACAACGCTAGTGCGTGGTGCGCGGGCGTGTCAAGGCGGGCACCGCGAACCGGCGCCCCCGAGGATCAGGCGCCGGACGGCGATCGGCCCGACGGCGACGCGGCGCTTCGCCGGGTGGAGCCGGAGGCCGACCTCCGCGGCCGCCGCTGCGATCGCCGCCTCGAGCCTCGCCGCCGCCGCCGAGCCCGGGGCGAGGATGAGGAGGTCGTCGTACCAACGGAGGTACCCACGCCCCTCCCCCGCCGCGCGGTCGAGGGCGCGGAGGACCGCGTTCGCGAGCACGACGGATGGGTCGGGGCCCGCGGGCAGCCCCGGGACCCCCGCCGCGGCCGTCCGGGCGAGGAAGCGGCCGACCTCGTCGATCGCGGTCCGTGGCGCGCCAACCGCGCGGAGGGCGGCTGCGACCGCCTGCGGCGAGATCGTGCGGAAGCAGTCCGCCACATCGAGGCGGAGGGCGACCGCGGCGCCCCCGGCCCGCTCGAGCGCGGCCCGGCGGTGGCGGGCACGTGCGGTGGACCAGGGCTCGATCCGGAGCGGCGCGAACCCGACGACCCGTCCTCCGTGGACCCCTGGACCGAGCGCGGCCTCGACCGCCGGGGCCACGCCGGCGACCGCGGCCGCGTCCGCCGCGGCCGCGGTCGGCCCGAGCACCGTGAGTCGGCGGCCGACCTTCCCCGGCCACGGCGCGAGCAACGAGCGGACGACCAACGAGCGGACCTCCCGAGGTACCGAGGAGGCCGTTCTTCTACGTGGGACGCGGGTCAGCCGACATCGACCGCCCGGGGGACCCCGTCCGGGGGCCGGGCAGGGCGGTGGGCGGAGCTCCCGACCGGACGCGGGCGGTGGGGCCGTACACTGTGGCCCCGCGACGGTCCAGGAGGGGCGATGGAACGGTACCGCCGGTACCTCCGGTGGCTGAAGCGCGCGGTCCTCGTCGTCACGATCTACGTCGTCGTCGCGTACCTCCTCGTCGGTATCGCACCGCGGGATGCGCTCCTGAACCCGGGCGAGAACCTCGCCGCGTTCCGGGGATTCGTCGTCCAGGCGCTCGTGCTCATGTCGTTCATCATCCTGCAGTTCGTCGCGATGTTCTGGTTCCTCGCGCGCGGCAACGACTACGTCATCTACCCGAACGAGTACGACGTCTCGTTCGATGATGTGCGCGGCCAGCCCGCCGCGGTCGACGCGACGAAGGAGGTCCTGCGCGTCTTCCAGGGGTTCAAGGACTTCAAGCAGATGGGAGGGTTCCCGCCCCACGGCATCCTCTTCGAGGGGCCGCCCGGGACCGGCAAGACCCTCATGGCGAAGGCGATCGCGGGGGCGACGGGTGTCCCGTTCCTCTTCGCGACCGGGTCCGGGTTCTCGAACATGTTCCTCGGCATCGGGAACCTGAAGGTCCGACGTCTCTTCACGAAGGCGCGCAACATGTCCGACAAGTACGGCGGCGCGGTCATCTTCATCGACGAGATCGACGCGGTCGGCGCTCGCGGTGGCGTCTCCGACCGCGCTGCTCCCCTCGGCGCCGATCGCGACACGCACCGGCTCGTCATGGGCGCGGGCATGGGCGGCGGCGGGATGGGCGTCATCAACGAGCTCCTCGTCCAGATGGACGGGTTCACCGTCCCCCGGGGGCTCTGGCGCCACGTCCGGCGGATCCTGCTCCGATCGCGACCGAAGGTGCCCTTCTACAACATCCTCGTCATCGCCGCGACGAACCGCGCCACCTCGCTCGACCCCGCGCTCCTGCGCCCCGGACGCTTCGACCGGAAGATCCACGTCGGGCTGCCCGATGCCGACGGGCGCGCGGACATCGTCCGCTACTACCTCGCGAAGGTGCGCCACGAACCGATCGATCCGGAGAAGCTCGCGCGGATGACCGTCGGCTACTCCCCGGCGATGCTGAAGAACATCGTGAACGAGGCCCTGCTCTTCGCGCTCCAGGACGGGCGCGACGCCCTCCGCTGGGACGACCTCTGGCAGGCGAAGCTCACGGAGGAGATCGGACTGAAGCAGCCGGTGAAGTACTCGGATCGGGAGAAGGAGATGGTCGCCGTCCACGAGGCCGGGCACGCGGTCACGTCGTACGCGCTCCAGCGCGGCGAACGGCAGATCCAGGTCATCACGATCCAGAAGCGCGAGTCGGCCCTCGGGCTCGTCTCGTCGCAGGCGATCGAGGAGATGTTCCTCTCGACGCAGAAGCAGCTCCTCGCCCAGATCCAGGTGTCGCTCGCCGGGCTCGTCGCCGAGGAGCTCTGGTTCGGACAGACAACGTCGGGGCCCTCGTCGGACCTCGTGAACGCGACGCGGATCGCCGCGATCTACGTCGGCCTCTACGGGATGGGGCGGAGCCTCGTGTCGGTCGGGGCGATGGGTCCGTCGATGTTCGACGGCGACGCGATCGGCGCGGTCCTGCGCGACGGGGACCGCCGCCGCGAGGTCGACGCGATCCTCGACGACTGCCGGCGACGGGTCCGGTCGCTCCTGTCGGAGAAGTCGTCCGTCCTCGAGGGGGTCCGCGACGCGCTCCTCGAGCGCGAGGAGCTCATCGGCGACGAGATCGAGGCCCTCATGGCGAGCCTCGGGGAGCGAGACCCGATCGAGGTCGAGGTGCCGGTCCTCGCTCCCCTGTCCCCCGCCGGGCCCTCGGGCAACGGCGCGGGCGAGACGTCGGGCAACGGCTCCGGCCCGGCCTGAGTCACGCCGGTATCCTCGCGGCGTGCGCCTCCTCAACACCCTCGGACGGCACCCCTCCGAGATCGCGCCGGGTGCCGGTCCCGTCCGGCTCTACTCCTGCGGGCCGACGGTCTACCGCTACGTCCACATCGGGAACCTCCGGTCCTTCCTGCTCTCCGACCTGATCCGCCGCGCCCTCGAGTTCGAGGGTCGCACCGTGACCCAGGTGATGAACATCACCGACGTCGGGCACATGACCGACGAGGCGTCGGACGCGGGTCGCGACCGGATGGACCTCGCGGTCGCCGACGAGGGGCTCTCCGCGCTCGAGATCGCCGCGAAGTACACCGAGGCGTTCCTCGAGGACGCGGCGGCGATCGGGCTCCGGCGGGCGACCGAGTACCCACGCGCGACGGACCACATCCCCGAGATGCTCGACATGACCGAGCGCCTCCTCGCGTCGGGCAACGCGTACGAGGTCGGCGGCAACGTCTACTTCGACGTCGCGTCGTTCCCCGCGTACGGCGCGCTCTCCGGCAACACGCTCGACAACCTCCGGGCCGGGCACCGCCAGGAGCTCGAGATCGATCCGAACAAGCGCAACCCCGCGGACTTCGCGCTCTGGAAGCGCGCGGGCGCGAACCGCCTCATGAAGTGGTCGAGCCCGTGGGGCGAAGGGTTCCCCGGCTGGCACATCGAGTGCTCCGCGATGTCGCTCCGCTACCTCGGCGACCGGATCGACCTCCACACGGGCGGCGTCGACCTCGTCTTCCCGCACCACGAGGACGAGATCGCCCAGTCGGACGCGACGCTCGGGCACCGGGTCGTCGACGTGTGGGCGCACGGAGGGCACCTGCGCCTCCGGGCGCAGAAGATGGCGAAGTCGACGGGCAACGTGATCCGGATCGGCGACCTCGTCGCGGCGGGACACGATCCCCTCGCGTACCGCTACCTCACGTTCCGGACCCGCTACCGCTCCGAGATGGACTTCACGGACGAGGCGATGGCCGACGCGGATGCGCAGGTGCGCCGGATCCGCCGCCGGATGGCCGCGTGGGGCGCGGCGGCCCCCGTGCTCGGGCCCGACGCCTCGGCGCTCGACGGGCGCTTCCGCGCCGCGATCGCCGACGACCTCGACCTGCCGCAGGCGGTCGTGCTCGTCCACGAGGTGCTCGCGGCCGACGTCCCCGAGGGCGAGCGCTTCGCGCTCCTCTCCTCGTGGGACCGCGTGCTCGGGCTCGACGTCACCCGCGAGGTCGGCCGCACGTACGAAGCGCCCCCCGAGGTCGCCGCGCTCGTCGCGGAGCGCGACGCCGCCCGCGCCCGCAAGGACTACGCGACGAGCGACGCCCTGCGGGATCGGCTCGAAGGGCTGGGCCTGGAGGTCGCGGACACGGCGGCCGGGACCTCCGTGCGGCCCCGCGCCTGAGCGTCGTCGTTACGCGACGACGACCGGCTCGCGGGTCGCCTCGTTCAAGCGCTCCGCCCCCGCCGCGGTGACGGCGACCTGGTCCTCGATCCGGACCCCGAAGTCGCCGTCGAGGTAGATCCCCGGCTCATCGGAGAACGTCATGCCCTCCGCGAGCGGCGTCGCGTTGCCCTCGATGATGTACGGCGGCTCGTGGACCTCGCGCCCGATCCCGTGACCGGTCCGGTGGATGAACCGATCGCCGTACCCAGCCTCGACGATGACGGCGCGCGCCGCGCGGTCGACCTCCTGGGCCGCGACGCCCGGCCGCACGGCCTCGAAGGCGGCCTGCTGCGCGGCGCGGACCACGTCGTAGACCTCTCGCATCCGCGCGGTGGGTTCTCCGACGAAGACCGTGCGGGTGATGTCCGAGCAGTACCCCTCGGCGACTCCTCCGAAGTCGAGCACGACCGCATCGCCCTCGCGGATCACGCGCTCCGAGGGCTCGTGGTGCGGCGAGGCGGAGTTCGGTCCGGACCCGACGATCGTGAAGTCCACCGATGCGTGGCCGTGGTCGAGGAGGAACCGCGCGAGGTCCCGCGCGATGGCCCGCTCCTCGCGGCCCGCGAACCGTACCGTCGCGATGTCCGCGAAGGCCGCGTCGGCGCCCGCTCCGGCCGCGCGGAGGGCCGCGAGTTCCTCGGGGTCCTTCACGGCCCGCAGCAGCGGGAGCGCCTCGCCCGATGCGACGAGGTCGCCGATCCCGGCGCGCTGGAGCGCGAGCGCGTGGGTCGTCCAGGCACGATCGCCGATCGCGTAGCGCCCCCGCCCGGTGCGGGCGAGGACGAGGGCGTAGGGGTCCTCCCCGTCCGTCCAGCCGAGCACCTCGAGGTCGCGAGCCGGCGTCGCGAGCGCCGCCGGTCGCTCGAGGAGCGGCACGACGAGGAACGGCTCGCGCTCGGGCGCGAGGACGAGCATCGTGAGCCGCTCGAGCGGCATCGCCGGGTAGCCGACGAGGTACTCGAGGTCAGGCCCCGGGGTGACGAGGAGCCCGTCGAGCCCGGCGTCGGCGATCGCCTCGAGGGCGCGCGTGCGACGTCCGGAGAGGCGGTCCATCAGAGCTTCATGAGGATCGGGTGGGCGAGCACGGACACCGTCGCCGGGGTCGTCCCGAGGAACTCCCCGTCGGCCTCGATCGGGAGCGGACGGTCGGCTTCGATCGTCACCTCGTCGCGGACCCGGAACTCCTCGATGTGGTCGTGCGGGAGGTGCCCACCGCGGTAGATCTGCGGAAGGAGCGTGAAGGCGTCCGACTTCGGCCCTTTGAAGATGAGCACGTCGAGGACGCCATCGCCCGGGTACGACCGTGGGGAGATCCGCATCCCGCCTCCGTAGAACTGCGCGTTGCCGAGGATGATGGCATACGCGGGGCCCTCGTAGACCTGCCGACCAGCGACGACCCGTACCTGCGCCAGCCGGTAGCGCGGCAGCGTGAGCCAGAACCCGAGGAAGTAGCGAGACTGTCCGAGGGAGCGAGGCAGGCGCTCGGCGCGGAGCGCGACCGCGCCACCGAGCCCCGCCTCCGCGACGTTCACGAAGTACCGCTCGTGCTGGCCGTCGGCCGTCGAGTACCGGATGTGACCGACGTCGAGCGGGTACGCGTTCTCCCCGGCGAGGTGGCCGCCGGCGCGCGTCGCATCCCCGGGGAGTCCGAACGTCCGGACGAGATCGCACCCCGAACCCGCCGCGACGACCCCGAGGACCGCGCCCTCGGCGCGCTCCCGGCCCGAGGCGAACATGCCGTTCACGACCTCGTGGACCGTCCCGTCCCCTCCGACGGCGACGAGGTACCGGGTTCCGCCGTCGATCGCCTCGCGGGCGAGCCGCACGGCGTCCCCCGGACCGGATGTCTCGACGATGCGGTACCGGAGGCCGCGAGCGATGAGCGAGCGCTCGAGCTCCGGAAGGCCCTCCCCGACCCGACCCCGACCGGCGTGGGGATTCACGATCGCGACGAGGTCGCCGACGGGGCTCACCATGGGGAGCGCATCCTAGCCCGGCTCGATGCCCGTGTAGGCGATGACCCCGCGGTTCACCGCGTCGCGGGCCGCCGCGGCGACCCGCGACGCGTCCCCCGGCGCGACCTCGGCGACCTGCCGGAGGAGGTCGAGGAGCTGCTTGCAGTTGCGGACGAAGTCCCCGGGCGCGAGCCCCGCCTGGACGAGGACGTCGTCGAGGGGCTTGCCCTCGGCCCACGCGAAGATCGTCGTCGCGAAGCCGGCGTCGAGCTCGCGGCAGAGCTCCACGTGGCGGGCGTCCTCCGCGGCCCGGACGCGGTCCCAGGCCTCCTGGAGCCGCGCCGCGGCGGCCTTCGCGGCCGGGGTCGGCATCTCCCCGACGCGCGGGATTCGCTCCCGCGATTCGTAGACGAGCGAGGAGACGACCGCGGCGGTCTCCGCCGGCGAGAGGCCGTCGAGGACGCCGTCCGCGACAGCTTCGGCGACGAGGATGTCGGCCTCGCCGTAGATCCGCGCGAGCATCTCGCCCTTCGGGCGGATCGCGAACCCCTCGGCGTAGTCGAGGTCCTCGAGGACGGCGAGGACGCGATCGAACTGCCGCGCGAGGGTCTCGGTCCGAGCTCGGACGCGACGCTCGACGCCGCCGATCTGCTCCGCGAGCCGGTCCGCGCGCGCGGCCCAGCGCTCGTGGTCCTCGCGATCGGGGCAGGTGTGGCACGGATGCGTCTCCGCGGCCGCCTGGAGGCGCACCGCGGCCGCAGCGGCGTCGGGGTCGACCGGACGAGGGCGCTCGCCCTTCCCGGGACGGACGTCGAGGGTGAGGAGCCGCGCCGCGACGTCGCGCCGGTACCGGGCCGATCGCGCGTTCCCCGACCGCGGCAGCGGGATGCGCGCGAGGGCGACCGGCGGGTCGTCGAGGTCGCGCGGGTGGACGCGGAGGATCGTTCGGTCCTGGGTGAGGACCGTCGGGCGCCCCTCGCGCGACGCGAGGACGACCGCGAGCCCGCGCCGCCGCGCCCGAGGCAGGAAGAGCACATCGCCCGGCCGGAGCGTCCCGAGCGCGCTCCGGACCTCGGCCTCGTGGAGGGTGCGCGCGTCGCCGCGCGCGGCACGCCGATCGCGGCTCGCGCGGGTCCGGAGCTCCCAGTACTCCACGAAGTCCCCCGCGTCGCAGACGAGGTTCTTCCGGTATCCCTCCAGGGCCTCGCGGTCGCGATCGATCTGGCGTTCCTGCGAGACGACGCTCCGGTCGGCGAGGAACTGCGCGAACGAGGCGTTCAGGAGTCGGTGCGCCTGCTCCCGCGTGTAGTTGCGGACGAGGTTCACAGCCATGTTGTACGCGGGTCGGAACGAGGAGGACAGCTCGTACGTGCGGGTCGACGCGAGGGACGCGACGCGCTCGAAGGCGACCTGCCGCTGGTAGACGACGACCGCGTGGCCGAGCTCGTCGATCCCCCTGCGCCCCGCCCGGCCGGTGAGCTGCGTGTACTCCCCGGGCGTGAGGAGCTCGTGGCGTTCGCCCTGGAACTTCCACAGGTCTTCGATCACGACGGTCTTCGCGGGCATGTTGATGCCGAGGGAGAGGGTCTCGGTCGCGAACACGACCTTCACGAGCCCCTCGGCGAAGAGGTCCTCGACGACCTCCTTGAAGACGGGCAGCATCCCGGCGTGGTGGGCGGCGACGCCTGCCGCGAGCGCCTCGACGAACGCCCCGTAGCCCAGCGCCTCGAGATCCTCGCCCGGGATCCATGCGGCACGCTCCTCCGCGACCTCCCGGATCCTCGCGGCCTCGTGCGGAGCCGTGAGGCGCGTCCCCGCCGCCATGAGCCACTCGACGCTCCGGTCGCAGCCGGCCCGGCTGAACACGAAGTAGATCGCGGGGAGCATCCCCGCGTGGCGGAGCACGTCGACGACGTCCTCGCGCCGCGGGACGTACACCCGGCGGTGGCCCTCGCGCGGTCGTCGCGAGCGGTGCTGCTGCACCGAGCCGTCGTCGCGGCGGTGGCGGCGCAGGCGGAGCTCCTCCTGGTCGAGCGAGACGAGGAACGGGTTCGGCACGAGGTCGCCGCGTACCTCGGTGTGCATCGGGTGGAGGTCGCGGCCGACGAGGTAGTGGTGCTCGAGCGGGATCGGGCGGCGCTCCTCGATGACGACGCGGGTCGGGCCGCGCAGCGTGCCGACCCACTCCCCGAACTCTTCGGCGTTCGAGATCGTCGCGGACAGGCACGCGACGGCCACCGAGAGGGGCAGGTGGATGAGGACCTCCTCCCAGACGGCTCCCCGGTAGGGATCCTGGAGGTAGTGCACCTCGTCCATCACGACGGTCTGGAGACCGTCGAGGGCCCGGCTGCCCTCGTAGAGCATGTTCCGCAGGACCTCGGTGGTCATGACGACGATCGGCGCGTCGCCGTGCACGACGTTGTCACCCGTGAGGAGGCCGACGTTGCGCTCCCCGTGCCGTGCGACGAGGTCGGCGAACTTCTGGTTCGACAGCGCCTTCAGCGGCGTGGTGTAGAAGCACTTCCGACCCGCGGCGAGCGCGCGCTCGACGGCGAACTCGGCGACGACGGTCTTGCCCGACCCGGTCGGGGCGGCGACGAGGACGGAGCCTCCGGTGTGGAGGGCGTCGATCGCATCGAGCTGGAAGGTGTCGAGGGGGAACGGGTACCGGGCGGCGAACGCTGCGGGATCCGTCACGAGGAGCCCCAGTCTACGGACGGACCGCGCCCAGCACGCCGTCCCCCGGCACGAGCGGTCCCCCGTACGTCCCCGCGGCGACCTGGGCCTCGACGAGGAGGTCGTGGCCCTCGAGGAAGGTCGCCGCGGCCTGCGCGACGAGGTCGCGTGACGTCGCGAGGATCGGCGTGAGGGACGGCTCCTCGATGACCGCCGCCTCTCCGGCGAGCCGAGCGGCCGCCGCGTAGAGGTCGAGGGCGTCGAGCATGCGCTGCCGCGCCTGGATGAGGTCCACGACGAAGCCGGCGTCGAGGCCGCGCCCCCGAACCGAGCCAGGCACATCGATCGCCGCGATCCCCTCCCGGGCGCTCGCGAGGAGTCCGAGGAGGGCCTCTCCCGCCGCGGCGGCACGGACGACGCCCGTGTCGTCCGACGCCGCATCGAGCGCGTCGGCGAAGGCGGCGGGGGCGGCGAGGAGGTCGGGTGCCGCACGCAGGCCGAGCGGCTCGAGGGCGGTCTCGACCGCCGCCGTCA
>JBJTIF010000102.1:0-5571 GCA_046094825.1 Actinomycetota bacterium
TCTCGGACATGCCGAACCTCCCTGCTCGGGGGACGGCACGACCGCGGTGCTCCGGGTAGGCGGGCAGGCCCGCATACGCCGGGGCCTCGGTGGCTCCGGACACTTGGTTGCCGTCTCTCGACGGCCGCATCCCGCTTCCGCGGAAGCACCTTGGGTTGTCCGTCCCAGGTTGCCGGACCGGCTATCGCCGGTCACTCGTGATGCAGTCGGGAATGTAGCACCCGCGTCCGACACGGACAACGGTTATCGCTTGCGCGCCAGCCCCTTCGCCGCGGCCCACGCGTCGAGCGCCGCGATCGCGGCGTCGCGATCCACGAGGCCCTCGTCGAGCCGGAGTTCCATAAGGTGGTCGAGCGCCTCGCCGACGATCGGACCGGGCGGCAGGCCGAGGTGCGCCATGACCTCGGTCCCGTCGAGCGGTGGCCGCATCGCGTCGAGCGCCTCCTGCTCGGCCAGGCGCGCGATCCGTTCCTCGAGGTCGTCCTGGAGGGACTGGAACTGCTTCGCCTTGAACTTGTTCCCCGTCGTCACGTCGGCGCGGGTGAGCTGGTTCAGCCGGTCGAGGAGCGGGCCCGCGTCGCGCACGTAGCGCCGCACGGCCGCGTCGGTCCAGCCCTCGCCGTAGCCGTGGAACCGCAGGTGGAGCTCGACGAGGGCGGTCACCGCGTCGATCGTCGCGTTCGCGAACCGCAGCGCGGTCATGCGCTCCTTCGTCATCCGCGCGCCGACGACCTCGTGGTGGTGGAACTGCACGCCCTCCGGCGTGATGACCCGGGTCTTCGGCTTGCCGATGTCGTGGAAGAGCGCCGCGAGCCGCAGCACGAGGTCGGCGCGGTCGCAGTTCTCGACGACCGCGAACGTGTGCTCGAGGACGTCCTTGTGCTTGTGGACCGGGTCTTGCTCGAGCCGCAGCGCCGGGAGTTCGGGCAGGAACCGGTCCGCGATCCCGGTCTCGACGAGCAGCCGGAGGCCGAGCGAGGGCTTCGCCGTCTGGAGGAGCTTGCCGAGTTCGTCGGCGATGCGTTCGGCGGACACGATGTCGAGGCGCGAGGCCATGCGGCCGAGCGCCTCGACGACGCGCGGCGAGGGCGCGGCCTCGAGCGACGACGCGAAGCGCGCCGCACGGAGCATCCGCAGCGGGTCGTCGCCGAACGCGACGTCGGGTTCGAGCGGCGTGTCGAGGATCTTCGCCGCGAGGTGCTTCACGCCGCCGAAGGGGTCGACGAACGCGCCGTCGGGCACGGAGATCGCCATCGCGTTCACCGTGAAGTCGCGGCGCGAGAGGTCGGTCGTGATGTCCTTGCCGAACGTCACCGTGGGCTTGCGGTGCTCCGCGGCGTAGACCTCCTCGCGGAACGTCGTCACCTCGACGTGCGCCTCGCCCCGCCGCGCCGACACCGTCCCGTACGCGACCCCGACGAGGTAGACGTGCTCGCCCCAGGCCTTCAGGAGCTTCGTCGTCTCCGGCGGCGAGGCCGAGGTCGCGAAGTCGAGCTCCTTGCCGTCGATCGACCGGCCGATGAGGAGGTCGCGCACGATGCCGCCGACGAGGTAGAGCTCGTGGCCGGCCGCGCGGAAGCGTTCGCCCAGGTCGCGGGCGGCGGGGGGGACCTCGAGGTGGGCGCCGGGCGGCGCCGCCGGGTCGGTCATCGGGCCGAGGATACCCCCGTGCGTGCGCGCGCCTGCGCTAGCGTCCTCGCGTGCCGTTCGCCCTCGCTGTCGCCGGGTTCGTTTGGGCGCTGCCGACCACCCTCGTCGGCCTCGTCGCGGGGGCGCTCACCTTCCGCCGGCCGCGCGTCGCGCACGGGCTCCTGCTCTTCGACGGCGCGCCGCGCGGCCTCACCGCGATCCTCCGCGGGCTCGGGTTCCACGCGATGACGCTCGGTCTCGTCGTCGTCGCGAACGTCCCGGTCGAGGGGCGGCTCCTCGCGCACGAACGCCACCACGTGCGCCAGGCGATGGCGTGGGGCCCGCTCTTCCTGCCCGCGTACCTGCTGCTCGCGGCCGCGTTCGGCTACCGACGCCACCCGATGGAACGCGCGGCGCGCCGCGCGGCCGGCGAACCGGACTGACCGCGGCGCGTTACGGCGTCGGGCTCGACATCTCCGGGTTCATCGAGCGGTAGTACTCCCACTCCTCGATGCGCGTGCCGTCGGGGAGGTTGCAGTAGCCCACCTGGCCGCCCGCCTCGTCGACGATCTCGAGGGTGCCGCCCTGCTCCTCGCAGAACACCGACGCCGGGTTCGCGATCTGCGAGCCGCCGCCCATGCCGCCGCCGCCCTCGCCCTCGTCGGCGGCGAACACCTGCTGCCACGGCGCGAGCAGGACGAGGAGCACGGTGATGATGAGCAGGAAGGTCCGCGCGCCGCTCGCGCGCTTCGCGAGGTCGGCCTCACCCTTCGCGCGCGCGTTCGCCGCGTGCGCGAGGCCGAGGACGCCGGTCATCGCGACGGGGTGGAGGAGGCCGGTGAACACGTTGAACCCGTCGCCGATCGCGCCGAACCACACGACGAAGCCGAGCACCCACTGGACCGTCGCGACGATCGCGAGGCGGCTCATCCAGGTGCCGACGGTGTCCGACCAGCCGCCGCGGAGCAGGGTGATGAGCGAGATGAGCGTCGCGAGCACGACGGCGATCGCGACGACGAGGTGGATGGTGACGAGGATGTCCATGCCCCGATGCTAGTCGCTGCCGCCTCCACCGCCACGGAGCGGCCCGCAGTAGGCTGGTGGTTCCGCGGGGCCACCGCCCACGCGGTTCCCATGTGCAAGGAGGTCCGTGCATGGCCGGTTCCACCGAGCTCCTCTTCCCGGGGATGTCGGGCGAGCAGATCGACGCGCGCCTGAAGCGTCTGCGGTCGCAGAACGTGCTCCTCGGGGTGCTCCACCTCGTCCAGGCGGTCGCCGTCTGGATGCTGAACGAGACGAAGTTCACGCTGCCGATCGGGGCGACGATCTCGACCGACGCGCCGGGCGTGAACCCGCCGGTCCTCCAGTTGCTCTACCGGCTGGACGTCGGTCTGTGGGTGTTCCTCTTCCTCGCGATCAGCGCGCTCGCGCACTTCACGATCGCGTCGCCGTGGTACTTCCCGAAGTACGCGGCGGACATCAAGCGGGGCAAGAACACCGCGCGCTGGGTCGAGTACTCGCTCTCGTCGTCGATCATGGTGATCCTCATCGCGAGCATCACCGGCGTCGTCGACATCGCGGCGATGCTCGGGATCTTCGGGGCGAACGCCGCGATGATCGCCTTCGGCGACCTCCAGGAGCGCTACGAGCAGCCGGGCGGGCGCATGGTCCCGTTCTGGCTCGGCACGTTCTTCGGGCTCATCCCGTGGGTCGCGATCGGCTGCTACATCTTCGGGATCGGCTCGGACAACTACGACATCTCGCAGGTGCCGAGCTTCGTGTGGCTCATCTTCGTGCTGCTGTTCGTGTTCTTCTTCTCGTTCGGGCTGAACCAGTGGCTCCAGTACAAGCGGATCGGCAAGTGGAAGAACTACTTCCGGGGCGAGACGGCGTACGTCGTCCTCTCGCTCGTCGCGAAGTCGCTGCTCGCGTGGCAGATCTTCGCGAACGTGCTCGTCATGCCGAACGCGGTGAACTGACCCGCGAGGTGACGACGGGGCGGCGCGTGGCCCTCGGGCCGCGCGCCGCCCCGTTCCGTTGCCGGGGCCGCCGACGCGGCCGAGCCCCGGTCGGCTAGCGGAGCCCCCGCCAGCGGTTCGGCGGCCAGATCGTCACGAACGCGTCGCCGACGACCGCGTCGCCGGGGACGAACCCGAGGCCGAAGCGCGAGTCGAGCGAGTTGCAGCGGTTGTCGCCCATGACGAAGAACTGCCCCTCGGGCACCTGGACCGGCGCGAAGTCGTCGTTGCAGTCCTTCGCGCCGTCGGTGAGGTACGGCTCGACGAGCGCGACCCCGTCGACGTAGACGGTCTTGTCGTGGAGCTCGACGGTCTCGCCGGGGAGCCCGATCACGCGCTTGATGTAGTCCTCGTTCTGCGGCTTCGCGACGCCGAGCCCCTCGCCGAACCACCGGACGACGCGCTGGACGAGGCTCTCCTTCGGGGGCTCCTCACCGCTCACGTGGATGAACACGACGATGTCGCCGCGCGCGATCTCGTCGACGGCGGCGTGGAGCTTGTTCACGAAGACCCGGTCGCCGGGCAGGAGCGTCGGCTCCATCGACTCCGAGGGGATGAAGAACGCCTGGACGAGCAGCGACTTCACGAGAATCGCGATGAGGAGCGAGATGACGATGAGGCCGGGCATCGAGCCGGCGATCGCCGCGATGCGGCTCGGCTGCTGCGAGCGGCGATGCCGAGCCGGTTCGCGCCGCGTGAACTCCGTGGCCATGGCGGCAAGGGTACCCGGCGACGGTCGGCGGGGCCCCTCGGCGTGGCCGCCCGTCGCGCTCAGGAGAGGTCGAGCGAGAGCGCCCGACCGCGCTTGAGTTCGGAGAACTGCGGGACCGCCGCGAGCGCGACGACGGCGTCGAAGAGCCGGAGCGCGTCCTCGCCCTTCGGCGCGGGGTTCACGACGGGCCCGAAGAACGCCCGCCCGGCGACGCGGAGGATCGGCGTGCCGATGCTCGTGCCCACGACCTCCTGGCTCTCGCCGTGGGACCGGCGGATCTCGACGTCGAGCGTCTCGTCGTCGGCCGCGACGAGGAGGCCCTCGGGCAGGCCGGCCTCCGCGAGCGCCTCGACGAGGAGGTCGGTGTCGATCGGCCGGCGTCCGACGTGGTGGCGGGTCCCGATCGCCCCGTAGAGCGCGCCGAGGGCGGCGTTGCCGTGGGCCGCGTCGGCAGCATGGAGCGTGCGGAGCGCGCGCCACGACGCGTCGATCGCGGCGCGGTACGCCTCGGGGATCGCGTCGAACTCCGCCTCGTTCACGACGGCGAGGCTCATGAGCCGCCAGCGGATCGCGACGTCGCGCTCTGCGGCGACGCCGACGAGCCAGCGCGAGGTCATCCACGCGAACGGACAGGTCGGATCGATCCAGAGGTCGACGTCGGTCACGCCCGGAGGCTACCGCCGGCGCGGGGCAGGCGACGCCGCCGTGGGAGGATGCGCCGATGTCGACGCAACGCAGGCGCGAGGTGCTCCGCGACGGGGTCGGCGTCGGTGTCGCGACCGGCGCGTACGGGCTCTCGTTCGGCGCGCTCGGCGTGGCGGCGGGGCTCTCCGTCGCACAGACGTGCGCGCTGTCGCTCCTCATGTTCACCGGCGCGTCGCAGTTCGCCCTCGTCGGCGTCGTCGCCTCCGGCGGCGCGCCGCTCGCGGGCGCCCTGAGCGCGATCCTCCTCGGGACGCGCAACGCCCTCTACGGGCTCCGCGTCGCGCCGATGCTCGGCGCCGTCGGACGCCACCGGTTCCTCGCCGCGCAGCTCGTCATCGACGAGTCGACCGCGATGGGCGTCGCGCACGACCACGACGGCCACGGGCCGCTCGGCTTCTGGGCCGCGGGGCTCGGCGTGTACGTGTTCTGGAACCTCGGGACCTTCCTCGGCGCGCTCGGCGCGCGGTTCCTCCCCGACCCGACGGCGCTCGGGCTCGACGCGGCGGT
>JBJTIF010000103.1:0-2051 GCA_046094825.1 Actinomycetota bacterium
GGCGCGGATCTGCTGGATGATCTCGAAGACCTGTTCGACGAGCACGGGCGCGAGCCCCATCGACGGCTCGTCCATGAGGAGGACCTTCGGGTCCGCCATGAGCGCGCGGCACATCGCGACCATCTGCTGCTCGCCGCCGGAAAGCGTCCCCGCCTTCTGCTTCAGCCGTTCGCGGACGCGGGGGAAGATCTCGAGCACCCGCTCGCGGTCCTCCGCGACCTTCGCGCGGTCACGCCGCTGGAACGCGCCGAGGTCGAGGTTCTCGCTCACCGTCATGTTCGCGAAGAGCCGCCGATTCTCCGGCACCATCGAGACGCCCCGGCGGACGATCTCCGAGGTCGGCCGCCCGCTCACGGGTTCGCCGCCGACGAACACCTCGCCCTCGGAGGGCTTCACGTAGCCGAGGATCGTCTTCAGCGTCGTCGTCTTGCCGCTCGCGTTGCCCCCGAGCAGGCAGACCATCTCGCCCGGGTAGATCTCGACCTGGACGTTGCGGAGCACCGAGACGAGGCCGTAGTGGGTGCTGACGTTGCGCAGCTCGAGGACGGGCTTCCGGTCGTTCATCCGACCGCCTTCGTCCCGAGGTACGCCTCGATCACGTGCGGGTCGTGGGCGACCTCCTCGTACGTGCCCTCCGCGAGCTTCCGCCCGTAGTCGAGGGCGACGACGCGGTCCGAGACGCCCTTCACGACGCGCATGTCGTGCTCGATCACGAGGACCGTGAGCTCGAGCTCGTCGCGCATCCGGACGATGTTGTCGCGGAGCTCGAGGGTCTCCTTCGGGTTCATCCCGGCCGTCGGCTCGTCGAGGAGGATGAGCTGCGGGTCCGTCGCGATCGCGCGCGCCATCTCGAGGCGCCGACGGTTCGCGTACGAGAGGCTGAACGCGGGCTGCTCCTGGCGGTAGCCCTGGAGCCGCGGCCCGAAGAAGTCGAGGGCGGCGCGGGCCCGATCGCGGATCGTCTCCTCCTCGCGTCGCGCCTTCGGGGTGCGCAGGACCGCGCCGAGGACGCCGGTCGAGGTGCGGCAGTGGTGGCCGACCATCGCGTTCTCGAGGACGGTCATGTTCGGGAAGAGGTGGACGTTCTGGAACGTCCGGGCGATCCCGAGCCGGGTGATCCGGTTCGGGATGAGCCCGACGATGCTCCGGGCCTGGAAGCGGATGTCGCCCGCGTCGGGCGGGTACATGCCGGTGATGACGTTGAACATCGTGCTCTTGCCGGCACCGTTCGGGCCGATCACGGAGACGATCTCGCCCGCATCGACGTGGAGGTCGAGGCCCGTGAGGGCCGAGACCCCGCCGAAGGACTTCTCGACGCCGCGGAGCTCGAGCACGTGGGTCACGAGAGGTCCTCCCGCTCGACGCCGAGACGACCGCCGGCGACGATCTCGTCGAGGTGCTCCGCGCGGTCGTCCGCGCGCTCCTGCGCGCCACGCGCCCAGGCGTCCTGCGAGCGCTCCTCCTCCTTCAGCTCCCGCGTGCGACGGAGGTTCGGGATGAGCCCCTGCGGACGCAGGATCATGATGAGCACGAGCGAGCCCCCGTAGATCAGGAGCCGGTACTCCTCGAACTCGCGGAGGAGCCCCGGGAGCCCGATGAGGACGAGGGCCCCGACGACGACGCCCGGGAGGCTCCCGAGCCCGCCCAGGATCACGACCGCGAGGGCGGTGATCGACACGAGGACCTCGAAGGACGCGGGGCTCACCGACCCGATGCTCACGGCGAAGAGGGAGCCACCGAGCGAACCGATCGCGCCCCCGATCGCGAACGCGAGGAGCTTGAAGCGGGTGGTGTTCACGCCCATCGCGTCGGCGACCTGCTCGTCCTCGCGCATCGCGTTCCACGCACGTCCGATCCGGGAGTTCGCGAGGCGCCGGGACACGAAGAACGCGAAGAGCACGAACGCGAGGGCGAGGTAGTAGAAGTGCTGCGGCGTGTCCTGCGGGTTCAGGCCGAAGATCGCGGCCTTCGTGACCCCCCGCATCCCCTGCGGTCCGCCGACGAGCGGTTCGGCCCACTTCGAGGTGGCGACGATGCTCACGATCTCGCCG
>JBJTIF010000104.1:0-11793 GCA_046094825.1 Actinomycetota bacterium
GGGGGCGCCGCGGCGGCCGGGCGGGCGGCGGGGGCGGCGGCCGCGGCGGGTGCGGGGGCGGCGGCCGCGGCGGGTGCGGGGGCGGCGCCAGGTGCGGCGGCCGCCGGTGCGGCCACGGGCGCCGCTACCACCGCGCCGACCGAGACCGGCGCGGGTACGACGACCGGCGCGCCGATCACGTTCACCGGACGACGCGGGGCCGATCCCTCGGGCGAGAGCCGCGGCGCCTTCACGGCGCGCGGTCCGGCATCCGAGGTCTCGAAGCGCGGCGCGAACCGCATGTAGCCGAACACGATCGCGAGGAAGATCACCGCGCCGACCACCGCGAGGAGGATCGCGGCGCCGTACACCCAGCCGCCCGAGTTCAGGGTCGGGGACGCGTTCGGGCTGACGGAGATCTGCGCGAGGGTCTGGGCGAGCACGGGCGGATTCTAGCAACAGGGTGCGGACGACCCGCTCGACCCGCGGACGGCCGCGACCCGCGGCGGAGCCGCGGACGGGCGGTGCGGCCGATCCGAGACGGGATGGAGCCGGAGGGGGGATTCGAACCCCCGACCTACCACTTACGAGGCGGTTGCTCTGCCACTGAGCTACTCCGGCGGCGGGCGGAGTCTAGCGGACGACCCGCTCGACGGGGGTCGGACGCGCCGGGACGACCCGCCGCGTCGCGCTCAGGCCGCCGCGTCGGCAGCGATGTCGAGGAACGCGCGCTCGAGGAGGAGCCGCGTGTTGCGGTTCAGGTCCTCCGCGAGCGCCGCGCGCGCCGTCTCGATCGCGGCGAGCGCGCGCGCCGACGCGACGACCGGCGCCGCGGCGGGCGCGCCGTCGAGGTTCAGGAGGTGCGCGCGGTCGCCGTCGACGGCGGCGAGGATCCGGTCGCGGAGGATCGCGGAGACCGCGAGGAGCACCCAATCGACGTGGTCGCGCTCGGCCCGGCGTTCGCGGCGCGCGTGGCGTTCCTCGATCCGTCGGATCGCTCCGCGGTACGCGTCGTCGGGGCGACCGCGCTCGTCGAGGAAGGGCGCGAGCTCCTCGGCGAGGCGGTCCTTGAGCGTCTTCTTGTACGCGGCCGCAGACGCGAGGATCGCGTCCGCCGCCGCGATCGCGCCGTCGGGTCCGCGCAGGGCGAGCCCGAGCGCCTCCTCCGCGACGTCGCGGAACGCGAGCGCATCGTCGCGCGTCGCGAGCCGACGCGCGCGGCCGAGGTTGCCGCCGGCGAGCCGTGCCGCGAGCGCCGCGCGTGTCGGCTCCGCGCCTTCCCCGACGAGGGCCTCGACGACGAAGCGCTCGGGGAGCGGCTGGAACGTGACGGTGTGGCACCGGGAGAGGATCGTCGCGGGGAGCTCGTCGGGGCGCGCGGACAGGAGCAGGAGCACGGCGTCGGCCGGCGGCTCCTCGAGGACCTTCAGGAGCACGTCGGCCGCGGCGGCGTTCAGACGATCGGCCTCGCGGATCACGAACACCTTGCGGCCGGGTTCGGGCGCGGTCCGGTGGATCGGCTGCCACACCTCGAGCCGGATCGTGTCGACGTGGATGTCGCGACCCTCGGGCTCGACGACGAAGGCGTTCGGGTGCTGGTCGGCGAGCGCGAGTCGGCAGTCGCGGCAGGTCCCACACCCCCCGTGCGCGCACAGGAGCGCGGCGACGAACGCACGGGCGGCGAGCTGCTTGCCGCCACCCTCGGGACCGGCGAGCACGTACGCGTGGTGCGGTCGGGCGACCGCGAGGGAGAGGAAGGCGATCGCGTGGTCCTGCCCCGGCACCGCAGCCAGGACCGGCACGTCAGCCATCCCGTTCGTCCTCCTCGCGTTCGCGGAGCAGGCGGTCGATCGCCCCGACGACCTGCCGGTGGACGGCATCCTCGTCGGCGCCACCGACGTCGATGACGACGAAACGCTCCGGGTGCTCCTCCGCGATCTTCAGGTACGCCTCCGCGACCTTCGTGTGGAACGGCAGGCCCTCCCGCTCGATCCGATCCGCGCCCCCGACGACGGCACGGGCGAGTCCGGCCTCCGGGTCGAGGTGGAAGAGGAGGACGAGGTCGGGGAACAACCCCTGGGTCGCCCACGCGTTCAACGTGAGCACGTCCTGCTCCCCGAGCCCGCGCGCCCACCCCTGGTACGCGATCGAGGAGTCGATGTAGCGGTCGCACAGGACGACCTTGCCCGCGGCGATCGCCGGGCGGATCACCTGCGACACGAGCTGCGTGCGCGCCGCCGCGAAGAGCATCGCCTCGGCGCGCGGCTGGAGCGGTCCGGTCTCGTTGCCGAGGAGCACCCCGCGGAGCGCCTCCCCGAGTGGCGTGCCACCGGGCTCGCGGGTCGCGACGACCTCGACGCCGCGCGAGCGGAGCTCGGTCGCCGCGCGCTCGATCTGCGTGCCCTTGCCGGCACCCTCGACGCCCTCGAAGGCGATGAAGAGCCCGTCGCCGCGCGGTCGCCTCATCCGCGGCACCAGCGTGAGCGCGATCGGGCGCGACGTCCGGTGCCGGAGCATCCCGCGCCACGTGACGGAACTCGCGCCGAGGACCATCGCGCCGGCGAGCCAGAGCGCGACGCGCGTCCCGCCGAGGTCGATCCACCAGCCGAAGAGGTCGATCCCATGGTCGGGACCCACGATACCGACGATGATCGGGAAGATCGTGAGCGACAGGAACAGCCCGAGCCGCGACAGGACCGTGAGCGCGGCGAACGTCCGCCCGCGGTACTCGTCCTCGACGTGCTCCTGGAGCACGACGTAGCCGCTCACCCAGCTCGCGCCGACGAAGAGCCCGAGGACCACGGAGATCGTCGATGCGACCCCGAGCGTCGACATCGACGCGAGGACGAAGAGCGTGGCGGCCGACGCCGCGAGCGCGACGACGAAGATCCGCTCGCGGTCGACCCCGAAGGTGCGCGCGCCGCCGATCATCCCGGCCGCGAGGCCGAGGCCGACCGTCGTCTGGACGACGCCGAGGCCGGCAGCCCCCGCGCCGAGCGTGTCGCGCACGAAGATCGGCCCGACCGCGAGGACGGCGCCGATCGCGCTGAACGCGATGACGATGCCGATCGTCATCGCGGCCGCGAGCGAGCTCTCGCGCAGGAACCGCACGCCGGTCCGCACGTCGTCGACGACGTGCGCGAGCTCGAGGCGCATCTTCCCCTCGGTCCGCGCGTTCGGCGGCAGGTCGAGGCCGGAGAGCATCCACACCGAGAAGGCGAACGTGAGCGCGTCGACCCACAGCGGCAGCGCCTCCGGGTACTCCGCGAGGAACGGCACCGTGGCGCCGAGGCTCGTGCTGATGCCCGCGAGGATCGCGAACACGCCGCCGGCGATCGGGAGCGGGCCGTACGCGCTGATGAGGCTGAGCGAGTTCGCGTTGCCGAGCTGTCGGTCCGGCACGAGGTTCGGCATGCTCGCGTCGCGGGCTGGTCCCCACACGAGCTGGATGCACTCGATGAGGAACGTGAGCGCGAGGAGCGACCAGAGGTTCGGGACGAACGGCATGACCGCGTAGATGAGCGCGTTCAGCCCGTCGGAGACCATCATGAGGCGCTTGCGGTCGAAGCGGTCGACGAGCGCACCCGCGATCGCGCCGAAGAGGATGCCCGGCAGGAGCCGGACCGCCATGACGGCGGCGAGCGCGTACGCGCCGTTCGCGCCCGCGAGCCGCAGCGCGAAGACCGAGACGGCGGCGAACCCGATCCAGTTGCCGAGCGACCCGACGACCTGATCGAGGAAGAGCCGCGCGAAGCTCCGGTTGCGCAGGAGGTCCTGGTACGTCGCGGGACGGGTGCCGCGGAGCGCCGCGATCTCCTCGGCGTAACTCGTGGCCATCCCTACGCCTCCGCGGCGCCGGGGGTGTCCCCGCCCTTCGCCCTTCCCGTCCCCGTGGCTCGCTTCGCCGTCGTCCGCTTCTTCGTCGTCCGCTTCTTCGCGGTGGCCTTCTTCCGCGCGGTCGTCTTCTTCGCGGTCCCGCGGGCGGCGCGGGCGGCGGCGCGGGCGGCCCGCGCCTCGGCGCGGGCGGCACGCGCCGCCGCCTCCGCCTCGATGTCCCCACCCTTCACGAGGGCGAACTCCTTGTCGTACTCGGCGCCGCAGTTCCAGCACCGGATGCTCTTCGGCCGGTCGAGGAGCACGGACCCGCACTCCTCGCAGGGGCGGTCCTTGATCGGCGGGTTGTTCGCCGTGAACTCGCACTCCGGGTAGCGGTCGCAGCCGTAGAAGAACCCGAACCGCGTCCGCTTCTCCACGATGTTGCCTCCGCCGCACTGCGGGCAGTGGACGCCGAGCTCGCGCGGGGGCTCCTTCTTCACGTACCGGCAATCGGGGTAGCCGTCGCAGCCGACGAAGGGCCCGAAGCGACCGACGATGCGCTTCAGCTGCTTGCCGCACTCCGGACACGTCTCGTCGAGGAGCTCCGGCTCGGGGCGCTCCTGGCCGTCGAGGTTGCGGATGTACTTGCACCCGCCGTCCTCCTCGGCGAACCGCGAGCAGCCGATGAAGAACCCGTACTTCCCGAGGCGCTGCTGGAGGCGCCCCGGCGGCGTCCGCTCCTCCGTGCGGCACTTCGGGCACTCCTCGTCGAGGTCCTGGAGGTAGCGCTCCCACTTCTCCTCCGCGCGATCGAGGTCGGCCTTGAACGGCTCCCAGAACTCGCGGAGGACGGCGACGCCCTCGAGGTCGCCCTCGGCGACCTGGTCGAGCTCTTCCTCCATCCGGGCCGTGAAGTTCGTGTCGACGATCTCCGGGAAGTGCTGGACGAGCCCGTCGGTCACGAGCTCGCCGACGTCGTTCGCGAAGAAGCGTCGGTCCTCGAGCCGCACGTACTCCCGCGCGGTGATCGTCCCCATGATCGACGCGTACGTCGACGGGCGTCCGATGCCGAGCTCCTCGAGCGCCTTCACGAGCGTCGCCTCGGAGTAGCGGGGCGGCGGCGCCGTGAAGTGCTGCTCGGGCAGGACGTCGAGCATCCGGAGCGGGTCGGCCTCGGCGAGCTCGGGGAGGCGGTGCTCCGCGTCCTCGTCGACGTCGTCGTCGCGACCCTCGGTGTAGGCGCGGATGAACCCGTCGAACAGGATCGTCTGCCCGGTGGCGCGCAGGCCGTACGTGACGCCGTCCGCGGTCGCGTCGATGTCGACGCCGACCTGGTGGAACCGCGCGTCGGCCATCTGCGTCGCGACCGTGCGCTTCCAGATGAGCTCGTAGAGCCGGAGCTGGTCGCGATCGAGCGCACCCGCGACGCGAGCCGGGTGGCGCAGCGCCGACGTCGGCCGGATCGCCTCGTGCGCCTCCTGGGCGTTGCGCGACCGCGTCGTGTACCGGCGCGGCTCGGCGAGCGCGTACTCCGCGCCGAACTCGCTCCGCACGACCTCCTCGATCTCGCGGAGGGCGCTGTCCGCGATGTTCACGGAGTCCGTCCGCATGTACGTGATGAGGCCGACGGTGCCCTCGCCGGGGAGGTCGACCCCCTCGTAGAGCCGCTGCGCGATCTGCATCGTCCGGCGGGCGCCGTACCCGAGCTTGCGGGAGGCCTCCTGCTGGAGGGTCGAGGTCGTGAAGGGCGGGGACGGTGAGCGCTTGCGCTCCTTCTTCTCCACCCCGGCCACGCGGTAGGCGGCCGTCCGGAGCCGGGCGGCGTGCACCTCGGCCGCGGCGGCGTCACCGAGCACCTCCCCCTTCTTGTCCGGGGAGGCGGCGAGCTTGCCCTCGGGCACGACGGCCAGGCGGGCGACGAAGGGCTGCTCGTCGCCCTCCGGTGTGAGGCGGACGTCGACGCTCCAGTACTCGACGGGCACGAAGGCCCGGATCTCGCGCTCGCGCTCGACGATGAGCCGGACCGCGACCGATTGGACGCGGCCCGCGGACAGGCCCGGCTTCACCTTCCGCCACAGGACGGGCGAGAGCTTGTAGCCGACGAGCCGGTCGAGCGCCCGGCGGGCCTCCTGGGCGTCGAAGAGCCGGCGGTCGAGGGCGCGCGGACGGCCGAACGCCTCGAGGATGGCGTCGCGGGTGATCTCGGTGAACGTCACGCGCTTCGCCGCGGAGGGGTCGAGGCCGAGGACCTCCGCGACGTGGAAGGCGATCGCCTCGCCCTCGCGGTCGTAGTCGGTCGCGAGGACGACCTCGTCGCTCGCCTTGCGGACGCGCTTGAGTTCGGCGACGTGCTTCGCCTTGTCCTCGGGCACCTCGTACGTCATCGCGAAGTCGTCGTCGACGTCGATCGCGAGCTGGCTGCGCGGGAGGTCGCGGACATGACCGAACGAGGCCCGGACGGTGAAGTCCGGACCGAGGTACTTCTCGATCGTCTTCGCCTTCGCCGGTGACTCGACGACGACGAGTGTCTTGCCCATGCGTCGACCTTCCGTGTCCGGAGGGAGTGGAGCGACCCGACCGGGCCCTCGGCGCGAGGGTACCAGCACCCTTCGCCGTCACGTCGCAGGCGGGCGCGCTGCTAGCCTGCGGCCGTGCTCGACGGATTCGTCACCCGCGAGATCGCGACGTACGGGTACGCCGCGATATTCCTGCTCATGCTCCTCGAATCCGCGTGCGTGCCGATCCCGTCGGAGGTGACGATGCTCTTCGGTGGCGCGCTCGTCTCCGCGCCGTTCCTCGCGGCCGACCAGCAGCTCGCGCTCCTGCCCGTCGTGCTCGCCGGGACGGCGGGCAACGTCGTCGGATCCTGGCTCGCGTTCGCGGTCGGTGCGGTCGGCGGTCGACCGCTCGTCGAACGGTGGGGCCGCTCCCTCCTCCTGCGCCCGCACGAGATCGACCGCGCGCACGCGTGGTTCGAGCGGCGCGGCGAAGCGGCGGTCTTCGTCGCTCGGCTCCTGCCCGTCGTCCGCACCTTCATCAGCCTGCCCGCGGGCGTCGCGGGGATGGACCTCCGGCGCTTCACCGTCTACACCGTGCTCGGGTGCCTGCCGTGGTGCCTCGCGCTCGCGGCGCTCGGCGTCGCGCTCGGCGAGCGGTGGGAGCAGGTCGAGGCGCTCCTGCGTCCGTTCTCATGGGCGATCGCGATCGGCCTCGCCGTCGTCGGGATCTGGTGGGTCCGCGGTCGGCTCGCCGACCGACGCGTGACGTAGGCGCTAGACGCCGGTCGGGACCGCGGCGTCGTCGGCGGCGGGCCGGGCCTCCGCGAGGTGGAACGGGACGCTCGTCACGACGACGTCGCGCTCCCGCAGCAGGAGCCGCTTCATGAAGAAGGCCGTCTGGTTGTGGAGGGCGTTCTCCCACCACTTCTCCGGGATGAACTCCGGCAGCACCACGGTCACGACGGTATCCCCGCGTGCGGTGTGGCGGCGGACCTCCTCGAGGAGCGGCGTCCCGATGTCGCGGAACGGCGCCTCGACGAGGACGAGCGGCAGCTCGATCCGTCGCTCGTGCCACTCCTCGACGAGGGGCGCGATCTCCGAGGGGTCGCTCGCGAAGAAGAGTGCCTCCGCCTGGGTTGCACGGAGCGTCTGGGCGTAGAGGACGGCGCGGACGGTCGCGTCGTGGACCGACGCGACGGGAACGATGACGACGCTCCGCGTCGCCTCCGTCGGTCGGGAAGCCCTGGCCTCCGCCTCGGCGACCTCCTCGGGGACGAGCGGGACGTCGGTGACGACGATGCCCGGCTCGAAGAGCAGCGCCGCCTTGATGCGGAAGGCGATCCGCGAGCGTTCGCTCCGCAGCTGCGCCCCAGGACGCACGACCTCCGGGACGACGACCGTCACGAACCGGTCCGACCTCCGCTCGAAGGAGCGGAGGTAGGCGCGGAGCGCGCGCACCGGACGCTCGTCCGCGTCCGGGAGAGGCGTGAGTGCCCCGAGACGAGGCGCGCGTTCGGACCACGTGGTCGTCGCCGCAGCGAAGGCGTCTGCCGCGCCCATCCAGACCGGGATGACCTCGTCGGGGCGCAGCGATCGGAGGTATCCCACTGCATCCATCGTCGCCGGTCCGAGGTCCGGCACGAGCAGGACGAAGGTGTTCGCCATCGCCCGATCACCGGTGAGGCCCTCGGCGCGGAGCGCCGAGGAGGTGCGCGTGTAGTGACGATGGATCGCCGTGAACAGCACCACGAGCACCGGCATCGCGACGATGACGATCCACGCGCCGTGCGTGAACTTCGTGATCGTGACGACGATGAGCACGATCCCCGTCGTGGTGGCGCCGACCGCGTTCACGATCGCGGACCGTCGCCAACCCGGCTCCCGGAGCCGCAGCCAGTGGCGCACCATCCCCGACTGCGACAGCGTGAAGGCGGTGAACACGCCGACGACGTAGAGCTGGATGAGCCGGGTCAGATCCGCGTCGAACGCCACGATGAGGACGATCGCGAGCGTCGCGAGCACGAGGATGCCGTTCGAGAACACGAGCCGGTCGCCGCGGTTGCGGAACTGCGACGGCAGGAACCGGTCGTTCGCGAGGATCGAGGCCAGGCGCGGGAAGTCCTGGAACGCCGTATTCGCGGCGAGGATGAGGATCCCGGTCGTGAAGAGCTGCAGGACGAGGAAGGGCCATCCCCCCGAGAACACCGTGGTCCCGATCTGCGCGAGGACCGACTGCGTCGCGATCTCCTCGCTCACGCGGACCCCGAGCGCCTTCGCGAGGACGGTGATCCCGAGGAACATCGAGATGCTGATGACGCCCATCATCACGAGGGTGACGCCCGCGTTGCGGGACTGCGGTCGCCGGAACGCCGGGACGCCATCCGCGATCGCCTCGACCCCGGTGAGCGCGGAGGCACCGGAGGAGAAGGCCCGCGCGAGGAGGAACAGCCCGACGGGATGCAGCACCTCGAGGGGCAGGTCGGCCGTCGCCGCGACCGGACACCCACCGATGCAGCGCACGAAGCCGGTGATGATCGTGATGTAGACCATGACGATGAAGCCGTACGTCGGGAACGCGAAGAGGGACCCCGACTCCTTCACGCCCCGGAGGTTCATGAGCGTGATGAAGGCCGCGAACGACGAGGCGATGAGCACGCGGTGGGCCTCGAGCGAAGGGGCCGCGGAGACGACCGCGTACGTCCCGGCGGTCACGCTGACGGCCACCGTGAGCGTGTAGTCGATGAGGATGGCGGCGGCGGCGACGAGCCCAGGCTTCGTACCGAGGTTCTCCTTCGCCACGATGTAGGACCCGCCGCCGCGCGGGTACGCGCGGATCGTCTCCTGGTACGAGATGACGACGATGACGAGCAGGAGCGCGATCGCCCCGGCGATCGGCAGCATGTTCGAGAAGGCCGCGGCGCCGGCCATCGAGAGGACGAGCATCATCTCCTCGGTCGCGTAGGCGGTCGAGGAGAGCGCGTCGGAACTGAAGATCGGCAGCGCGAGGAACTTCGGGAGCAACTGGTGCTCCTGCTTCGCGGTCGTGATCGCCCGCCCGAGCGCGAAGCGCTTGAGGACGGTGATCGGGGAGGACGTCGCCCGGGCGGTCATCCGGACATCATGCCCCGCGCGACCGCGGCCCTCCATCGCATCGCGCTAGTGTATGGGCCATGCGGGTCGTCATCATGGGGTGTGGACGGGTCGGCATCCTCCTCACGCAGGAGCTCTGCGAGCGGGGCCACGACATCGCGGTCATCGACCGCGACCCGAGCGCGTTCGACCGCCTGCCGCCCGGGTTCCGCGCGAAGACCGTCGTCGGGCTCGGGTTCGATCGCGACGTGCTCGAGGAGGCCGGCATCCGTGAGGCGGACGCCTTCATCGCGGTGTCGAGCGGCGACAACTCGAACATCGTCTCCGCGCGCGTCGCGCGCGAGCACTACCACGTGCCGAAGGTCATCGCGCGGATCTTCGATCCCGCGCGGGCCGCGATCTACGAGCGCCTGAACATCCCGACGATCGCGACGACGCGCTGGGGGGTCCAGCAGATGGTCCTCATGCTCGCGCACGAGCGCGAGGAGATGCAGGAGTCGCTCGGCGCCGGCAACCTCTACCGGCTGCGCCTCCCCGTCCCCGCGCACCTCGTCGGCCGGCCCGTCTCGAAGCTCGGGGCGGACGGTCGCATCCTCGTCGCCGCGATCGAGCGTGGCGCGTCGGGGTTCATCCCCGTCGGTACGAGCACGTTCCAGGAGGGCGACGCGGTGAGCCTCATCATCGACAAGGACGCGCGCGCCGAACTCGATGCGCTCCTCGCGCCCGAGGAGGCCTGATGCGGGTCGTCGTCACGGGTGGCGGAGCGGTCGGACGGCACCTCGCCGTCGACCTCGCGGCGCGTGCGCACGCCGTCGTCCTCATCGAACAGGAGGCCGACGTCGTCCGCCGCTTCGCCGCGGAGATGTCCGGCGTCGAGCTCCTGGTCGGCGATGCCTGCGAGCCCTGGGTGCTCGAGAAGGCAGACCTCCGCTCGGCCGATGCGGTCGTCGCCGCGACCGGCGACGACGAGGACAACCTCGTCACCTCGCTCCTCGCGAAGCAGGAGTTCGGCGTTCCCCGCGTCATCGCGCGGGTGAACCACCCGAACAACGAATGGCTCTTCAACGAGCAGTGGGGCGTCGACGCCGCGGTCTCCCCGCCGCACATCCTCACCGCGATGGTCGAGGAGGCCGTGACCGTCGGCGACCTCGTCCGCCTCCTCCGTCTCGAGGGCGGCAGGGTCGCCCTCGTCGAGATCACGCTCGCCGGGGACGCCCCGACCGTGGGCCAGCCGCTCTACGAGCTGCGCCTGCCGCCGGACGCCGCGATCGTCGCGGTGCTCCGCGAGGGCCACGTCGTCATCCCCCAGCCCGAGACGGTGCTCGCGGCGGGCGACGAGGTCGTCGCGATCGCGTCCGCCGAGGCTGAGGGCGCGCTCCGCACCGCGATCGCGGGGGACGGTCCCGGCGGCGTGCCGCCCGCCGGAGACACCGGCGCGGTCGGCTCGATCTGATCCCCGCCGATCAGTCGATCGGCGGAGCGAACTCGAAGCGGGGGTTGATCACCCGGCGCTCCCCGAGCTGCTCGGCGAGCATCCCCTCCGCGATGATCCCGGTCCCGAGCGTGAGTCCCGGGATCGCACGTCGACCGGTCCACACGACGACCGCCTCACCCGTGCCGTCGTCGACGAGCACCTCGAGGGTCTCGTTGCCCTCCGCGGGACGCACGGTCATCCGTCGGACGACGCCGGCGATCCGCACCTGCTCGCGGACCGGCGCCGCGGCGATCCGGAGGGTGTCCGGGATCGCCGCGGCCCAGCCCTCGATCTCCTCGGCGAGCCGCTGCTCGTCGGACTCGCGGATCCGCAGGATCGCGCCGACGAGGCGGTCGCCGAACCCCATCAGGCCGCGGGGGTCTCGACCATGAGCTCCGAGCGACGCGACTTCGAGAACCAGATCGCGCCTGCGAGGATCGCGGTCGCCGCGACCCCGACGCCGATCCGGAGTCCCGTCGAGTCGCCGGCGGCGATCACGATCGGAGCGATGAGCACCGCGACGAGGTTCATGACCTTGATGAGCGGGTTCAGCGCGGGGCCGGCGGTGTCCTTGAACGGGTCACCCACCGTGTCGCCGATCACCGCGGCCTTGTGCGCGTCGCTGCCCTTGCCGCCGTAGTAGCCCTCCTCGATGTACTTCTTGCCGTTGTCCCACGCACCGCCCGCGTTCGAGAGCATGACCGCGAGGAGCTGCCCGGTGACGATCGAGCCGGCGAGGAACGCGCCGAGCGCCTCCCAGCCGATGAAGAACCCGACCGCGACGGGCGAGAGGACCGCGAGGAGCCCGGGGGTCATGAGCTCGCGGAGCGAGGTCTTCGTGCAGATGTCGACGACGCGTCCGTAGTCCGGCTTCTCCGTGCGGTCCATGATCCCGGGGTGGTCACGGAACTGGTTCCGCACCTCGACGACGACCTG
>JBJTIF010000105.1:0-6239 GCA_046094825.1 Actinomycetota bacterium
CTATAAAAGGAGGCAAGCAGCAAGCCAGGAGCTCAGTCCAGAACCAGAGTTAGAAGGAGAAGGATCCTTCTAAGAAAAGAGATATTTGCTTGAAAGTGTCATTTGATATAAAGTGTAAATAAAGTGCCTCAAAGACAATTGCTTTGATTTTCTCTTGGGAGGAACTGCGATCGAGGGGTTGGCGAAGGTCAAATAAGGTAAGCACCAAAGCTGGTAAGAATCTGAGATTCTGGGGCTCTGTCAGGGGCTCGGAATCAAGGGGTCGAACCTAAGTGCGACGACATTTGGCGACCACGGCAGGACAAGCATCCGTGCTTAGCCTGGACGTTGAACACGGTAGGCACCGAGTAAGGCTTTACCCGGTGTCATAGAAGTCTCCAACCGGGGTGGCTGGGATAGAAACTCTCAGGCCCTGGGGTGAGGCTCTCTAACGCTCCTCAAACGAGAGCGAACCGTCCGTTTTCAGAGCGGGACTACGTCTCTAACAGCAGGAAAGCTCCTCTGCCGTGACCGGCGAGGCACTGCAATAGATTTATTGCTGTGTCAAGGCAAGACCCGCCATCAAGCCTACCCTGAGATACCTACTCAGGGACGCCACCTGAACCAACCTTAAGTCCAAAAACCTTCCCAGGAGTCTTGGCAAAAGACTTAAAAAAGACCACTTTGTGACGCACTTGTCAGACATGAATGACTCTGCCAGCAGTCTCAAAGATTTTCTTGACCGGGTTTCAACACCCGTCCTAAAAGTTGTGGAAACCCTTAGAGTCCACCGCGAAGAAATGTCGGGACTCCGACCTACTCTCGCAGGGCCAATTCAGGAGCAACCCCCCTCGCAGGGACTCCTCAGGGCGACTAGGGTTGCTCAGAAACCCAAGCCCACACCAGGGAACCCCGCTCCCGGAGATTTCTCTGATTTTGTCACAGCGGACCAAGTGCAGGCATTAATGCAGGACTTGCTCACTGCTGAAGAACAAACATCAGTCAAACAGCCAATTCTCAACTGGTATCGAGAACTTGACCCAATCAAGTTCAACGGTAAATATACAGAGTACCCAGCCTTTCGGCAGAGCCTCAATCTTGGCCTCAGCAGATTCCGGTTCAGAAGCGACATACACAAAGCACTTTATGTGTTCAAGCTTCTCCAGGGTTCTGCTCGAGCAAGCATGACCCACTTCATGGCCAACCTTGGCGAATCCACCTTCCAAGAAATGCTCCGATATCTCGATGGAGTTTATGGTAATGAAAGGGGTCGTGACTATGAAGCCATCAAGAGACTCTCGAAGCTCCCAAGGTTGCGCGAATTCACCAAAGACAACCTTGCAAAGCATCTCTCGATCATCGGGGCCGGTCTGGTCTCCATCAGGAAGTGCTGCCCTGAAGATGCCTCTCGCGAGGAGGGGCTTTACTTTTCAGAAGTTTTCAGAACTCTGCCCAGCAACGAACGGAGCTCCTTCTACATGTGTGAGGCTACCAACCAAAAAGCAAACCTTGAGGCGCTCACCAACTTCCTCTACAGGAAACTGGAGGAGCACCAAATCCATTCAGTGGTAAAGAAGACAGCCAGCAAACGGAACTCCACTAGGCCTAAAGACAAGTACAAAAAACGCAAGAAAGACAAGCTCTCCGAAAACAACTTCAATGACAAAAGCCACTGCAACTCCATTGAGCCGACGTACTTGGTGAGGTGCTTTAAGTGCCCTGTGTGCAGACACGATCACCCTCTGACCTTTTGCCCTGACTTCAAAGATATGAATGTTTGTGTAAGGAAAGAGGTTGTGCACGACGCGAAAGCCTGCAACGGCTGTCTCGCAGCTGGCCACCTCGTCAAGGAATGTAGGCAACGAAGACCTTGTGGAATTAATGGTTGCAAGAAGCCACACCATAATCTGCTGCATGGTGGGACTACAGACAAAAGATGGAGGCTTCCCCCCGCACCAAGTCTCAGAGATTTTAGTAAAGACCAGCCCACCCAAGCGGAGCCAGCTTTTGATGTCAAGACACTACTGACAGCCATTGAAAGGCACTTTGAACTGGAGAACCTGGGCACTCTTGGGCCTGCTGCAAGTCCCCCAAGCAGTGCTGGTATGCCAGAAGACTGCGACTTACTCCAGAAGCACGCTTACAATCTAATGACGATTGATCTAAGTCATGAAAACGGGTCGACCTCCATCCAGGCGCGCATCCCCTGGCGTCCGGGTCACAAAACAGCACTCCAGGGAAACTTTGCCTCTATTGAAAGACGGCAGACCGGTCATTACTCTGCCAAGGCACTGGCACGACGGGGAACGAGACTCCAAGATGTGAAGAGCATAGTGATGAACTATGTCACGAAAGGGTACCTGGAGCCAGTACCTGAAGAAGAGAAAACCCGTGGATGGTATCTGCCCTTCTTTGAGGTGACCCACAAGTGCAGGCCAACACGCATTCTTGTTGATACCAAGACAAAGTTCCACAAGGCAACGCTTGACAGTTACATCCTGGAGCTACCGAAGACAGTAAACGACCTAAGCCACATCCTGACACGGATGAGACGCTTCAAGTACATATTAACAATAAACGCCACAGAGCCGCTCACACAGATTGTCTTGGCTCCAGAAGATCGACAATTCCATCGTGTAGTCTTCCAAAACAAGCACTATCAATTCACTAGAGTTCTCTTCGAAAACAAGGCGTCACCTACCATCTACCAAAAGGCCATAGCCGCCCTCTGTGGCTCAGTGAAACTCCCAAACGCCGCCGAGACCCTCCGAAAATCTTTCCACATGGGCGACTGCTTGGATAGTAGAGACACGGAAGAAGAGATGGTCACCCTCCTGAAGGAGCTGACGCCGCTCCTCTCTGGGGGAGTTTTGAAAGAGTGCGAGGTCTATTGCAGTTCGCTCAGGGCAGCAAAGCTGATACCTTTGGATGCCTGGACAGCAAGTGTCCAGATGGGAGACAAGGACCTAACTCACACCTACCAAAGTGCAGTAAAGATGGTGTATCTGCGACACACGGACCAACTAGTTTTCAAACTCAAGCACAAAACATTGGAAGCCTGGAAACAAAACCTAGGGATTCAGCAGTGGACCAAGGCGACAATCCTTGGCACCATCGCTAGTTGTCATGACCCACTTGGCCTCATTTCACCCATCACAATCCAACTGCGCAAACTCTTCAATGTTCTCTGGGGAAGGGAGATTGGATGGCACGCCCCCGTACCTCCAGCCTTCCACGATAAATGGGAGAAGACCCTTAAAGAACTCCTCCAAGTCAGCACATTGACCTTCGATCGATGGGTGGGGCAGACTGCAAGTTCTGAATTACACGTCTTCTGCGATGCTTCAGCAGACGTCTACGCAACTACCCTATATCTCAGGACACCCAAGGGCAAAAGCTTCCAAACCGTGCTCATTGCAGCCAAAGCCAGGCCCACGCCCCTGCAAGCCAAAAGCGTCTCGCAGTCTGAACTCGACGCGTGTGTGCTCGGGGTCCGTATGGCACGGCATTATGGCCGAGCTTTGGAACTGGATCCCAGCAAAATCTTTTATTACACAGACAGCACTAACGCTCTGTGTTGGATCCTTGCCCCGTCAAGAGACATCAAAGTCGACATCCAACATCGAATGGCAGAGATCCGGAATTGCACCTCCGCAGAACAATGGGGACACGTGAGCACCGGGGTCAATCCGGCGGACATCCCAACTCGGGACATTCCCACTTGGAAGCTGGCTGACAGTGAGCTCTGGTCCCATGGGCCGCCACAGCTACGGGCACCGGATTACAAGTTCCAGCGCTACATAAGCAGAAGGGAAAACTTTGACGAAGAACCCTCCGGCAAGGTCCAAACGCCAGTGTATCTCCAAGTTGAAGAGCAAAGGCAGCTGCCTTGGCTGGAGCGACTGGCAGACAGGCACAGTGTAGGTCGCCAGTTCAACGGAGCGCGCCGAGTGCGACAGATAGTCAAAAGACTCTGCATCCGCCTCGGTAATAAGAAGGATCCTGACATCCTACTTTGCCAAGCAGCACAAGAACACTGCTTTCCCAGAGACCTAGCCACTGTCAGGCAAGGGGAACTGGTAAAAAAGGGGCCACTCTTTCACCTGCAACCATTCCTCGGGGCCGACGGGTTGCTGAGGAGCGGGTCACGAATCATAAGGAATGATGCAATTCCCTACGACCAAAAGTATCCTGTCATCCTCTCTGCAAAAAGCCAGTACGCTAGATTGATACTTGGCGAGTATCATTTAGACTTCAAACATCCAGTAGGTTCCAACCTCATGTTCTCAGAATTGAGAAAGCGGTACCTCATCCTCGGAGCAGACCGAGCATCCCGAAAGATCACCCGCACCTGTCTTGACTGCTTCAAGGCCAGAGCAAAGATCACCCATCCGAGGATGGCTCCGCTTCCCAAGGACATCACAGAGCCAAGCTACCGTTGCTTTCGCATTCTAGGAATAGACTTTGCGGGCCCCTTCCATACCACAGACAAGAGGCTGAAACAACAGTGGCACGTCCTGGTGATGACCTGCATGCAAACCCGAGCTGCTCATTTTGAACTCTGCCCTAGCCAAAGTGGAGATGCTGTAATCCATGCATTCTCCAGATTCAGCGCTCTCTATGGGACTCCGAAAGTCATTTACTCCGATAACGCCACCTGCTTCGAGGCAGCAAGGCGAGAACTGGGTATACCAACGTGCGATTCCACCAGACCTGTCATCCAGCGTAACAATGAACCCATCTTCTGGCGTTTCATCGTACCCAGGGCGCCCCATCAAGGGGGGAGATGGGAGAGGATGGTTGGATTGATGAAGCGAGTCTTGAATCACTACTCAAGGGGTAGGGCAGTCCCAGAAGACGTTCTTAGAACAATACTTGTCAGGGCAGCAAAACTACTCAATTCAAGGCCCTTAGCTTTCTATGAACAACGGGACCTGGCTGACCCGATCACTCCAAACCATTTCCTCCACCCGATAGTCGGAAGGGGCCCTCTCCCAGAAGTAGAAAAGAAGCTGAGACAAGAAATCAGACAAACGTGGGACAGCTACACTGATGTGATCCTCATGCAGTACCGTGATCGAGAAAAATGGTGGAAACAAGAACCCCCACCAGTGGAAGGCAGACTTGCACTCCTAATGGAAACTACTGGCGTGGGGCGCAAACCCGATTGGACCTTGTGCGTCATTGAGGGAGTGAAACATGACATGGAGGGACAGCCTTGTTCAGTCACGGTTAGAACCAAGTTCGGCTCCTACCGGAGATCTGTACACCACATCGCCATGGTACCCACAGACGTGCCAGAAGGAGTCCATGAAATTGTTGAGCCAAGAGAGGGGACTCCAAACCCTGCCGATGGATCTGATCCCGGGGACGATGTGGTCCTTGACCCACGTGATTGGGCTGGATCCGACGCATTAAACCATCACCAATCCGACCCTTTGCACCCTCACCCGAGCAGTAGCATCCTGCCAAAGTCTAATCCCCGCGATGATAAATTCTCACCTAAGCGAAAGAATTTAGTCAGGAGCAGACACCCAAACTTAGTCCCGCGAAACTTGCATGACTCGGACAAACCCCTCGAAGATCCTAAAAATACAGGTAAACCATCCCAACCCCTGCCACGGAGGTCATCGAGGTTGTTAGATCTGAGGACCTCAACAAGGGTTAATCAACTTCCCTGGCGGCTGAGACCAGCTAGAGCAAGGCAAAGAATGACGGTGGGAGGTTCCTCCTCCTCTGAGTATACCAGCCCTAGCTCAGGATCTGAATGGACGCCCTGACCTTCCAACAGCCAGACTGTTCTCCCACATGCCCTTACTAAAACCTAGATCGTCGAGCAAATCTAGGGGGGAGAATGTCATGGTACCAGACCTACAGCCTTGATATATTTGCTCTAGATCCAGAGGGGAACCCTTTCCCCCACAACCCTGGACTCAATATTGGGTAGCCTTACCCAGCTCAAACCTTAGAGCAATTCATATGAGGAAGGATCAAGCAAAAAGGGAGGATCAGATCAAAAAAGAAGGATCAAGAAAAAAGGAGGGAAAAATCCAGAACAAAGAAAAGAGAGGGAAATTTTGGAGGGAAAAATTGAGGATCCAGCTGGAGAACAAAGGAGGAGGCACTATAAAAGGGAGGCAAGCAGCAAGCCAGCAGTTCAGTCCAGAACCAGAGTTAGAAGGAGAAGGATCCTTCTAAGAAAAGAGATATTTGCTTGAAAGTGTCATTTGATATAAAGTGTAAATAAAGTGCCTCAAAGA
>JBJTIF010000106.1:0-9950 GCA_046094825.1 Actinomycetota bacterium
CTGTAGGCCTTCGACGGCAGCGCCTCGCCGACCGCCAACGCGGCGGCGTGGGCGAACCGCTTCGAGGGCCCGGGGACGACCGTGTCGAACGTGTACTGCGGGAACGGCAGCACGTTCGGGAGCGGCGGGCGATGCGCCGGCGCCGGTGGACCTCGGCGCGTCGGAGCCGTCCGCGGACGTGGCGCCGGCGCATCGCCCGCCCCTCCCGAACGTCCTGCCGTTCCCGCAGTACACGTTCGACACGTTCGTCCCCGGGCCCTCGAACCGGTTCGCCCACGCAGCCGCGATGGCGGTCGCCGAGGCGAAGCCCTCGAAGGCCTACAACCCGCTGTTCATCTACGGCGGCGTGGGCCTCGGGAAGACCCACCTCCTCGTCGCGATCGGCCACCACATGCATCGCCTTGCGCCGCACCTGCGGACGAAGTACGTGACGGCCGAGGACTTCACGCGTGAGTTCATCGCGGCGGTCCGCGAGCGCGCCGGCTACCAGTTCGCCGCCCGCTACCGGGACGTGGACGTCCTCCTCGTCGACGACATCCAGTTCCTCGCGACCCGCGAGGAGACGCTGAACGAGTTCTTCCACACGTTCAACGCCCTCCACGAGAAGCAGCGGCAGATCGTCATCGCCTCCGACCGACCGCCCCAGGAGCTCGGGATGGACGAGCGGATCCAGAGCCGGTTCCGGCTCGGGCTCTGCGTCGACATCCAACCGCCGGACATCGAGACGCGGATCTCGATCCTCCAGCTGAAGGCGCAGCGCGAGCAGGTCGTCGTCCCCGACGACGTCGTCGAGTACGTCGCCTCGAAGTTCGACCAGAACATCCGGGAGCTCGAGGGGGCCCTCGTCCGGGTCGTCGCGTGGAGCGACCTCACCGGCCAGCCGATGAGCCTCGAGCTCGCCGAGCACGCCCTCGAGGACCTCCTGCCGCAGGCGGTGACGGAGATCCCCGCGACGCTCATCCTCGAGGAGGCCTCGCGGTACTTCGAGGTCCCGATCGCCGAGATCGTCGGCAAGAGCCGCTCCCGCCCGATCGCGACCGCGCGCCACGTCGCGATGTACCTCGTCCGCGAGAACACCGGGCTCTCGCTCATCAAGATCGGGGAGCTGTTCGACCGGGACCACTCGACGGCGCTCCACGGCATCAACAAGATCGACGCGTCGATCCGGGAGCGCGAGCCGATCTACCGGCAGGTCCAGGACCTCTCCCGGATCATCCGGGAGCGGGCCCGCGGCGGCGTCTGAGACCTGTGGGAAAGGGTGTGGGGATCGGAGGGGGAACCCGGGGTGACCGCCGGAACGCCAGGTTCTCCGGGGGGTTTCCCACCACCGATCCACATGTCGGACAGGACCGCTACGCTCGGCGGACAGGGGGGTTGTGCACTTTTCCCCAGCCCCTACCACCACCGAGAGAGAGATCAACGAACCGTAGGAGCAGGCAGGGGGTGGACAGGTGAAGTTCCGCTGTGATCGCGACGTGTTGTCCGAGGCGCTCCAGACCGTCCAGCGCGGTGTCTCGACCCGGCCGGGGATCCCGGCCCTGACGGGCGTGCACATGGAGGTCGGCGCGGGCTCGCTCACGCTCACGACCACCGACCTCGAGGTCTCCGCCCGCCTCACCGTGGACGTCGACGGGCAGGAGGCCGGGGTCGCCCTCGTCCCGGCCCGGCTCCTCGCGGACACCGTGAAGAGCCTGTCCGACGCGCCCGTCGAGTTCGAGGCCGACGCCGGGCAGGCGCGGATCCGCTGCGCCGCGTACGAGGGCTCGCTCCGGCTCCTGCCGGCCGAGGACTTCCCCGCGCTCCAGGCGCCGAGCGGCACCCGGATCACCGTCGACGCGCCGGCGGTCGCCGAGGCCGTCGGGCAGGTCGCCCGCGCGTCGTCGCGCGACGAGGCGCGACCGGTCCTCACCGGCGTGCTCCTCGAGGTGAGCCGCGAGGGTCTCACCCTCGTCGCGACCGACTCGTACCGGCTCGCGGTCCGCGAGCTCATCGCGACATCGGCGACCGAGGCGAAGGCGATCGTCCCCGAGCGCGCGCTCTCTGAGGTCGGCCGCGCGGCGCAGTCGATCGACAAGGGCGCGATGGAGCTCACGATCGACGAGAGCCAGGTCACGTTCACCGTCGGTGGCTTCGTCCTCACGTCGCGGCTCATCGAGGGTGAGTTCCCGAACTACCGCGCGCTCCTGCCGGACGCGTACGACAGCCGGCTCACCGCGTCGCGCCAGCAGCTCATCGACGCGGTGAAGCGCGTCGGGCTCCTCGCGCGCGACAACACCCCGGTGCGCCTCGAGTTCAACCAGCTCGGCGTGAAGCTCTCGTCGTCGTCACCCGACGTCGGACAGGCCGTCGAGGCCGTCCAGGGTCAGTACGAGGGCGAAGACCTGAGCGCCGCGTTCAACGCGCACTACCTCACCGACGGCCTCGCGGCCGCGACGGGTGAGAACGTGCGCCTCGAGGTCCGCGACGGGTTGAAGCCGGGGATCGTCCGCGGCGACGGCGACGACTTCACGTACCTCGTGATGCCGGTCCGCCTGCCCGCGCCGGTCGCCTGACGGCGTCCGGCGCGTGCGCGTCTCCTGGGCCGAGTTCCGGGATTTCCGCAACCACGCCCTGACGCGCGTCGAGGATCTCCCGACCGGGCTCATCGTCGCCGTCGGGCCGAACGGCGAGGGCAAGACGAACCTCCTCGAGGGGATCGCCTTCCTGTTCCTCCTCGCCTCCCCGCGCACGTCGGCGTCGCTCCCGCTCGTCCGCGAGGGCGCCGCAGCGGCGTACGCGCGCGGCGAGATCGAGACGCGCGACGGCCGCGTGCTCGTCGAGGTCGAGATCCCCGGGCAGGGCGCGAACCGCGTCCAGGTGAACCGCACGCCGGTGCGCCGCCGCCGGGATCTGCTCCAGAAGGTCCGCGCGGTGTTCTTCGGACCCGACGACCTCGACGTCGTCCGCGGCGACGCGGGGGAGCGGCGGCGCTTCCTCGACGAGGCGCTCACCGCACTCTGGCCCGCGAAGGCCTCGCTCATCACCGCGTACGACCGTGTCGTCCGACAGCGGAACCGCCTCCTGAAGGACCACGAGGGGCGCGGCGCGCCGGCGGGGCTCGACGTCTGGGACGACGAGCTCGTCGAGGCCGGCGCGGCGCTCACGCGCCAACGCGCGGAGACGATCGAGCGGATCCGCACCGCGACCGAGGAGGAGTACGAGGCGCTCGCGGCGTACGGCCTCGCCGTCGACTACGCCCCGAACGTCGTGGCGGCGGCGGACGATCTCGTCGGCGCCTTCCGCGCGCGGCTCGCCGAACGCCGCGCCGACGAGCTCGTCCGCCGCACGACGCTCGTCGGTCCGCACCGCGACGACGTCGCCCTCGCGGTGCGCGACCTCGGCGTCCGATCGTTCGCCTCCCACGGCGAGGCGTGGGCCGCCGCGCTCTGCCTGCGGCTCGGGCTCGCGAGCGCCGTCGCCGCCGAGGTCGGCGAACCGCCGGTGCTCCTGCTCGACGACCCGTTCTCCGCGCTCGATCCCGCGCGCCAGCGCCGCATCTCCGCGCGGCGGCCAGGTCTTCGTCTCCGTCGCCGACGAGGCGTCGGTGCCCGCGGAGTCCGCGCTCGTGTGGCGGATCCGCGGCGGCACGATCGACCCGACGGCGGGGGCCGCCTGATGCCGCGGAGCAAGGGATGGCGCGACCGGCGCGACGAACGCACCGTCGACGAGTCGAGCATCGGCGCCGTCCTCGACCGACTGCTCCGCCGACCGGAGTTCGCGCGCGGCCACGCGATCGGGATCCTCCTCGAGGCCTGGCCCGACATCGTCGGCGCGCGCGTCGCCGCCGAGTCCGCCCCGCTCAGCCTCGACGGGGGCGTCCTCGTCGTCGCGGTGACCTCCGGGACGTGGGGCGCGCAGGCCCGGTTCCTCGTCGAGGAGATCCGTTCGCGGGCCAACCGGACCCTCGGTCGGGACATCGTCTCGGTCGTGCAGATCACCGTCCGTCCGGAGGCCGTGAAACCGTTGCGCCGCAACGGCTGACGGCCCCCTCCGCATCCCCTCCCCGTGCGTGGGGATTGGTAGAATCCACGCACGTTCCGCGCCACTCCGCGGCCACCGCCGTGGCGGCTCCGGCGCCGCGACGCAGGCGATCGACCGGGGAGGACCTTTGGCGACGACGAAGAAGGTGACGCGGGCGGCTTCGGCCCCGAAGAAGGCCGCGAAGCCGGCGAAGCCCGCCGCGAAGGCCCCCGCGAAACCCGCCGCGAAGAGGCCTGCGAAGGGCGCCTACACCTCCGAGAACATCACCGTCCTCGAGGGCATCCAGCACGTCCGCCTGCGCCCCGGGATGTACATCGGGACGACGAGCTCGCGCGGTCTCCACCACCTCGTGTACGAGGTCGTCGACAACTCCGTCGACGAGGCGATGGCCGGACGCTGCGACCGGATCGTCGTCACGCTCCACAAGGACGGCTCGTGCAGCGTCGCCGACAACGGCGCCGGTATCCCCGTCGCACCGATCCCGAAGGCGAAGGACCGCCGCCCCGCCGTCACCGTCGTCCTCACGACGCTGAACGCCGGCGGGAAGTTCGGCGGCGGCGGCTACGCGATCTCCGGCGGCCTCCACGGTGTCGGTGTCTCGGTCGTGAACGCGCTCTCCGAGAAGATGACCGCCGAGATCGAGCGCGACGGCGCGACGTGGTCGCAGACGTTCGTCCGCGGCAAGGAGACCGGCAAGCTCGCGAAGGGCAAGGCGAGCCGCCGCACGGGCACGACGATCCGGTTCTGGCCCGACCCCGAGATCTTCGAGGAGACGACGTTCCGCCGTGAGGTCCTCGCCGAGCGCCTCCAGGAACTCGCGTTCCTCACCCGCGGCCTCGAGATCGTCCTCGCCGACGAGCGCGACGGCGCGAGCGACACGTACAAGGCGACCGGCGGCCTCGCCGACTTCGTGAAGTACCTCCAGGCGGGCAAGGACATCCTCCACGCGAAGGTCATCCACTTCGAGTCGAAGGAGAAGGACGGCTCGGCGGAGTGCGAGATCGCGATCCAGTGGAACACCGCCTACGCTGAATCCACGCACTCCTTCGCGAACACGATCAACACGACCGAGGGCGGGATGCACGAGGAGGGGCTCCGCAAGGCCATCACGAACGTCCTGAACCGCTACGCGCGGCAGAAGGGGCTCCTGAAGGAGAAGGAGGAGAACCTCACCGGCGAGGACGTCCGCGAGGGGTTCGTCGGCATCGTCTCCGTGAAGCTCAAGGACCCGCAGTTCGAGGGGCAGACGAAGACGAAGCTCGGCAACGCCTCGATCCGCTCGCTCGTCGAGACGACCGTGAACCAGCACCTCGCGACCTGGCTCGAGGAGCACCCCGGCGACGCGAAGCGCATCGTCGCGAAGGGGGAGGCGGCAGCGAAGGCGCGGCTCGCCGCGAAGCAGGCGCGCGACCTGACGCGCCGGAAGTCCTTCCTCGACTCGGGCTCGCTGCCCGGCAAGCTCGCGGACTGCCAGTCGACCGACCCCGGCACCGCTGAGATCTTCGTCGTCGAGGGCGACAGCGCGGGCGGGAGCGCGAAGCAGGCCCGCGACCGCGCGACGCAGGCGATCCTGCCGATCCGCGGCAAGATCCTGAACGTCGAGAAGGCGCGCCTCCACAAGGTCCTCGAGAACCAGGAGGTCCAGGCGCTCATCACCGCGATCGGCACCGGCATCGCCGACGACTTCGACCTCACGAAGGCGCGCTACCACAAGATCGTGCTCATGGCCGACGCCGACGTCGACGGCGCGCACATCCGGACGCTCCTGCTCACGTTCTTCTTCCGGAACATGCGCGAGCTCATCAACGCGGGCTACGTCTACATCGCGCAGCCGCCGCTCTACCTCGTCCAGCACGAGCGCCAACCGCACTACTTCTACAGCGAGCGCGAGTGGGACACGTTCCGCAAGCAGGTCGCGAAGGACGGCAAGAAGCTCGACACCCCGCAACGGTTCAAGGGACTCGGCGAGATGGACGCCGATCAGCTCTGGGAGACGACGATGAACCCCGACACGCGGGTGCTCCTCCAGGTGACGATGGAGGACGCCGCGACCGCCGACCGCCTCTTCACCGTCCTCATGGGCGAGGACGTCGCGGCGCGGAAGGACTTCATCGAGTCGAACGCGAAGCTGGTGCAGAACCTCGATGTCTGAGCGGAAGACCCCCCGCAAGCGCACCGCCGGGTCCGGCGCGGGCACGGGCGGCGGCAACGGCGCCGCGACCCCGACGCTCCTCGGCGGCCGCATCGAACCCGTCGAGATCGAGGAGGAGATCCAGCGCTCGTACCTCGACTACGCGATGTCGGTCATCGTCGGCCGCGCGCTCCCCGACGTCCGCGACGGCCTGAAGCCCGTCCACCGCCGGATCCTCTGGTCGATGCTCGAATCGGGCCTGCGCCCGGACCGCCCGTACCGCAAGTGCGCGGCCGCGGTCGGCGAGGTCATGAAGAAGTACCACCCGCACGGCGACCTCGCGATCTACGACGCCCTCGTCCGGATGGCGCAGGACTTCTCGCTCCGCGTCCCGCTCATCGACCCACACGGCAACTTCGGATCGGTCGACGGCGACCCGCCCGCCGCGCAGCGCTACACGGAGGCCCGCCTCGCGACGGTCGCGATGGAGATGCTCCGCGACATCGAATCCGACACCGTCGACTTCGTCCCGAACTAC
This sequence comes from Actinomycetota bacterium, assembly GCA_046094825.1. Classification (GTDB taxonomy): domain Bacteria; phylum Actinomycetota; class UBA4738; order UBA4738; family HRBIN12; genus JBJTIF01. The sequence goes on from JBJTIF010000106.1 coordinate 6,690, forward strand.
GACGGGTACGAGCAGCAGCCGACGGTCCTGCCGGCGCGGTTCCCGAACCTCCTCGTGAACGGCTCGGGCGGCATCGCGGTCGGCATGGCGACGAACATCCCGCCGCACAACCTCGGCGAGACGATCGACGCCGTCATCCACTACCTCGACGAGCCGGAGTGCACGCCGAAGGACCTCATGAAGCACGTGAAGGGTCCGGACTTCCCGACCGGCGGCACGATCCTCGGTCGCCAGGGCATCACCGACGCCTACACGACCGGGCGCGGCTCGATCAAGGTCCGCGCGACAGCGACGATCGAGGAGGCCGCGAACGGCCGCCACCGCATCGTCGTGACCGAGCTCCCGTACCAGGTGAACAAGGCGCGGCTCCTCGAGAAGATCGCCGAGCTCGTGCGCGCGGGGAAGCTCAAGGACATCTCCGACCTCCGCGACGAGTCGAGCGGCCGCGGCGGCATGCGGATGGTCATCGACCTGAAGCGCGCGGCGAACCCCCACGTCGTCCTGAACCAGCTCTACAAGCACACGCAGCTCCAGGAGAACTTCGGCGTCATCATGCTCGCGCTCGTCGACAACGCGCCGAAGGTCCTGAACCTCGCGGAGATGGTCGGCTACTACGTCGACCACCAGATCGACGTCGAGACGCGCCGGACGAAGTTCGAACTCAAGCAGCGGCAGGACCGCGACCACATCGTCCAGGGGCTCCTCATCGCCCTCGGGCACCTCGACGAGGTCATCAAGATCATCCGCGCCGCGGACGACTCCGAGATGGCGCGGACGAAGCTCATGGCGAAGTTCAAGCTCTCCGAGGTCCAGGCGAACCACATCCTCGACATGCCGCTCCGTCGGCTCACGAAGCTCGCGAAGACGGAGCTCGAGAAGGAGCACGCCGAGCTCCTCGCGCGGATCAAGTACCTCGAGGGCCTCCTGAAGGACCCGAAGAAGATCCGCGGCGTCATCAAGGAGGACATCCTCGCGATCAAGGCGAAGCACGCGGACGCGCGGCGGACGAAGCTCGCCGCCGACGAGGGCGACCTCGACATCGAGGACCTCATCGCCGACGAGCAGGTGGTCATCACGGTCTCGCGCGCGGGCTACGTGAAGCGCCAACCGCTCGACGCGTTCAAGCGCCAGGGTCGCGGCGGCAAGGGCGTGAAGGGCACGTCGCTGAAGCAGGAGGACGTCATCAGCGAGGTCTTCACGACCTCGACGCACTCGTGGCTCCTGTTCTTCACGACCCGCGGCAAGGTCTACCGCGTGAAGGTCCACCAGGTGCCGGAGTTCGCGCGCGCCGCCCGGGGGACGTACGTCGCGAACCTCCCCGGCGTGTCGATCACCGGCGAGGAGAAGGTCTCGGCGGTCATCGACCTGAAGAAGTACGACGGCAACCGGTTCCTCGTCTTCGCGACGAAGAAGGGGCAGATCAAGAAGACGCGCCTGTCCGAGTACGACTCGCCGCGGAGCGGCCTCGCGGCGATCAACCTCCGCTCGGGCGACGAGCTCATCGACGTCCGCCTCACGGACGGCAAGGAGGAGCTCTTCCTGTCGTCGAAGCGCGGCCAGTGCATCCGGTTCAAGGAATCGCTCGTCCGCCCGATGGGCCGGCAGACCGCCGGGGTCCTCGGGATGCGCCTCGATCCGAAGGACGCGGTCCTCGCCCTCAACACCACGTCGCAGGGTCAGGAGATGATCTCGGTGACCGAGCAGGGGTACGGCAAGCGCACCGCGCTGAAGGAGTACCCCGCGAAGGGCCGCGGCGGGAAGGGCGTCATCGGCCACCAGCTCACCGACAAGACCGGGCTCCTCGCCGGCGCGTTCGTCGGCTCGAAGGAGCAGGACGTCTTCGTCATCTCGTCCTCGGGCAAGGTCGTCCGGGTCGCGGCCGCGGACATCCGCCGCGTCGGACGTGCGAGCCAGGGCGTCCGCACCATGCGCGTCGAGGAGGGCCAGACGGTCTCCGCGCTCGCGCCCGTGGTGGTCGAGGAAGCCGCGGAGTAGGGTTCGGTCCGGCCCGCTGGGGGAAGGAAGGGCGCCGATGCTCCGGGAACCGACCGACGATCGCCCGTCCCGCGCGCGGCAGCGTCCCGCGCGCGTCGTGCTCCGGAAGATCCAGCCGTGGACGGTGTTCCGGTTCTCGATCCTCTTCTACTTCGCGATCATGATCGTGCTCCTCGTCGCGGGCACGGTCCTGTACTTCCTCCTCAGCCTCGTCGGGATCCTCGAGTCGGTGACGAACCTCATCCGCGACCTCTTCGCCGACCAGGGGTTCTCGATCTCGGGTCTCGCGCTCTTCATCCGCGCGCTCGGGATCGGGATCGTGTCCGTCGTCGGCTGGTCGGTCGTGAACCTCTTCGTCGCGCTCCTCTACAACGTGATCGCCGACCTCGTCGGCGGCATCGAGATCTCGCTCGGCGATCCGTCGGACGGCCCGACCGCCTGACGCGCTCGCGGTCGCGGGCCTCCGCGCACGCGCGTTGACGGGTCCGGAGGCCGCCCGTAGCCTTCCCACCCTCGGGCCTGTAGCTCAGCTCGGTTAGAGCGCATCCCTGATAAGGATGAGGTCGATGGTTCAAGTCCATCCAGGCCCACCGAGGAACCCCCGATGAACGCGAGGAGCGCCGCGCGGGTGTCAGCCACGGTCCTCGGCGTCGCCACGCTCTTCCAGATCGCCGTCGCGCTCGGCGCGCCGTTCGGGCGGTTCACGCAGGGCGGGCAGGTGGAAGGTGCGCTCTCCTCGACGGGCCGGACGTTGGCGGTGCTCTCGGCGTTCCTGCTCGCAGGGATGGCCTCGACGACCCTCGCGCTCGTCGGTGAGGGGCCCCTGCGGGCCCTCCCGCGGCGCGCGATCCGGACGATCGGGTGGCTCGTCGTGGCCTACTCCGCCGCTGGGACGGCGGTGAACCTCGCGTCCCCCTCCGTGCTCGAGCGACCCTGGGCGATCGCGACCCTGATCGTCCTCGCGGGTACGCTCCGAGCCCTGCGGGCGACCGCTTCCGACCGTCCGACTTCCGACCGTCCGACCTAGACCGAGGAGCGGTGGTGTCCACGAACTTCGAGACCCTGGCCGCGAGCCGCTACGTGTCGCTCACGACGTTCCGGCGGGACGGCACGCCGGTGTCGACGCCCGTGTGGGTCACGCGCGACGGCGACGCGCTCGTCGTCGTGACCGGCGCGGACTCCGGGAAGGTCCGCCGGATCCGCGCGAACGCGTCGGTGACGCTCGCGCCGTGCGACGTGCGAGGCCGCGTGCACGGGGAGGCGGTC
>JBJTIF010000107.1:0-6424 GCA_046094825.1 Actinomycetota bacterium
CACCGTGAGCGCGACCCCGTCGAGGAAGGGCGCGCCCCTCCGACGCGCCCGTGCGCGACGGGGGGGGGGGGGGCGGGGGGGGGGCGCCCGCGGGCCCCCGCGGGGGGGGGGGGGGGGGGGGCGGGGGCCCCCCCCCCCCCCCCCACCGCGCTCGATCCGACAGAGCTGTTCGCCGGGCCCGCCGGCGACGTCGTGCGGTTCGCCTCGTGGCCGCTCTACATCGACCAGGAGAAGGTCGACGGCGAGGTCCGCCACCCCTCCCTCGAGGCCTTCACGGCGGCGACCGGCATCACGGTCGCGTACGAGCCGGTCATGGAGAGCCTCGCCGGCTTCTACGGGAAGATCCAGCCGCAGCTCGCGGCGGGCGACCCGACGGGGTGGGACATCATCCTCGTGACGCCCGGCCGCGAGTTCTCGCTCCTCACGCGCAACGGGTGGGTGCTCCCGCTCGATCACGCGCGCACCCCGAACTTCACCGCGAACGCCGCGCCGTTCGTCGTCGATCCACCGTTCGATCCCGGCAACCGCTCGTCGATGGCCTGGCAGTCGGGGCTCACGGGCATCGGCGTCCACCGCGAGCTCGTGTCGGGCGAGGTCACGACGCTCGACGACCTCGCGGATCCAGCGAAGGTCGGGATGGACCGCGTCGGGATGCTGCGCTCCGACATGGCGGACTTCGTGATGATCAACCTCGGCATCGACCCGGAGGCGTCCGGGCCCGCGGAGTGGCGCGAGGCGGCGGACTGGCTCCTGTGGCAGCGCGATCAGGGGACGGTGCGCGCGTACTACGACCAGGGCTACGTCGATGACTTCACGAACGGCAACCTCAGCGCGACGATGGCGTGGTCGGGCGACGTCCTCTACCAGCGCGTGTGGGCCGGCATGGCCGACGTCGAATTCGTCGTCCCGGACGGCGGCGCGCTCCTGTGGACGGACAACATGCTCATCCCGACGGGGTCGGAGAACCCGGCCGGTGCGCTCGCGCTCATGGACTGGTTCTACCGGCCGGAGATCGCGACGATGGTGACCGAGTACGTCCTCTACATGTCCCCGGTGCGCGGCGTCGACGAGCGGATCCGCACCGACGCCGACGCCGCGGAGGACCGCGGCGAGACCCGCTACGCCGAGCGTCTGCGCGCCACGGCGGCGGATCCCTTCCTCTTCCCCGATGCGGCGCTCCTCGCACGCACGCGCTACCAGCGCGTCGTCACGAGCGACGAGGAGGCCGAGGAGTGGGACGCGATCTTCACGCCGATCTGGCAGGCGTGACGCGGTCGGCGCGGCGACGGAACCGCGGGCGTGCGATGCCGTCCGGCGTCGCACGCCCGCGGTCGATCACTCGACGTCGCGCAGGACGACGACGTAGCGGAAGTGGTCCGCGACCTGCTCGGCGACCTCGACGAGGTGGCCGGTCTGCTCGGCCCAGGCGGGGACGTCGGCGACCGACCCGGCATCGGTCGCGAGGAGTTCGATCCGATCGCCGGGCGCGCCCTCGCGCGCGGCCTTGCCGAGGAGGACGACGGGGATCGGGCAGGCGCGACCGCGGGTGTCGAGGAGCGTCGCGGACGGCGTGTCGAGCGTGGGTTCCATGGTGGACCTCCGAGGAGTCGGTCGAGCGCGGAAGGCGGACGAAGGGGCGGCGCGCTACGCGCGACAGCCGCAGTGGCGGTCGGGGATCATCGCGCCGACCACGCCGAACGTCCGGGTACGAACCATGAGGGCGAGAGGCTACCGCGGCTTGAGTTGCAGGTGCAAGTGCGACGTGCCTACCACCAGAGGGTCTCGGCGACGTTCTTCTCGGCCCGCTGGAGCTCCTTGTCCCAGGCCTGGGTCGAGAGGTACTTCCAGCCGCCGTCGGCGAGCAGGCAGACGAGGTCGGCCCGCTCGGTGGGCTCGAGCCGCTCGGCGATGCGCCGGGCGACGACGACGACCGCGCCGGCCGAGATGCCGGCGAAGATGCCCTCGCGCTCGGAGAGCATGCGGGTGCCCTGGAGGGCGTCGCTCGAATCCACGAGGTACTTCGCGTCGAGGATCGACGGGTCGAAGACCGGCGGGACGAACCCCTCCTCCATCGACCGGAGCCCGTACACGCCCTCGCCGAGTTCGGGCTCGGCGGCGATCACCTGGATGCGCGGGTCGTGCTCCTTCAGACGACGGCCGGTGCCGGTGAGCGTGCCGCCGGTGCCGAGGCCCGCGATGAAGTGCGTCACCTCGGGGAGGTCACGGACGATCTCCGCGCCGGTCCCCTCGTAGTGCGCTCGCGGGTTCGCCTCGTTCGCGTACTGGTACGGCATGAACCACCGGTCGGGGTGTTCCTCGACCATCCGCTGCGCGACGACGATCGACCCGTTCGTCCCCTTCTCGCCCGGCGAGAACACGATCGTCGCGCCGAAGGCCTCGAGGAGCCGGACGCGCTCCTCCCCCGCGTTGTCTGGCATGACGACGGTGAGCCCATAGCCGCGACGGCGCGCGATCATCGCGAGGGCGATGCCGGTGTTGCCCGACGTCGGCTCGAGGATCCGCTTGCCGGGCTCGAGGAGCCCGTCGCGCTCGGCGTCCTCGATCATCGCGCGCGCGATGCGGTCCTTCGCGGAGCCGGTCGGGTTCGCGCCCTCGAGCTTCGCCCAGATGCGGACCCCGTCACGCGGGGAGAACGTCGGCAGGCCGACGAGCGGCGTGTTGCCGATCGACGCGACGATGTCGTCCGCGCGCACCCGGCGTCACCCGCCCGCGACGGCGGGCAGGATCGTCACCGTGTCGCCGTCGCGAACGGTCGCCCCGAGCGAGCCCGCGAAGCGGATGTCCTCCCCGTTCACGTAGACGTTCACGAAGCGGTGGAGCGCGCCCTCGGCGTCGACGACCTTGTCGGTCGCGCCGGGGAACCGCGCCTCGAGGTCGGCGAGCACCGCGCCGACCGTGTCGCCCGACGCCTCGACGACGGCCGCGCCGCCCGTGCGATCGCGCATGAGGGTCGGGATCTTCACGCGGACGCTCACGCGGGACCCCCGGTCGTCGGGGCCGGCGCGGGGGTGATCCCGCAGAACCAGTCGTAGTCGATGAGGTCGGTCACGGTCGGCGCGTCACCGCAGACGGGGCAGGTCGGGTCGCGGCGGACGGTGACCTCCTGGAAGTCCATCCGTAGGGCGTCGAAGAGGAGGAGGCGACCGACGAGCCCGTCGCCGAGCCCGGTGACGAGCTTGATCGCCTCGGTGGCCTGGATCGAGCCGACGATGCCCGGGAGCACGCCGAAGACGCCACCCTCGGCGCACGACGGCACGACGCCGGGCGGCGGCGGCTCGGGGAACAGGCACCGGTAGCACGGTCCCGCATCGCCGGGGAGGAAGACCGTCGCCTGGCCATCGAACTGGTGGATCGATCCGTACACGAGCGGCTTGCCGAGGAACTGCGTCGCGTCGTTCACGAGGTAGCGCACGGGGAAGTTGTCCGTCCCGTCGACGATGACGTCCCAGGGACCGAGCACCTCGAAGGCGTTCTCCGAGGTGAGGAGGGTGTCGTACGCGACGTACTCGACGCTCGGGTTCAGCTGCCGGAGGCGATCGATCGCACTCGCGACCTTGGGGCGGCCGACGTCGGGCGTCGTGTGGAGGATCTGGCGCTGGAGGTTCGACTCGTCCACGCGGTCGAAGTCGAGGATGCCGAGGGTGCCGACACCCGCGGCCGCGAGGTACATCGCGACCGGCGACCCGAGTCCGCCCGCGCCGATCACGAGGACCTTCGCGTCGAGGAGCTTCCGCTGGCCCTCGCCCCCGACGCCCGGCAGGATGATGTGGCGCGCGTAGCGACGCACCTGTTCCTCGGTGAACATCAGAGGACGCGCACCTCCTCCTCGGTGATGACCTCGCCCTCGATGCGGTACGACCGCACGTCGGGGTGATCCTCGTCCGCGAGCGAGACGAGCACGTAGTGCGCCTCGGGGTAGAACGCGAGGCGGACGTCGGTCGGCGAGGGGTAGGCCGGCGTGTGCGTGTGCGAGTGGTAGATCGCGAAGAGGTCCCAGCCGCCGCGGTCCATCTCCTCGAAGACCTCGAGCTGCTCACGGGAGTCGAGCCGGTACGTGTACGGGCTCGCGTCGAGGTTCGTCATCGCGAAGACCTTCACGGGGCGGCCGTCCGCCGCCGCGACGATGCCGCACGCCTCGTTCGGGTACTCGCGGCGCGCGTGTTCGGTCATCTCCTTCACGAGCACGCCGTCGAGTTCGACCATGCATCCGAGGGTACCAACGGCCCCCCGAGCGCCGGTCGCGCGTGCGTCCGGGCGCGTGCGTGCGTCCGGGCGCGTGCGTGCGTCCGGGCGCGTGCGTGCGTCCGGGCGCGTGCGTGCGTCCGGGCGCGTGCGTGCGTCAGGCGCGCCCGGGCGACCGGCGGCGCGTCCACGCCTTGTAGCCCTCGAACCACGCGACCCCGAGGACGCCGGCCGCGACCGCGACGCCGAGATCGGACGGGGCGACGGGGCCGAGGTCGAACGCGCGCCGCGCGGCGGGGACCGCGAGGACGATCGCGAGGATGCCGAGCGCCGCGGCGACGACGACCTTCACCGCGGGGTTGCGCCGCTCGCGGAAGGCCGTGAGCGCGGAGACGCGCCACGAGCGGTTCACGAGGAGCAGGAGGAGGTTCGTGAGCACGAGCGTCCCGAACGCGAGCGAGCGCACCTCGGGCTCGGGCCGCCCCGCGCCGACCGCCCAGAGGTAGACGCCGAGGACGGCCGCGAGCGCGCCGACACCCTGGAGGGCCGCGAGGACGAGCCCGCTCCGCCCGAAGAGCGGCGCGCCGGGCTCGCGCGGTCGTCGGTCCATCACCTCGGGGTCGATCTCCTCGGCCTCGAACACGATCGTGCAGGTCGGATCGATGATGAACTCGAGGAACGCGATCTGGATCGGCAGGAGCACGAGCGGCCAGTCGGCGACGAAGACGGGCACGAGCGCCATCCCGAAGATCGCGACGTGGACGGCGATGAGGTACGCCATCGCCTTGCGGAGGTTGTCGAAGATCCCGCGACCGAGCCGGATGCCCGCGACGATCGACGTGAAGTCGTCGTCGGTGATGACGAGCGAGGCGGCCTCGCGCGCGACGTCGGTCCCGCGCCGGCCGACGGCGATGCCGATGTCCGCGGCCCGCAGCGCGGGCGCGTCGTTCACGCCGTCGCCGGTCATCCCGACGACCTCGTCGTTGCCCTGGAGCGCGCGGACGATGCGGAGCTTCTGCTGGGGCACGACGCGCGCGAAGATCCGCGCGTCGCGGATGCGCGTCGACAGCGTCGCATCGTCCATCGCGGCGAGCTCGGGTCCGGTGACGACACCCCCGTCGTGGTCGAGGCCGATCTCGCGCGCGATCGCGAGCGCGGTGCCCGGGTAGTCGCCGGTGATCATCACGACGCGGATCCCCGCGCGGCGGCACTCGGCGACGGCCTCGGGCACGCCGGGGCGTACCGGGTCCTGGAGCCCCGCGAGCCCGAGGTAGCGGAGGCGGAACCCGCGCGGGTCCTCCGGCAGGACGTCGCCGGGTGCGTGCTCGGCGCGCGCGACCGCGAGGACGCGGTGCCCGCCCGCGGTCGCGCGCTCGACCTGCGCGGTGAGCACCTCGGTCCGCGCCGCGTCGAACCCGCAGAGGCGCGCGACCGCCTCGGGGGCCCCCTTCGCCGCGACGACGAGCGGCCCGTCGACGGCGGTGTTCCAGACGTGGACGATCGCGAGGAGGTCCTCGGAGAGCGGGTACTCGCGGAGGAGCTCGGGCTCGCCCGCGAGGTGCGCGCTGTCCGCGAGGTGCTCCTCGCCGAGCGAGCGGAACGCCCGGTCCATCGGGTCGAACGCGTCGATCGGCGACGCGAGGACCGAGGCCTCCGCGAGCTCGCGGAACGCCTCCGGCAGCGGTGCGCCCTCGCCGACGCGGTGCGTCTCGCCGTCCGTCACGAGTTCGCGGACGACCATGCTGTTCTGCGTGAGCGTGCCGGTCTTGTCGACGCAGAGGACCGTCGCCGAGCCGAGCGTCTCGATGACCGGCGAACGCCGCGTGAGGACGTGCTTGCGCGACATCTTCCACGCGCCGAGCGCGAGGAACACCGTGAGGACGACGGGGAACTCCTCCGGCAGCATCGCCATCGCCGTCGCGATGCCCGCGAGCGCACCCTCGAGCCAGTCGCCGCGCGTGAGCCCGTAGATCACGACGACGGCGACCGCCGCGCCGAGCCCGAGCACCGCGATGACGCGGACGATGCGGTCGATCTCGCGCTGGAGCCGCGTGCGCTCGGGTTCGATCTCGCGGAGGGAGGCTCCGATCGCGCCGAGCTGGCTCCGCTCGCCCGTCTCGCGGACGACGGCGATGCCGCGGCCCTTCACGACGAGCGTGCCGGAGAAGACGTAGGGGGTCGGGGGGGGGGGGGGGGGGGGGGGGGCGGGGGGCGGGCGGGC
>JBJTIF010000108.1:0-6233 GCA_046094825.1 Actinomycetota bacterium
CCACTCCATCTCGGCCGCGGGGCTCCTCGGTGGAGGCGCGGGCGCACTCCGGCCGGGGGAGGTCTCGCTCGCCCACCACGGCGTCCTCGTCCTCGACGAACGCGGGGAGTTCCGCCGCGATGCGGTCGAAGGAGTGCGGCAGCCGCTCGAAGACGGCCGGGTGGTCCTCGTCCGTGCGAGCGGTGCCGTCGAATTCCCCGCACGGTTCACGCTCGTGGCGGCTGCGAACCCGTGCCCGTGCGGATTCGATGGGGACCCCGCGCGAGTGTGCCGGTGCACCCCGGTTCGCGTCGCTCAGTACCGCCAGAAGCTCTCCGGCCCGCTCCTCGACCGCATCGACCTCCGGGTCGTCGTCCCGCGGCTCTCCCGTCAGGAACTCCTCGGCGAGGTGCCGGGAGAGACCTCGTCGACGATCCGCGAACGGGTTGAGGTCGCCCGCGCGATCCAGCGGAGCCGTTGCGCGCCGTTCGGGGTGGCGTGCAACGCGCAACTGCCGGGACCGATCGCGCGCCGCGAGGTGCGCCTGTCGCCGGAGGCGCGCGACCTGCTCGCGACGGCCGTCGATCGCATCGGGCTGACCGGGCGGGGGTTCGATCGAGCCCTGAAGGTCGCCCGCACGATCGCCGACCTCGCCGGGAGCGACGCGACGGAGGAGGCGCACGTCGCCGAGGCGCTCGCGTACCGCACGGAGATCGCGCCCGCGTCGATCGCGGCGATCGGATGAGGCGCCCCGAGGACGCCGCGCGCTCCCTGCCGATCCGCTACGTGCGGCGCGGTGAGGACGCCTACCCGCCGCAGCTGCTCGAACTCCACGATCCGCCCGAAGGGCTCTTCCTGCAGGGCGAGCCCCTCCCGCCCCGCGAGCGGCTCATCGCGATGGTCGGTGCCCGCGCATGCACGCCGGGTGGCGCTGACATCGCGCGGTCGATCGCGAATGGCCTCGCGGGCGCGGGATTCGCCGTCGTGAGCGGTGCGGCACGCGGGATCGACGCGGCGTCCCCACGAGGGCTCCCTCGCGGGAGGTGCCCCGACCGTCGCCGTCCTCGGGTCGGGGATCGATGTGCCGTACCCGCGCGGGAGCGCAGCGCTCCTCGAACGCATCCGACGGGTGGGCACGGTCGCGAGCGAGTACCCCCCGGGCGTCCCGGCGATGGCGTTCCGGTTCCCCGCACGCAACCGGATCGTCGTCGCCCTGGCCCGCGCCCTCGTCGTCGTGGAGGGCGAGGAGGGCAGCGGGTCGCTCATCTCCGCAGAGCACGCGCTCGATCTCGGACGTGACGTCTACGCGGTGCCCGGCGCGGTCACGAACCCGCTCGCGGCGACGCCGAACGCGCTCATCCGTGACGGGGCCGCGCTCGTCCGGGGGGTCGACGACATCCTCGAGGAACTCGGCGTCGCATCGCCGCAGACCGGCGTCGGCGCTGCGACGCAGCTCACCCTCGACCTCAACGACCTCGAACGCCGAGCGCTCGGCGCGGTGACCGACCGCGTCCTCCCCGAGGCCGTGGCCGACGCCGTGGGCCTGCCGATCCGCGAGGTGCTCCCGGTGCTCCTACGGCTCGAACTCGCGGGGCTCGTTCGGACCGTGGGAGGACGCGTCGAACCGCGCCTGCGCGGCAGGGCCTCCGGGGGTGGGTCTTGAAGCTGGGCGTCGGAATTGCTACAACGACGCAACCTTCCCCCCCGGGAGACCCGATGGCCCCCAACCTCCGCGACGCCGAGGTACTCGACCGGTTCGTCCGGCACCTTCGCGACGAGCGCGGCCTCTCGGAGAACACCGTTGAGGCGTACCGGCGCGACCTGGGGCAGCTCCTCACGTTCCTCGAACGCGGCCGTACCGCGATCAAGGATGCGACGTACCCGGATCTCCGGCGGTTCCTCGCGCAGCAGGCGACCCTCGGGTACGCGCGCGCGTCCGTGGCGCGCCGTGTCGGTGCGATCCGCACGTTCTTCCGCTGGGCCCGTCGGGAGGGGATCGTGAGCGCCGACCCGGCATCGCTCCTCGGTCGGCCGAAGGTCCAGTCCCGGCTCCCGAGCGTGCTCCGCCCCGCCGAGGCGGCCGCGATCGTCGAGGCGCCCGTCGCCGGAACGGACTCCGACCCCACGGAGCGCGCGATCGCGTTGCGCGACCGCGCGCTCCTCGAGCTCCTCTACGGATCCGGCCTGCGCGTGTCCGAAGCGACGGGCCTCACCCTCGACCGACTCGACCTGCGCCGCGGTCGCGTCACCGTCATGGGCAAGGGCTCGAAGGAGCGCGAGGTGCCGATGTCGGACCTCGCCGTCGAGGCCGTCGAGGTCTACCTCGAGCGCGGGCGACCGGACCTCTCCGACGGGACGACCGACCTGGTCTTCTTCAACCGCCGAGGCAACCCGATGACACCCCGTGACGCGCGCGCGATGATCGCCCGGCTCGCACGCTCGACCGGGCGGCGCATCACGCCGCACACGTTCCGGCACTCGTTCGCGACGCACCTCCTCGACGGCGGTGCGGACCTCCGCGCCGTCCAGGAACTCCTCGGGCACGCGAGCGTCGCCACGACGCAGCGGTACACGCACGTGTCGAAGGATCGGCTCTTCGAGGCCTACGCGAGGAGCCACCCGAGGGCGTGATGGACGACGAGGTCCTCCAGCCGGACGGAACGTCGGAACGGGCCGACGACCCACGTCGATCGGTCGCCGAACGATCCGACTCCGAGGCCAGCGCGCCCACGCTCCACCCGCGTGATCGCCTGGCCGAGGACCTCTGGGTAGCGGTCCGGACGCGGGGGGACGCGCGGGCCCTCGATGCGCTCGTCGTGCACTACCTGCCGCTCGTCCGCTCGATCGCCCGCCGGGCGAAGGCGATGCTCCCGCCCGCCGCGGACCTCGACGACCTCATCGGGGACGGCACGCTCGGCCTCATCGACGCGATCCGCCGGTACGACCCCAGCACCGGACACGCCTTCTCGACGTACGCGACGCTGCGGATCCGCGGCGCGATCCTCGACGGGCTCCGCGCCGCCGACTGGGCGCCGCGCTCGGTGCGTTCGGCCGCGCGCCAGATCGAACGGGCGACGGAGCAGCTCGAGGGCATGCTGGGCCGCGCGCCCGATGAGGCGGAGCTCGCGGAGCGGCTGGGGATCGATCGCGAGCTCTGCCATCGACTGCTCGGCGACATCCACCGGTCGTCGGTCGTGTCGCTCGAGGAGTCGGAGACCGACCCCTCGGTCGCCGATCCGACGGAGCAGCTCGCCGTCCTCCTCGCCGCTCGCGCCCTCCTGCCGCCCCGCGAGGCGTTCGCGGTCGAACTCCACGATCTCCTCGGCTACCCCCTCACGGAGGTGGCCCGACGGCTGCACGTCTCGCATTCGCGAGCGTTCCAGATCCACGAGCACGCCCTCGACCTCCTCCGGCGGGCACTGCGGAGCGAGGACGGGGATGTTCCGGGGTCGTAGCCGGACACGCCGTCGCCGGTCGGTACCGGTGCTCGTCGCGAGCGCGGTGCTCGCGCTCGCGTCGCCGCGCGCGGCCGTCGCCGCGGGGACGTGGGCCTGGCCCGTGATCGGACCGGTGGTCCGCGCCTACGATCCACCGCGCTCCACGTTCGGATCGGGGCATCGAGGCATCGACATCGCCTGTCGGATCGGTGCGCCGATCCGTGCGGCCGCCGCGGGGGTCGTCACGTTCGCCGGCAGCGTCGGGGGTCAGCGCTACGTGACGGTGACGCTCCCGGATGGGAGGCAGGTGACCGCATCGTGGGTCGACGCGATCTCCGTCCGACGCAACGAGGCGGTGGTCGCCGGGCAGGCGCTCGCGACGTGCGGCGTGGGGCACCCCGGATCCGTCATCTCGCACGTGCACGTCGGGGTCCGGACGCCGGACGGCGCCTACCTCGATCCGCTCACGGTGCTCGCGCCACCGCGCCTCACGTCGTTCATCCGACTCGCACCCCGGTGAGGGTGATGGGTGAGGGTGACGCGGATCTCCCCGATAAGATGGGGATTCCGACGCGACCTGCGAGGCCCACGATCCCGAAGCGAACGCTCCGATCCGCATGCGCCGCCGTCATCGCGCTCGTTCTCGCTGCCTCCACTGCCTCCGCGCACACGCCCGCGCCGCCGTTCGAGATCGCCTGGGAGGTCGACCTCCCGACCCCGGTGAGCGCGCCGGTCGCGATCGGCATGACCGCGGTCGTCGTCGGCCGCGATGCGGTGCTCGGCATCGACGAGATGGCGGGGGAGATCGCCTGGTCCATACCGCGGGCCGGGGGATCGCTCCTGCGTCCCGCGGTCGGCTACGTCGACGGGGCGGCCATCGTGGTCTACGTCGAGGATGCGGAGGCCGCCTCCGCTGCGAGTCCGTCGCCCGATGCGGCGACGCCGGCGGAACTCGTCGCGATCGATCTCGAGACCCGCGCGGAGCGCTGGCGGGTGTCCTTCGAGGCGGGGTTGCCGGGCGGTGTCCTCGCGTGGGGCGCGAACGCCTACGTCGTGGACGGCGGCGGCACGCTCACCGCGGTGTCGCTCGATGACGGCACCACCGCGTGGGAGGAGGATGCCGTCGGCGCGGGCGACGCGCCGCCGGTCGGCTTCGAGGACGCGATCTACGTCGCCGGTGCCGGCGCCTCCGTCGGCGCGGTCCGCATCTCGGCCTTCGACGCCGCGACGGGGGAGCGACGCTGGGCGAAGTCCCCGGAGAGCGCGACCTCGACGACCTCGGCGCTCGCGGTCGGCGCCGAGGTCGTCGCGTACGCGGGCAACGATCGCCTCCTCCACGTCCTCGAGCGCGCCGACGGCACCGAACGCTGGACCGCCCTGCTCGGCAACCTCCCCTCACCCGTGACCGCACCGCTCGTCGACGCCGACGCGGTGTACGTCGTCGACTTCGCCGGCACGGTCGGGCGCTTCGACCTCGCGACCGGCGAGCGCGCGTGGTCGTTCCCGCTCAACGACCTCGTCGTCCGGGCCTCGCCGTTCCTCGCCGAGGACGCGATCGTCGTCGGGACGAGCGGCGGCGACGTCGTCGCGCTCGATCGCGCGAGCGGACGCCTCATCGCCGACCTCGCGACGGGCGAGGGGCTCATCGGGGGCTTCGCGGTGCCCGAGCACCTCCTCGTCGTCGCGAAGGGTGGCGCCGATCCCCGGCTCCTCGGTCTCGACACCGACCCGACCGGCGAGCTCCTCGATGTCCCCTCGCCGCTCGAACCCGATCTCCTCGGCCTCCTCGGCCGCTTCGCGCGCGCCGCCCTCGTCGCCCTCGCGATGCTCGGCGTCCCGCCGCGCCTCGCGCGCCTGCTGCGACGCTCGCGACGCGAGCTCGCTGCCTCCGATCCGGACGCGGGGGGTGGTGCGTGAGCCCGCGCCGCGGCAAGGAGCCGAAGCCCTCGCACAACGGGCACGCGCCCGCGCGCCCCGCGCCGGACCGGATGCCGGTCCTCGCCCGCCTGCTCGCGAAGCCCGATCCCGCCACGCCGCACCCACCGGTCGGGCGGTCGGTCCTCCGCGGGCTCGGCGCGGTCGCGTGGTCGCTGCCGACGCTCGTGACGGCGTTCGTCCTCGTTCCGGTCCTGTGGCTCGGGCTCCTCGCGCTCGGCTTCGAGGGACCGATCGGGCGGCTCGCGAGCCTCGTCGCGATCCCGCCGCTCAGCACGTACACCGACGCGCTGAACGCGACGGCGATCTTCGGCTACGGCACGACGAGCTTCCTCGCGACGGCGGGGTTCCTCGTGGTCCGCGCGGTCGTCTCCGGCGTCCTCGCCGGCCTCGCGCTCGGCGCGCTCGAGGGATGGACGTGGCGGCTCGCGGTGCTCCGCGGCATCCGCGCGATCCCCGCGGCCGCGATCTCGGCGCTGCTCGGCCTGAGCGTCCTCGTCGTCGGCAGCGTCATCTTCCCGCTCCTCGGTCCGGGGCTCGGGTTCCTCGGATCGATCCTCGCGCTCGTCGCGGCGCTCCTGCTCTTCGTCCACGGACCGATCGCCGCCGTCATCGAACCGCTCCCGGCCTTCGAGGCGGTGCGCAAGGGCATGCGCGCGGCGACGATGCCGGGGAGCCGTCACCTCCTGCTCTCGGTCCTGTACTTCTTCGTCGCGCTCCCGCTCGTGCCGGCGCTCGCACCGCAGGGGTCGGACCTCGGCGTGAACCCCTCGCTCGCCGCGTGGCTCTACGCGCTCGTCGCGACGTGGGTCCACGTCGGGTTCCTCGCGGCATTCGCGTTCCGCTACGCGACGATCCGCGACCTCGTTCCGCCCCCCGCCC
>JBJTIF010000109.1:0-3832 GCA_046094825.1 Actinomycetota bacterium
GGTAGAACCGGCCCCGACACCCAGGGTTGGGCGGTTGCGGGGCCCCGCCCGCCGCGGCGTTGGGGGCGGGCGACGCCCTGGGCGTGGGCGGGCTGGGGGGGGGGGACCGACGGGTTCTCGCCCCCGCCCCAGCCGGCCCTCGCACATAGGGTCTGTGGAGTATGCGTCGGAGCGCAACCCCGCGCAAACGGCACCGTGCCCGGGCACCGGGGGTCAGGACGGACCGTTTGCGCCTCCCTCGCGCTGCCGGTAGCGTGCGGCACGGCGGCGGTCGCTCCACCCATCGGACCGCGTTGCGGAAGGAGCGGCACGTGGAACTCGATCCCTCGGCCATCTCGCGGCGCATCGCGCAGGCGCGCAAGCAGGCCGGCTTCAGTCAGCACCAGCTCGCGGAGAAGCTCGGCGTGCACTGGCGGAGCATCCAGAACTGGGAGCGTCCCGATCAGTCCGTCCCCTGGGATCGCCTCGGCGAGATCGCGCGCACCACCGGGACGCAGCCGGAGTGGCTGCTCGGCGCACCGGCGGCCGACGGGGTCGAGGGAGACGAGGCAGCGCGTCTCCGCGACGAAATCGCGTCGCTCCGCGAGGAACTCCTGAAGGAGCTCGACATCCAGCGCAAGGAGGTCGCCCGGGCGGTCCTCGCGACCGTCCAGGAGGCGCTCGGGATCCAGGCGGCCGGCGCGAAGCTGCCCGCGCACGCCGACCTCATCGACTGACCCGCATCGGCTGACCCGAGGAGGTGGACCGCATGACGAAGGATATCGACCGCGACGACTGGGACGGGGACTTCCTGCTCGACGAGGACTTCCGGTTCGTGCGCGTCGACCGGACGATCCGGCCCGGCGTGCAGAACCCGATCGGTCGCGTCATCTGGGACGTCTACGGCGGCGAGAGCGTCTTCCGGACCCAGTACGAGTCGGTCCTCCTGACGGGGGCGCCCGCGCGCTTCCGCGCCTACTTCTCGGGGATCGTCGTCGAGACGCTCGCGGTGCTCGAGGGACGGTTCCTGCGCATCCGCTACCGGGTCATCGCGACCGCGGACGTGTCGACGCTCGAGCGGCTCCTCGAGACGATGGAAGAGGTGACGCGCGCCCTCGAGGCGCCGTACGGAACGCCCGCCGGGGAGACCCGAACCGCCGCGAAGGGATCGCCGGGCGCCCGGCTCCGGGTCGTCGAGGGATCCTGACGGAGCGCTCCCCCGAGCCCATCCCGACCGACGTCTCCGGGGCGCCGGACGTCGACGGCATCCCGTGGGATGGGGACTTCGTCCTCGACGGGTCGTTCCGGTTCCTCTCCGTCATGCGCCTGCCGCCGATCACGGCGAACGTCGACGGGCTCGTCGGGACGAGCGTCTGGGACCTCTTCGGAGGCGAGGAGGTCCTGCGGCCGGCCGCCGAGGCGGTCCTCGCGTCACGGCGCCCGGCAGGGATGCGGATCTTCTTCGACGGTGTCGTCCAGGATCTCCACGCCGAGCCCCACGGACGCTTCCTGCGGATCCGCTACCGCATCGTCCGCACGATCGACGTGCAGACCCTCGAGAGCCTCCTCGCGTCGACGACGGCGATGGCCGCGGACCTCGCGCGGCCCTTCGGTTCGGAGCCCGTCGCGACCCCGTAGCGGTCGGGGTCGGGGTCCGGGGGTCCGGGCGGTCGGGCTCGGGCGGATGCCGTCGGGACGCAGGCCTCAGGCGGACGGTCGCGGCGCCCCGTCGACCTCGGCCGTGAGCCGCGCGATCGCCGCCGCGCCGACCGGAACGATGCCGCGTCCGCGGCCCGCGTCCATGAGCAGGTCCCACGCCGCCTCGCCCATCGCGACCTGACCGAAGAGCGTCCACGACGCCGGGGCGCCCGACGAGAGGGGTCCGCGGTGCGCCCACACCGGGACGACCGGGCCGAGGCCGAGGTAGCGGGCGGTCCCCTCGGGGAAGGCCGCCGCGGACACGTCGCCGTCGGCGACGCCTCCGAGGACGTCCTGCGCGACGGGGCCGAGGAGCGCGATCGCGAAGAGCGAGCCCGTGCGCTCGTGCACCCGGACGCCGTGGAGCCGGCCGGCCGGCGCGTCGGCGTTGCGGACCGCCGCCCGGAGGGCCGCGAGGACGCGCTGGCCCTCGCGTGCCGGCGCGACGATCCGGACGAGCGAGCCCTCCTTCGCGACGCCGACGATGCCGCGGACGTCGGCGATCGCGGACGTCGCCGCAGGGACGAGCGGGACGAGGGCGCCGGGCCGAACGTCGACGAGGTCGGGGAACACCCGTCGGAGGACGTCGACGAGGGCCTCCGCGTCGTCGCGATCGGTGCCGCCGACGAGGTCGAACTTCGCGAGCGGCGTGCGATCGGCGATCGCGACGACCTCGCGCGCGGCGCGGCACTCGGCGGCGATCGCGGCCTCGCGGTGGGCAACGTCGCCGGAGCCGGCGCCATCGGCGTTGGTCGCGTACCACTCGGGGATCTCCCATCCCGCGACGGCGGTCCACGCGGCGCGGAGTTCCTCGGCGCGACGGGCGATCGGCGAGAGGCGCAGGTGCCGGGGCGGGAGCTCGTCGGGGACCGTCGGGACGACCGCGTGGGTCGTCGCGACGATCGCGGTCGCGCGCGCGGAGGCGATCGCCGGCGCCGTCTCGAAGGGGTACCAGCGGTTCGGATCGGAGCCGCCGAGCGCCCCGTCCGTCCGACGGCCGAGCATCCGCGCGGCGAGTGCCTCCGCGAGCGCGGGGAGGAGCGCGAGCCGCGCGCCCGCGAGGACCCAGAGTCCCTCGAGGCCGACGTGCGCCCCGACGAGCGGTGCGCCGTCCGGCGTCGCGGTGACCGTCGCCTCGCGGTCGCTCGCGCTCCCGAGGGCGCGTACCGCGTCGGCGGCCGACGGGAGGAGCCGCGCGGCCGCATCGCCCCAGGCCGCCGGATCTCCGTGGCCGGCGAGGGCGAGACGGTCGCCGCGGCCGCGGATCGCGAACGCCGCGTCGGGGTGGCGCAGGACCGGCATCGTGTCGGGATCGAACCCGCGCGCGGCCGACGCGTCGATCGCGGCGGTCACGCGGATCGGACGCGGGACGGCGACGACCGGAAGGACGATGCCGACGAGCGCGGCGATCCGGACGCTCGCGGTGCACGAGGCGAGGACGAGGCGTTCGCAGGCGATCGGACCGGCGTCCGTCTCGACGGCGACGACGCGGCCGCCCGCGGTGCGGACCCCGGTGACGCGGACGCCGGCGACGAACGCCGCGCCCGCCGCGCCCGCCGCGCCCGCGCGTCGCGCGAACGCCGCACCCACCGCCGCGCGGTCCGCGACGCCGTCCGACGGCACGTGGAGCGCCCCGAGGATCGCCCCGGCGTCGAGCGCCGGGAGGACCGCCGCCGCGCCGTCCGCCTCGAGGACATCGGCCGGGACGCCCGCGGCGGCGAGGCGGTCGGCGCGGCGGCGGAGCGCGGCGAGGCGTTCGGCGGTCGTCGCGACCTCGAGGCTCCCGACGGCCCGCCACGCGGCCGCGTCGTCGCGCGCGAGGTCCGCGAACGCCGCGACCGAGTCGCGTGCGAGGCGCACGTCGTCGATCGCGGCCGCGGGCTGGAGGATCGCGCCGAAGCGTTCGGTCGCGACGTCGCGCTCGGCGCGCTCGGCGCGCGGATCGAGGACGAGGACGTCGGGGTCGCCACCGGTCGCGAGGGCGGCCGCGACGGCCGCGGCGGCGGGCCCGCCGCCGACGATCACCGTGCGCGCGCGTTCCCGCATGTCGCCTCCCGGCCGGGGCACCGCGACCGTTCGCCTGAGGCCTTCGTCCCGAGGGCATCCGCCCGAGCCCGACCGCCCGGACCCCCGGACCCCGACCCCGACCGCTACG
>JBJTIF010000110.1:0-8378 GCA_046094825.1 Actinomycetota bacterium
CGCGTGGCGGTCGCGCCCGACGATCTGGTTCGCGGCCTCGACGGGCCGCAGCCCGAGCGCCGCGCACACGTGCGCCTCGACCCGCGGATCGACCGCGGCGTACGTCCCGACGGCGCCGGAGAGCTTGCCGACCGCGATGACCTCGCGCGCCCGCGCGAGGCGGTCGCGGTCCCGGTCGAGGGCGAACGTCCAGATCGCGACCTTGTGGCCGAAGGTCGTCGGTTCGGCGTGGACGCCGTGCGTCCGGCCGATCGTCGGCGTCGCGCGGTGCGCGAGCGCGAGGTCGCGCGCGACGCCGACGAGCGCGTCGAGGCGATCGAGGAGGAGGTCGGCCGCGTCGCGGAGCTGCGTCGCGAGCGCCGTGTCGAGGACGTCGGATGAGGTGAGCCCGTGGTGCACCCACCGACCCGCGTCGCCGACGGAGGCCGCGACGACGTCGACGAACGCCGCGAGATCGTGGCGGGTCTCCGCCTCGCGGGCACGCACCGACGCGGGGTCGGCCGCCGCCCGCGCACGGACCGCGCGCGCATCGTCCTGCGGGAGCTCGCCGATCGCGGCCCGCGCCTCGACGGCGAGGACCTCCACCTCGAGCCACCGGGCGATGCGCGCCTCCTCCGACCACACCGCCGCCATCGCCGGCAGCGTGTAGCGGGGGATCACAGCCGGAGTCCCTCCGCGAGGTCGTCCTTGAACCGCCACAGGCTCGTCTGGAGATCGGGATCGGAGGTCGCGACGATCTGCGCCGCGAGGATCGCCGCGTTCGTCGCGGCATCGGGGCCGACGGTGGCGACGGGGACGCCGGCCGGCATCTGCGCGGTGACGTAGAGCGCCTGCTCCCCCGGCATCTGGTCCGACGCGACCGGTACGCCGATGACCGGGAGGATCGTCCGAGCGGCGACGGCCGCCGCGAGGTGGCCGGAGATGCCGGTCGGGCAGATGATGACCTTCACGCCGCGCTCGAACGCCGTCCGCGCGTACTCGTCGACGAGGTCGGGGTTCCGCGACGAGGACATCGTCTCGACCTCGTGCGGCACGCCGAGCTTCTCGAGGATCGCGGCGGCCTGGCGCATGAGCGACGCCTCGACCGGCGACGCGATGAGGACGCCGACGACCGGTCCCTTCGCCATGGGGCCTCCGTTCGCGCACGCGGGCCGCCGTGCTCGGACCCGCTCCTCCCGCAGATGCTAGCGGAGGGACTCAGGCCGCGGGCAGCGTCTGCTGCCGGCCGGGACCGACCGAGACCGAGCCGACGGGGACGCCGCCGACCTCGGCGATCCGATCGAGGTACGCGCGCGCGGTCGGCGGGAGGTCGGCGAGCGACCGCGCGCCGGTGAGGTCGTCCTTCCAGCCCGGCAGCCACTCGTAGACCGGTCGCGCGCGGTGGAAGAGGGTCTGGTTCGGGGGGAGTTCCTCGAACCGCTCACCGTCCGCCTCGTACGCGACCGCGATCGGGATCTCCGAGAACCCCGACAGGACGTCGAGCTTCGTGACGAAGAGCTCGGTGAGGCCGTTCAGGCGCGCCGCGTAGCGCAGGACGACCGCGTCGAACCACCCGCACCGACGCTTGCGCCCGGTGACGGTCCCGAACTCGTGCCCGCGTTCGCCGAGGCGTTCGCCGTCCGGGCCGGTGTCCTCGGTCGGGAACGGGCCGGCGCCGACCCGCGTCACGTACGCCTTCGTGATGCCGATCACGCGTTCGACCTCGCGCGGGCCGATGCCGGCGGAGGCGAGCGCCATCCCCGCGACGGGGTTCGACGACGTGACGAAGGGGTACGTCCCGTGATCGAGGTCGAGCATCGTCCCCTGTGCGCCCTCGAGGAGCACGTGGCGACCCGCGGCGAGACGCTCGTGGATCAGGAGCGCGGTGTCGGCGACGAGCGGCCGGAGCCGCTCAGCGAGGCGCAGGTAGTCCTCGGCGATGCGTTCGGCGACGAGCGGGAGCCGTCCGTACACGCGGGAGAGCACGAGGTTGCGTTCGCGCAGGACGAGGTCGAGCTTCGCGCGGAAGATCGACGCATCGAAGAGATCCTGGAGGCGGATCCCGATGCGCGCCGCCTTGTCCGCGTACGCGGGACCGATCCCGCGCTTCGTCGTCCCGAGCGCGTTGCGCCCGAGGAAGCGCTCGGTCACCTTCTCCATCTCGAGGTGGTACGGCATGATGAGGTGGCAGTTCGCGGAGACGACGAGCCGCGAGGTGTCGACGCCGAGCGCCGCGAGGCCGTCGAGCTCGCGCAGGAGCACCGCGGGATCGACGACGACCCCGTCCGCGATCACGGACGTGAGATGCGGGTAGAGGATGCCCGAGGGGACGAGCTGGAGCTTCAGCTCGTGGCCCTGCGCGAGGATCGTGTGGCCCGCGTTGTTGCCGCCCTGGTAGCGGACGACGAGGTCGACGTGCTCCGCGAGGAGGTCGGTCGCCTTGCCCTTGCCCTCGTCGCCCCACTGCGTGCCGACGACGATCGAGACGGGCACGGTGCTCCTAGCGCTCGATCCGGAAGCTGATGCGGATCTGCGTGTGGTACTCCGCGATCGATCCGTCCTTCACGACCGCGCTCGTGCCGAGCACGTCCATGTGCTCGATCCCGCGGATCGTCTTCGAGGCCTCCGCGAGGGCCTGCTGCGCCGCGTGGTCCCAGCCCTTGTCGGACACACCGACGAGGTCGATCGTCTTGATGACCGCCATCGTTCCTCCGTTCCCTCGGACTCCCTATGCCTGCTCGTAGACGTCGATGAACCGCCGGTAGTTCGCGCCGATCGCGTCCGCAGCGGCGGCGCGGTCCGCCGCGCCGTCCACGTACGCCTTCAGCGGGTCCCACCAGATCGAACGACCGATCGCGAACCCGAGGTAGCCGGGCACCCCCTTGCCGACGCGGAGCCAGTGGTCGACCGCCGCGTCGTCGGCCCCGCGCCCGAGCACGACGCACGCGACGCCGTCCCTGCCGCCCGAGCGCGCCTGCGCGGCAAGCATCTCGCAGTCCTCGCGGGTGTCGACGCCCTCGATCTTCCAGACGTCGGCCTCGACGCCGAGCGCCTGGAGCTCGGCGATCGCCTCACGCATGAGGCGCGGACGGAGCTCCCGGTCGTAGCGACCCGGGTCCCCGCCGACCGCGGCGAGCTGCGCCGGCTCGGCGGGCACGAGGAGCTCGACGTGGTGCTTCCGGCCGTGCGCGTGGAGCCACTCGCCGAGCCGGCGCAGCCGCTCCCCCTGACGGCGGTTCATGTCGACGTCGCCCTCGGGGTTCCAGCGCACGAGGACCTTCGAGAAGGTCGGATCGAACGCCTCGATGTGCTCGCCGAACGCCTCGCCGTAGTCGAAGTCGAACTCGTCCTGGCCGGAACGCTCGACCGGCATCGAGAGCGTGATGCCCTCGGCGTGCGCCGCGCGCGCGATCGCGGCGCCGAACTGCTCGTCGACGAGGATCCCCGCGGCGGACGCGTCGACGCCCCCGGCGAGCGCGCGGCGCGCGCCCTCGAAGATCACCGCCTTCGCATCGGCGATCCGCGCGGACTCCTCGTCCGAGGGTGCACCCGCGATCCCGAAGAACTTCTTCACGAACGACCCGCGGTGGTCGAACGCGAGGATGTACAGGGGCCGGTCGTAGCCGAGCGCCATCGTCACTCCTCC
Organism: Actinomycetota bacterium; assembly: GCA_046094825.1. GTDB lineage: Bacteria > Actinomycetota > UBA4738 > UBA4738 > HRBIN12 > JBJTIF01. Next base: position 3,626 of record JBJTIF010000110.1, read on the forward strand.
CACCCTTCCTCGTGGCTCAGGTCGCCGAACGGCAGCGACGGCTCGAGCACCTCGACGCGGACCGGTGCGGCCGCGGCGCGGAACCGGTCCGCGTCGGACGGCCGTCCGACGACGAACCCGAAGTGCATGGGCACCGCGACCTCCGGCGCGATCGCGCGCACGAGGTCGGCGGCCTCCGGGACGTCCATCGTGTACGTCCCGCCGATCGGCACGAACGCGGCGTCGGCCCGCACGGCGTCGAGTTCCGGCACCCGGTCCGTGTCGCCGGCGTGGTACCAGCGGAGGTCCCCCGCGGTGAGCACGTAGCCGACCCACCCGTTGCGGCGCGGGTGCATCTCGAGGCGCTCGGGGTGGACGTTGTAGGCCGGGACGACCTCGACACCGACGCCCTCGAGGTCGAAGGCATCCCCCGGTGCGACGGCACGGACCGGACCCGGGAGCTCTGCCGCGACGTCGCGCGGGGCGACGACGACGGTGTCGGGCCCCCGGAGCGCCGCGATCTCGTCGGGGCGGAAGTGATCGAAGTGCGCGTGCGTCACGAAGATGAGGTCCGCGGGGCCGGCCGCGGCGTGCCAGGGGTCGACGTCGACGATCTGGTCGCCGTTCCGCCACCGGAACGCCGATTGCACGAACCACGTGAACGCGTCGAGCATGTCCGCCTCGTCCTCCCGGGCGTAGTCTGGCAGACCCGTGGCATCCGCCGTCGAACCCGCGCGCGCACCGGGCGGCGCCCGCGCCGCCTGGTCGCTCCTGCGTCGCGAACGGGACTTCCGACGGCTCTACCTCGCCTCGGTCATCTCGCTCGGGGGCGACTGGTTCCTCATCGTCGCGCTCTTCGCCCTCATGCTGAACCTCACGGATTCGCCGCTCGCGATCGGGGCGATCATCGCCGTCCAGGACCTCACGTACTTCGCCCTGTCTCCGATCGCCGGCGCGCTCGCCGATCGGCTCGATCGTCGCGTCCTCATGGTCGTCGCCGACCTCGGCCGCATGGTCCTCGTCCTCGGGTTCCTCCTCGTGCGCTCGCCGGAGACCGTCTGGATCGCCTACGTCCTCCTCGCGGGGGTCGCGACCCTCGCCGCGACCTTCGAGCCCGCGTCGGCGGCCGCGCTCCCGAACCTCGTCGAGCGCGAGGACCTCGGGATCGCGAACGCACTCTCGGGGTCGCTCTGGGGCACGATGCTCGCGATCGGGGCCGCGGTCGGCGGCGTCGTCACGGCGGCGTTCGGCCGCGACGTCGCGATCGTCGTCGACGCCGTCTCCTTCGCCGTCTCCGCCACCCTCATCGCCGGGGTCCGCCGGCCCCTCACCCTCGAACGCGCCGAGCACGCGTCGATCCGCGAGGCGACGCTCGAGACGGTGCGGTACGCGCGGCGCGACCATCGGGTGCTCGCCCTCATCATGGTGAAGTTCGGGTGGGGCCTCGGCGGCGGGGTCCTCGTGCTCATCCCGATCGTCGCCGCCCGCTTCGGAGCGGGCGAGGTCGCGATCGGTCTCCTCATGGCGGCGCGGGGCATCGGCGCGCTCGTCGGACCCTTCGCGGGGCGGGCCGCGGTCGGCGCCGGCGAACGCCGGCTCTTCGGCGTCATCGGGATCGCGCTCGCGGTGTTCGGGCTCGGCTACGGGCTGCTCGGCCTCGCACCGAGCATCGCGCTCGCGATGGCGTCGGTCGCCCTCGCCCACGTCGGCGGCGGGGCGCAGTGGACGCTCTCGTCGTACGGGCTCCAGAAGATCGTCCCCGACCGGATCCGCGGCCGGATCTTCGCGTTCGACGGGATGCTCGTGACGCTCACGTTCGGGCTCTCGAGCCTCGCCACGGGGTGGCTCGCGGAGCGCTACGGGGCGTCGACGACCGCGCTCGCGATGGGCGCGATCACGCTCGCCTGGGCGGCGGGCTGGAGCTGGATGACCTCCGACGTCCGTCGACGCCCGCTCGTCTGACGGATCAGGCGACGGGACCGACGCGGAAGTACTCGGCCTCGCCGATCCCCGACACGCGGGCGACGAGGCTCGAGGGGAAGGCTCGCACGCGGCGGTTGAGGTCCGCGACCCGCCCGTTGTAGACGCCGCGCCGACCCGCGATCCGGTCCTCCGTCATCGCGAGTTCCTCCTCGAGGCGGCGGAACGCGGCGCCGTCGCGGACCTCGGGGACGCTGCCCGCGAGGTCGACGAGTCGGGCGAGGAGCGCCTCGAACGGCGCGAGGGCGGCGGCGAGGGCGGCCGGCGAGCCGGCCGCACGGAGCGCCGCCGCCCTCGCATCGAGCACGCGCTCGAGGAGGTCGACCTCGCGCCCCGCGTACGGGCGCACGAGGTCCACGATCGCGGGCACGGCGTCGAACCGGCGCCGGAGTTCGCCGTCGATCTCCGACCAGGTCGCCTGGACCTGCTGGAGCTGGAGCACGAACCGGTTGTAGGCGAGGACCCGCCAGACGAAGCCTCCGGCGAGCGCCACGAGCACCGCCCAGACCTCCACGGAACCTCCATGCACGATGGGACGACGCGTCCTGTATGGTGCGCGTCGGCCGCCGAAGCGTAGGAGAGGAGCCGGATGCCCGCCAACCGCACCGACCGCGCGACCGCCCTCGCCGAGACCTACGGACCGCAGCGCTCCTACGTGAACCCGAAGGTCGAGCGCCGCGCGAGCACGATCGGTGGCTTCGGCCTCTTCGCGCTCGAGCCGATCGCGCGGGGCGAGCTCATCTGCCGCGACGCGGGCCGGGTCATCACGGTCGACGAGTTCCACGCGCTCCCCGAGCGCCATCGCCGGATGTGCTACTTCCTCGACGACCACTTCCTCCTGTGCCCCTTCGACTTCGACAACCCCTCGGGCGAATGGTTCCTGAACCACAGCTGCGACGCGAACACCGGAGTCGCCCCGGACCGCACGAACGTCGCGATGCGCGACATCGCCGCCGGGGAGGAGCTCACGTACGACTACGCGACGACGGAGTGCGAGGAGGACTGGGAGCTCGAGCGCCCCTGCAACTGCGGGTCGGCGCTCTGCCGCGGTCGGGTGACCGGCAACGACTGGAAGCGCGCGGACGTCCAGGCGCGCTACGCCGGGTTCTTCTCCCCGCACCTCGCCGCGATCATCGCGGCGCAGGTCGGCGGTCGCTGAGCCTCAGCGTCGCTCCCACTCGGGTCGCGTGATCGCGTACTGCACGTAGTCGCGCCGCCCCTCCGGCGAGGGCATGAACCAGCGGAGGACGCCCTCCTCCGTGAACCCCGCGGATGCGAACGTCGCCCGCATCGGCGCGTTGTCGAGATCGGTGCTCCCCTGGACCCGCTCGGCGTGCTCCTCCTCGAAGAGGAACCGCGCGAGCGCCTCGAGCGCCCCGCGGCCGTAGCCGCGCCCACGGTCCGCCGCATCCCAGAGTTCGATCCCGACGTCGTAGACGCCCGGGGGCGCCATCATCGGGTGGTGGCGGGCCTGCACCTCCCCGACGAGGCGACCCTCGGCCTCGATCGCGAGGAGGATCTCGGCCTCGTACCGAGCTCCGGAGTGGCGGAGACGCTCGCGACGGTGCTCCCGTGCGCGCTCGAGGTCCTGCGGACCGAACTCGAGTCCGGGCAACCGGTCGAGGACCGACTCGATCTCCTCCTCCCGGAACGCCCGCACGACGACCGAGCCGCTCACGCGTCCTCCCAGGGGTACCGGGACACGCTCCGCCGGAGCACGATCTCGCCGCTGCGCGGCTGCCAGTCCGCGAGGCGCTCCTCGAGCTCGTCGGCGCGGCGGCGGATCTCCTCGAGCTGGGCCCGCATGGCCATGATGAGTTTCACGCCCGCGAGGTTCACGCCCTCGTCCTGCGTGAGCTCCTGGATGAGCCGGAGCCGCTCGATGTCCCGCTCGGAGTACCGCCGGGTGTTGCCGCTCGTGCGCTGCGGGCTGAGCAGGCCGAGCCGCTCGTACGTGCGGAGGGTCTGCGGATGCACGCCCGCGAGCTCCGCGGCGACGCTGATGATGTAGACGGCGCGGTCCTCGGTCCGTCGCTGCTGCTCGGCGCGCCCGGGACGCGCGTCCTCGCGCGGCTCACGTCCCTCCCGTCGCTCGCGCGGTTCGCGTCCCTCACGCTCCATCGCCGTCACCTCCTAGACCCCGAGCCCCTCGCGGGGCGAGCGATCGGCGATGCCCTCGAACTCGCGCAGGAGGTCCTTCTCCTTGCGCGAGAGCTTCGACGGGACATCGACGTGCACCGTCACGAGGAGATCGCCCTTGCCGCCCTTCGGGGCGCCCTTCCCGCGGAGCCGGAACACCTTGCCCGACGGCGTGCCCGCCGGGACCTTCATCGTCACGGGCCCCGTCGGGGTCGGCACCTTCACCTCCGCGCCGAGGGCCGCCTCGACGAACGAGATCGGCAGGTCGAGCGTCACGTGCGGACCCTGTCGCCCGAAGAGCGCGTGCGGTCGCACGCGGACACGGACGTAGAGATCGCCCGCGGGCGCACCACCGCGGCCGGGCGCACCGCGACCCGCGAGACGGATCCGCGCGCCGTCCTGCACGCCCGCCGGCACCTTCACCTGGAGCGTCCGCGAACCCGCGTCGACGCCCCGGCGCGGGAGATCGACCCGCACGGGGATCGTCACGCCGTCGAGCGCGTCCTCGAACGAGACCCGGACCTCGACCTCGAGGTCGGCGCCGAACGCGCCGGGCCGACCGCCGCGGGCTCCGCCGCCGAACAGTCCGCCGAAGAGGTCGCCGAGGTCACCGACGTCGAACGGCACGCCACCCGCGGCGCCCCCCGGCCAGCCC
>JBJTIF010000111.1:0-2513 GCA_046094825.1 Actinomycetota bacterium
CGGCGTCCATCGATCGGTACATCCAGGGTGCGACCTTCGTCGACAACCGGGCGGCCCTGGCAGGCGGCGCCGTCAGCCTCGAGTGCCTGGGCGGTTGCGGCGGGGACGCCACGTTCGACATCGACTTCTCGACGTTCGACGGGAACGGGTTCTCCGTCGCGGACAGCGCCACCGCGGGTGGCGCGGTGTACAGCACGGCGGACGCCCTCGAGGTGACGGGCTCCACCTTCCTCGACAACACGAGCGGCGGGAACGGAGGTGCGATCGCGGCCCTGACCGCATCGGTCGATGGGAGCACCTTCCAGGACAACCGGTCCGGGCTGGACGGCGGAGCGATGGACCTCGCCGACGGGGGGCAGGTCGTGAATTCGACCTTCACCGGCAACGGCCTCGGCGGGGCCGGCACCTACGGGGGCCTCGCGATCCGGTCGCAGGGAGACCTCGACCTCACGTACGTCACGATCGCCGATCAGTACTACCTGAACGCGGACACCGGCTCCGTCCTCCTCGTGGACGGCGGCGACCTGACCCTCACGAACTCGCTCATCGACGAGGACGACACCCCTGTCGGCGTCGATGACGCGGGTGACCGGTGCGTGGTGACCGGCGCGACGTCCGGCACCGGCACGATCACGACGACGAGCACGTGCCCGGGGACCGTGGAGACCTCCGCGGAGGTGGACCTCCAGCCCCTCGCCGACAACGGCGGGCCCACGGAGACGCGGGCCCTCGGTGTCGGCAGTGTGGCGATCGACGTCGACCCATGCGTCCCCGGTCTGTCGGATCAGCGTGGCGCGGTCCGGCCCTACGGCGACGGGACCGCGGCGGACCCCTGTGATGCCGGCGCCTACGAGGCGTACTACACCGTCACGACGAGCCAGGTGAGCCTCACGGACGTTCCGGCGGGATCCACCGTCGACGACGATGTGACGATCGAGGGGTACTACGACCTGAGTGGGTTCTTCGACCCGGACGGCACCGTGCAGTTCTCCTACTGCTACAGCGCGACGCCCCCGGCGCCGACCTGGCCGTGCACGGCGACGGACATCGGCACGCCGGTCGCGGTCACGGGGAACGGCGATGGCACCGCGTCTGCATCGCTGAGCGACGCTCTTGGGGGGGAGTGGGATCCCGCGGCGACGGCCGACGGCGACGGTCCGGGGTACTACCTGTTCCACGCGGAGTTCGTCTCCGATGGGACGAACTTCTACCAGGGCTCGGAGGATGACGGGACGAACGAGTCGTTCACCTACGACATCGCGATGGGGGTCGACACGACGACGACGACGCGGGTGAGCCAGTCGCAGATCACGTTCGGGCAGTCCGTCCGCGACGTGGCGACGGTCGAGGCGCAGGAGGGCACCGACGACCCGACCGGAGACGTCGAGTTCTCGTACTGCTGGGACGCGAGCGCGTGGCCGACGTGGGGTTCGTGCACCCCGGTCGCGATCTCGACGGTGACCCTCTCCGCCGGGACGCTCGGTGACGCGAAGGCGTCGGCGCAGACGGGGCTCTTCACGCCGTCCGGCGTCGGCTACTACCTGTTTCACGCCGAGTACCTCGGCGACACGGGGTTCAACGGCTCGGAGGACGACGGGACGAACGAGCGCCTGCTCGTGACCCCCGCTCCGACGTTCGTCGACCTCACGAGCGGCACGTACTTCGCGACCGGCACGTCCTCGGTCGGGTTGACCGCCGCGCTGTCCGCGCCGAGCGGATGCCTGAGCGGACGCACCGTGACGTTCTGGTACGACCCGGAGGGCGATGGGACGTACCAGACGCAGATCGGCGACCCCGCCACCACGAACGGGTCCGGTGTCGCGACCGCGACGGCGAACCTCCCGACGCCCGTGGGCGGCATCTACGAGGTCGAGGAGCGGGTCGACGCGACGACGAACTGCCTCGACACCGCGAACACGGCGACGATCGTCGTCGCCGGCGTGGGTGACGCCGCGAACGGCGGCGGCCACTACGTGAACGGCGGACGGGTGAACTTCGGGGTCACCGTCCAGGTGAAGACGAACCCGAAGACGGGCGCCGTGACGGTGACGGGGCAGATGACCTGGCACAAGCAGGGCGGGTACCGCCTGAAGGGCACGGTCACCTCGTACTCGAAGCTCACCGCGTGCCCGGGGATTGTCACGACGGTCGGCGCGACGTGCGCGCAGATCAGCGGCACGGCCTCGTACTACCGCTGGGACGGAGGTGCGCGTCGCTGGGTGCTCGTCTCCACCGGGATCGGCTACCGGATCATCGTGGCCGACGGCGGGACGGCGACCGTCTGCGTGAAGAAGACCTGCTCGACGACCCTGAAGCCGGACTGGTTCCGGATGGACGTGCCGTCCGCGGTCATCGCCGGGGAGTCCACCGAACCGATCCAGCTGAAGGGCGGCGGCATCAGCCTGAAGTAGTCCGAAGGCAGGACCGAACGGCGGGGGCGGGGCGCGGAGCGCGCCGCCCCCGCCGCGTTCCCGGGGCCCGCCGCGACCCGCGAGGCGGGCCGACGCTCGGCC
>JBJTIF010000112.1:0-12884 GCA_046094825.1 Actinomycetota bacterium
CCTCCGCGAGGGCGCGGAGGCGATCGCGCGCGGCCGACAGGACGCATGGCTCCTCGGCGGACGGCTCGTGCTCCGCGACGACGAGGGCCGCGAGGTCCACGTCGAGGGCGGGAGCCTCGCCGGCGGTGCCCCGATGTCCGCGCCGTGCCCGCGGGAACGCGCCGACGAGCTCGCGACGCTCCGGTCGTTCCTCGCGCGACGACCTCCGACCGTCATCGACGCGGACACGGCTCCGAGCGAACCCGTCGCGGGCGGCGCGGAGCTCCACCGGATCCTCGCCCTCGTCCGATCCGCGGCCGACGACGGCGACGGATACCCGGCGCGTCGACACCCGTAGCCCCGCGGCGACCCGCCGCGGGCGCTCAGGCGGCCGGGAGGTCGATCGCGACGACGAGCGCCTCGCGCTGCCAGGCGGACAGGTCGTCGTCGGTGCGCGACGCGTACTTCTCGACGAGGAGCCGCCGCGCGAGGGCGTCGGCGGAGTCGCCCCGATCGACGATCGACGCGTGGGCGAGGAAGTCCGCGTCGCCGAGGCGCAGGCCGACCGTCGGGTGCTCGCGGATGTTGCGGACCCAGTCGCTGCGGTCGCCGCCTCCGGAGAGGAGGTAGACCCGGTCCCCGTCGAGCGCGAACCAGATCTCGATCGTGTGCGGACGCCCCGTCCGACGACCCGTCGTCGTCACGTAGCAGTGGTCGAGCGTCGCGACCGCCGCGCGGTCCATGCCGCTCAGCGCACCGCCCAGGCCACGAGCCCCGCGATGACGACGATCGCCGCGAGGAGGTAGAGCAGGTCGCCCCGCTTCACCTTCCCCGGCTGCATCGCGTTGAAGCCCATCAGCCCTCGCCGTGCGCCTCGAGTCGCGCGAGGCTCGCGCGGATGCCCTCGAGGATCGATGCCTGCTCGAGCGCGAACGCCGGCCCGAGGTCGGCGAGCTTCTCGAGGGCGTTCTCGAGCGTGCTGCCGGCCGCCTCCGCGTCACGGAGCGCGTCGACCATCACGACCGCGTAGTCCGCCTGGAGCGGCTTCCCGTCCCACGGGCACGCGCCCCCGGCCTCGACGACCTGCTCGGCGAGGAACTCCCGCCCGCAGCGACGACACGTCCCCTTGATCTTCACGCGCTCTCCTTCTCGGTCACGAGCCCCAGCAGCCGGTCGGCCAGGGCGAACGGGTCCACGGGCTTCACGAACCATGCGTCGGCGCCCGACCAGCGGGCGAGCCACTCGTCCTGTCGACGGTCGAGCAGGATCACGATGGACCCCGGGTAGGGTTCGGCCTGTCCCCGCAGGTCGCGGGCGAGGGCGAAGGCGCCGGCTGGCGACATGATCTCGTCGGCGACCACGGCATCGGGCCGCTCGCGGAGTGCGACCGCGACCCCGCGTTCGCCGTCCGGTGCCTCGAGGAAGCGGATCGGCGTCCCGAGCCGCCGCTCGATGCTCCGCACCGTGAGCCGCATGAGCTCGCGCGTGGCGGGGTCGGCGGCGACGAGGAGGACGTCCACGCGGGGCATCGTAGCAACGCCCCGCCGCACGGGCGTCAGCGGCCCGTGACCTCCCAGGTGTCCCCGGACCGCAGGAGCGCACCGAGGTCGCCGCGACCGAGTCGCTCGATCGTCCCCTCGATCTGCGCGTGCATCGCCTCGCCGTAGAGCCCGCGCGAGACCTCGCGGAAGACCCCGATCGGGGTCGGCTGGGCCGGGCCCCGGGAGAGGTTCGCGAGCGAGAACGCGAGCGAAGGGTCCCCGTGCGCGTCGTGGACGACGATGCGCTCGCGGGGGGTGTCCGCGACGTCGGCGATCGTGAGCCGACCGTTGTCGCCGATCGCGACGCAGCGCGTCCCCTCGTCGAAGATCACCGGCTCTCCGTGGACGAGGCGGATCTGGTTGTGCGTGCCCTGCGGCTTCTCGCGCAGGAGGTCGAAGGCTCCGTCGTTGAAGACGTTGCAGTTCTGGTAGATTTCGACGAACGCCGCCCCGCGGTGCGCCGCGGCCGCGCGGAGCGTCTCCGTGAGGTGCTGGCGGTCGTTGTCGATCGTGCGGGCGACGAACGTCGCCTCCGCACCGAGCGCGAGCGCGACGGGGTTGAACGGGTGATCGACCGACCCGAACGGGGTCGACTTCGTGACCTTCCCCTCCTCGCTCGTCGGAGAGTACTGGCCCTTCGTGAGGCCGTAGATCTGGTTGTTGAACAGGAGGATCTTCAGGTTCACGTTGCGCCGGAGCGCGTGGATCAGGTGGTTGCCGCCGATCGACAGGCCGTCACCGTCGCCCGTCACGACCCAGACCGAGAGGTCGGGGCGAGCGGTCGCGACGCCGGTCGCGAGGGCCGGTGCGCGACCGTGGACGCCGTGCATGCCGTACGTGTCCATGTAGTACGTGAACCGCCCCGAGCACCCGATCCCGGACACGAACACCGTCCGGTCCGGTGCGATCCCGAGCTCGGGGAGGAACGACTGGACCGTCGAGAGGATCGCGTAGTCCCCGCAACCGGGGCACCAGCGGACCTCGCGGTCGCTCGTGAAGTCCTTCTTCGTGAGGGTCGTGGCATCGGGCGTCATGCGGGCATCATCTCCAGGATCGCGTGCTCGAGTTCCTCGGCGAGGATCGGTTGGCCCTGCACCTTCGCGAACGTCTTCGCGTCCACGAGGTAGCGCGCGCGGACGAGCATCGCGAGCTGGCCGGAGTTCAGCTCCGGGATGAGGACCCTCCGGTAGCGCGCGAGGACCTCCCCGGTGTTCGCGGGGAACGGGTTCAGGTGGACGAGGTGGGCCGTCGCGACCTTGCCCCCGCGGTCGCGGACGCGCTTCGCAGCGGCGCGGATCACGCCGTAGGTCGAACCCCAGCCGAGGACGAGCAGATCGGCGTCGCCGTCGGGGTCGGAGACCTCGAGCGGCGGGATGTCGTCCGCGATCCCCTCGACCTTCGCCGCGCGCAGACGCGTCATGCGCTCGTGGTTCTCGGGGTCGTAGCTGATCGACCCGGTGCCGTCCTCCTTCTCGAGGCCGCCGATCCGGTGGCGGAGCCCCTCGGTGCCGGGCACCGCCCACGGCCGCGCGAGGCGCTCGTCGCGGAGGTACGGGAGGAACTCCGTGCCGGCGTTCGGACCGGTCGCGAGCGCGGGGTCGATCGTTGGCAGGCTCGCGACGTCGGGGATCCTCCAGGGCTCCGAGGAGTTCCCGAGGAAGGTGTCGGACAGCAGGATCACCGGGGTGCGGTAGCGCACCGCGATCCGGCAGGCCTCGATCGCCGCGTCGAAGCAGTGCGCGGGCGACTGCGCGGCGACGACGGGCATCGGCGACTCGCCGTGGCGCCCGAACATCGCGAGGAGGAGGTCGGACTGCTCGGTCTTCGTCGGCATCCCCGTCGACGGACCCGCGCGCATGACGTCGACGATGACCATCGGGAGCTCCATGACCGTCGCGAGCCCGAGGGTCTCGGCCTTCAGGTCGAGCCCCGGTCCGCTCGTCCCCGTCACCGCGAGGTCGCCGGCGAACGCGGCCCCGAGCGCGACGTTCGCGGCGGCGATCTCGTCCTCGGCCTGGAGCGTGCGGACCTCGAAGTTCTTCAGCCGCGAGAGCTCGTGGAGGAGCTCGGAGGCCGGGGTGATCGGGTAGCTCGCGTAGAAGAGGTGGAGGCCGCTGCGCTCGGCGGCCGCGACGAGCCCCCACGCGAGGGCGGTCGCGCCGGAGACGTTGCGGTACGTGCCCGGTGCGGTCTCGGCGGGCTTCACGATGTACGACGTCGCGATGAGCTCGGTCGTCTCGCCGAAGTTGTAGCCCGCGCGGAACGCCGCGAGGTTCGCCTCGAGGACCTCCGGCTTCTTGCCGAACTTCTCGTGGAGCCAGTTCGTCGTGACGTCGACGGGCCGGCCGAACATCCAGGAGACGAGCCCGAGCGCGAACATGTTCTTCGAGCGCTCCGCGTCCTTCCGCGACACGCCGAGTTCCTCGACCGCACGGACCGTGATCGTCGTCATCGGCACCTTGTAGACCTGGTAGCCGTCGAGCGTCCCGTCGGTGATCGGGTCGCTCTTGTACCCGGCCTTGTCGAGGTTGCGCTGGATGAACGCGTCCTCGTTCAGGATGACGGTGCCGCCCTTCACGAGCGAGGGAAGCTCCGCCTTCAGGGCCGCGGGGTTCATCGCGACGAGGACGTCGGGTCGGTCCCCCGGCGTGAGGATGTCGCGGGAGGAGAACTGGATCTGGAAGGCCGACACGCCGGCGACCGTGCCGGCGGGGGCGCGGATCTCCGCCGGGAAGTCCGGCAGGGTCGCGAGGTCGTTGCCGAGGACGGCGGTCGCGCTCGTGAAGCGGTCGCCCGTCAGCTGCATGCCGTCGCCGGAGTCCCCGGCGAACCGGATGACGACGCGCTCCTTCTCCTCGACGCTCTTGACCATGTCCCGCCGGCGAGGCCGGCGCTCCTTCCTCGTGTCGCACCCGGCTCCGTGTCCCGCCCGGTGGCCCGGCGCGCGGGGCGCATCCGGACGGCGGTAGCGTACCGCGTGCGGCGGCGGCATCCGGCGCACGCGGTCCGCGGATACCGTGGGCGCCGCGGCGCCTCCGGCGCCATGGCGCGGCATCGGATCGGGGAGGACGCATGCGGACGCAACGCCTCGGCTCGGAGGGACCCGAGCTCACGGTCATCGGCTTCGGGGCCTGGGAGGCCGGCGGCGCGCAGTGGGGCACCCCCCGACCGGAAGACGAGGTCGTCGGCGCGATCCGCGCCGTCCTCGACACCGAGATCAACTGGATCGACACGGCGGAGGTCTACGGGCAGGGACGCTCCGAGGAGCTCGTCGCCCGGGCGATCGCCGGGCACCGCGACGACCTCCTCATCGCCACGAAGGTCGCGCCCTCGCCGCCGGGCAGCGGGTTCCGCGCGGCCGACATCCGACGCGCGTGCGAGGCGAGCCTCCGACGCCTCGGCACCGACCGCATCGACCTCTACCAGCTCCACTGGCCCGACGAGGAGATCCCGGTCGAGGAGCCCTGGGGTGCGATGGCCTCGCTCGTCGACGCAGGGCTCGTCCGGTGGATCGGGGTCTCGAACTTCGACCGCGGCCTCCTCGAACGCTGCGAGGCGATCCGCCACGTCGACTCGCTCCAGCAGGAGTTCAACATGGTGCAGCGCGACGACGCCACGCTCCTCCGCTGGTGCGGCGAGGTCGGGACGGGCGTCGTCACGTACGGGCCGCTCGCGTACGGGCTCCTCACCGGCACGATCGACATGACCTCGACGTTCGGGGACGACGACCACCGCTCGCGACCCGACTCGCCGCTCGCGCCCGACCGTCGGCCGAAGGGGCTCGCGGTCGTCGACGCGATGCGTCCGGTCGCCGATCGCCTCGGGTGCTCGCTCGCGCAGCTCGCCCTCGCGTGGAACTACCGCCAACCCGGCGTGACCTCGGCGATCGCGGGGAGCACGAGCGCGCGCCACGTCGTCGCGAACGCCGCCGCGGGCGCGATCGAGCTCGACGTGGCGACGCTCGCCGAGCTCGATCGCGCCGCCGCGCTCGCGGACGGATGACCGACGCCGGCGCCGCGGGCGGCGCGCGCGCTCGGCTCGGGACGCTCCTCGCAGAGCGCATCCTCGTCCTCGACGGGGCGATGGGCACCGCGCTCCAGGCGCACGGGCTGCGCGAGCGCGACTTCCGGGGTGATCGGTTCGCCGAGCACCCGAGCGACGTCGCGGGCGACAACGACCTCCTGAACCTCACCCGGCCCGACCTCGTCGAACGCGTCCACCTCGGGCACCTCCGCGCCGGCGCGGACATCGTCTCGACGAACACGTTCACCGCGACGGCGATCGCCCAGGCGGACTACGGCCTCGGTGACCTCGCGTACGAGCTGAACCGCGCCGGCGCGGAGATCGCGCGACGGGCGGTCGCGCAGGTCGGCCCGGACCGCTTCGTGGCCGGGTCGGTCGGCCCGACGAACCAGACCCTCTCGCTCTCGCCCCGGGTGCAGGACGCCGCGTACCGGGCCATCACCTTCGAGGGCCTCGTCGAGGCGTACGCCGAGCAGATCCGCGGCCTCCGCGACGGCGGGGTCGACCTCCTCCTCATCGAGACGATCTTCGACACGCTGAACGCGAAGGCGGCGGTCGCTGCCGCCCTCGACGTCGCGCCGGAGCTCCCGCGGATGCTCTCCGTCACGATCACGGATCGCTCCGGTCGGACGCTCTCCGGCCAGACCGTCGAGGCCTTCTGGATCTCGATCGAGCACGCGCGTCCGTTCAGCGTCGGCGTGAACTGCGCGCTCGGGGCCGACGAGATGCGCCCGTACCTCGAAGCGCTCGCCCGGGTCGCGCCATGCGCGACGACCTGCCATCCGAACGCGGGCCTCCCGAACGCCTTCGGGGGCTACGACGAGCGTCCGGAGACGACGGCGCGGGCGCTCCGGGGCTTCGCGGAGGACGGGCTCGCGAACATCCTCGGCGGCTGCTGCGGGACGACCGACGACCACGTGGCCGCGATCGCCGCCGCGGTCGAGGGCCTCCCCCCGCGCCGCCCGGCCGCGCCCGACGACCGGCCGCGGTTCGCGGGCCTCGAGCCGTTCGTCCTCGACGCGACGACGGGGTTCGTCACGATCGGGGAACGTCAGAACGTGACCGGCTCGGCGGCGTTCCGCCGCCTCGTCGAGTCCGGCGACTTCCCCGGCGCGGTCGCCGTCGCCCTCGACCAGGTCCGGAACGGCGCGAACCTCCTCGACGTGAACATGGACGCCGACCTCCTCGACGCCGAAGCGGCGATGACGACGTTCCTGAACCTCATCGCGACGGAGCCGGAGATCGCGCGGGTCCCGGTCATGGTCGACTCCTCGCGGTGGTCGGTCCTCGAGGCGGGCCTGCGGTGCCTCCAGGGCAAGGGCGTCGTGAACTCCCTGTCCCTCAAGGAGGGCGAGGCGGACTTCCTCGAGAAGGCGCGTCGGGTCCAGCGCTACGGGGCCGCGGTCGTCGTCATGGCCTTCGACGAGCGTGGCCAGGCCGACACGACCGAACGCAAGGTCGAGATCCTCGAGCGCGCGTACCGGCTCCTCCTCGACGAGGCGGGGTACGCGCCGCACGACATCATCTTCGACCCGTGCATCCTCGCGGTCGCGACCGGCATCGAGGAACACGCGGCGTACGCGAAGGCCTTCCTCGACGCGACGACGATCCTGAAGGAGCGCTGCCCCGGCGCCCGCGTGTCGGGCGGGGTGTCGAACCTCTCGTTCTCGTTCCGCGGCAACGACCGCGTCCGCGAGGCGATGCACGCCGCGTTCCTCTACCACGCGATCCGCGCGGGCCTCGACATGGCGATCGTGCACGCCGGCCAGCTGGCCCTCTACGAGGACATCCCCGCCGACCTCCTCGAGCGCGTCGAGGACATCCTCTTCGACCGCCGCCCCGATGCGACCGAGCGGATGATCGCCTTCGCCGAGACCGTCCGCGGCGAACGTGCCCGCGCGACCGAGGACCTCGCGTGGCGCAGCGCGAGCGTCGAGGCGCGCCTCGAGCACGCGCTCGTCCACGGGATCGTCGACCACATCGAGGAGGACGTCGAGGAGGCTCGGCGGCAGGCGGGCGCGCCGCTCGAGGTCATCGAGGGTCCCCTCATGGCCGGGATGCGGACGGTCGGCGACCTCTTCGGCGCCGGGAAGATGTTCCTCCCCCAGGTCGTGAAGAGCGCCCGCGCGATGAAGCGTGCGGTCGCGTACCTCGAGCCCTACCTCGAGACCGGGACCGCGGGTGCCGCGTCCCGACCCCAGGGGAAGGTCCTCCTCGCGACGGTGAAGGGCGACGTGCACGACATCGGCAAGAACATCGTCGGCGTCGTCCTCGGCTGCAACGGCTACGAGGTGGTCGACCTCGGCGTCATGGTCCCCGTCGACGTCCTCCTCGACACCGCCGAACGCGAGCAGGCCGACGTGATCGGCTGCTCGGGCCTCATCACCCCCTCGCTCCTCGAGATGACCGGGGTCGCGAAGGAGATGGAGCGGCGCGGCATGCAGCTCCCCCTGCTCATCGGCGGGGCCACGACGTCGCGTCAGCACACCGCGGTGCGGATCGCCCCGACCTACTCGGCGCCGGTCGTCCACGTCGCCGATGCGTCGCGCGTCGTCGGCGTCGTGGCCGACCTCCTCGACGACGGGCGACGGGCGTCGCTCGACCGCGACAACCGCGCGGAGCAGGAGCGCCTCCGCGCCCTCCACGCCGAGCGCGAGCAGCGCCCGCTCCTGCCGATCCGCCTCGCGGCGGAGAACCGCACCCCGATCGTGTGGCGACCCGAGGATCTCCCCGCGCCGCCGTTCACGGGGACCCGGGTCGTCGAGCCGACGATCGACGAGATCCGGTCCTACATCGACTGGACGTTCTTCTTCACCGCGTGGGAGCTGAAGGGTCGCTACCCGCAGCTCCTCGACCACCCGACGCAGGGAGCCGTCGCGCGCGAGCTCCACGCGCACGCGACGGCTCCCTGCGCCTGCGGGGCGTCCACGGCTTCTGGCCCGCCTGGTCCGAGGGCGAGGACGTCGTCTTCGCGGACGGGACGCGGTTCCCGATGCTCCGCCAGCAGGCCGACCACGGCGACGGACGACCGAACCGCTCGCTCGCCGACTTCGTCGCGCCGCGCGCGGAGGGCCCTGACCACGTCGGCGCATTCGCGGTCACGGCCGGCCTCGGCGCCGACGAACTCGCGGAGGGCTTCCGCCGCGAGGGCGACGACTACCGCGCGATCATGGTGCAGGCGCTCGCCGACCGGCTCGCGGAGGCCTTCGCGGAGTGGCTCCACGAACGCGTCCGGCGCTCGTGGTACGAGGCGGGCACCCCGATGACGCAGGACGAGCTCCGCGAGGAGCGCTACCGCGGGATCCGGCCGGCGTTCGGCTACCCGGCCTGTCCCGACCACACGCGCAAGCGCACGCTCTTCGAGCTCCTCGATGCGCCCGCGATCGGGATGGGCCTCACGGAGCAGTGCGCGATGACCCCCGCGGCGAGCGTCTCCGGGCTCTACCTCGCTCACCCCGCGGCCCGGTACTTCGCCGTCGGGCGCGTCGGGCGCGACCAGGTCGAGGACTACGCCCGCCGTGCGGGGCTGCCGCGCATCGAGGCCGAGCGCGCGCTCGCGACGAACCTCGCGTACGACCCCGACTGACGCGGGAACCCCGCGGCCGCTGGTAGCGTTCGGCCCGATGCGCTTCTGGCACGCCTTCGCGGACATGGCCGCCCTCGAGGCGGGTGGTGAGTTCGTCGTCGAACGCGGCGAGGGCACCCACGTCTGGGGCGCGGACGGGCGTCGCTACCTCGATGCGACCGCCGCCCTCTGGTACTGCATGGTCGGCTGGGGCCGCGATGAGATCGCGGAGGCGGCCGCCGCGCAGATGCGGACCCTCGCGTCGTACTCGACGTTCGGCGACTACTCGAACCGGCCCGCGATCGAGCTCGCCGAGCGCCTCGCGGCGATCGCGCCGATGGCCGACGCGCGGGTGTTCCTCACGAGCGGCGGTTCCGACTCGATCGACACCGCGACGAAGATGGCCCGGCGCTACTGGCAGCTCGTCGGCGAGCCCGACCGCACGACGCTCATCACCCGCGAGCGGGCCTACCACGGCATGCACGCCGCGGGGACGAGCCTCGCGGGCATCCCCGCGAACGCCGCGGGGTTCGGCGAACTCATCGGCGACGTCGTGAAGATCGCGTGGGACTCGCCGGAGGAGCTCCGCGCGGCGATCGATGCCGCCGGCGCCGACCGCGTCGCCGCCTTCTTCTGCGAGCCGATCGTCGGCGCCGGCGGCATCTACCCGCCGCCGCCCGGGTACCTCGACGCGGTGCGCGCGATCTGCCGGGAGACCGGCGTGCTCTTCGTCGCGGACGAGGTCATCACCGGCTTCGCGCGCGTCGGCGCCTGGTTCGCCTCGACCCGCTGGTCCCTCGATCCCGATCTCATCGTCTGCGCGAAGGGACTCACGAGCGGCTACCTGCCGATGGGCGCGGTCATCGCGTCGCCCCGCGTCGCCGAGCCGTTCTGGAAGCCCGGTGCGGGCATCTTCCGCCACGGGTACACGTACTCCGGCCACGCGACCGTCGCCGCCGCCGCGCTCGCGAACCTCGCGATCATCGAGCGCGAGGATCTCGCCGGTCGCGCCCGCGCGCTCGAGGCGGACCTCCTCGCGGGGCTCGCGCCGCTCGCGGGGCACGCGCTCGTCTCCGAGGTGCGGGGCGGGGTCGGGGTGCTCGCCGCGGTCCAGATCGACCCCGACGCGATCGCGGCGGATGCCACGCTCCCGGCCCGCGCCGCCGCCGCCTGCCGCGCGAACGGGGTCCTCACGCGCGCGCTCGGGTCAGGCGGCCTGCAGGTCTCACCCGCGCTCGTCCTCGATGCGGAGGGCATCGCGGAGCTCGCGACCGGGATCGCCGCGGGACTCGATGCGGTCGCCTGAGGGCGACCCGGCGTCGGTCAGTGGAACGACGACCCGCAGGCGCACGAGCCCTGCGCCGCGGGGTTGTCGATCGTGAATCCGGAGCGCTCGAGCGAGTCGACGAAGTCGATCGTGGCCTGGGACAGGTACGGCACGCTCATCCGGTCGATCACGAGCCGCACGCCGTGCTGCTCCTCGGCGACGTCGGCATCGGAGAACTGGTCGTCGAGGTACATCGCGTAGCGGAGACCCGAGCATCCACCGGGCTGGACGGCGACGCGGAGCCCGAGGTCGGAACGCCCCTCTTCCGCGAGGAGGTCCTTCACCTTCGAGGCGGCGGTCTCGGTGAGCTGGATCATCGTCCCTCCGGGTCGTCGGCGGATCCGCGCCCTCGCGGATCGGTCAGGAGAGGAGTCTACCGTCCGGCGGCGGGCTCCTCGCGGAACACCGCGACGCGCGCCCCGGTGACCCGGAGGAGTTCGGCCGGCGTGGTCTGGAAGACGGCGTCCGGGGTCCCGGCCGCGGCCCAGATCTCGGCGTAGGCCTCGAGGTCGGGGTCGAGGACGGTCTCGATGGGCGCCGGATGCCCGAACGGCGGGGTGCCTCCCACGGCGAATCCCGAGGCCGCCCGCGCCTCGTCCGCATCGGCACGCCGGACCGAGCGCGCGCCGACGACCTCGGCGAGGCGGACCGTGTCGACGCGGTTCGCGCCGCTCGTGAGGGCGAGGACGGGTCGGTCGTCCGCCATGAAGACGAGCGACTTCACGATCTGCCCCACCGTGCATCCGATCGCGCGGGCCGCGTCCTCCGCCGTCCGCGTGCCCTCGGGGAAACGCCGGACCTCGACCTCGTGGCCGAGGACCGATGCCGCTTCGAGGAACCGCTCCATCCCGCCCGCCATGGCGGCAGACGATACGCCCCGAGCGGGCCGCCCGCCACGGGTAGACTCCGGCGTCATGGAGCGCACCGACCTCGTCGCGATCGCCCAGGCCGAGCGCGCGCGCCTCGGGCGGACGATCCAGTACGCCGCGCCGGACACGTGGCCGTCGGCGAGCCCGTGCGCCGGGTGGCGCAACCGGGACGTCATGGCCCACCTCGCGGCCCAGGAGATCGCGGCCGTCCAGGTGATCCGCGGCGACGAGGCGGAGGAGTTCTCCGCGTTCCGCGCCGCGAACGGCGGCGAGTTCTGGGTGAGCGGGTTCAACGAGTGGGCGGTGCGGATCCGCGAGGAGCAATCGGACCGGCAGATCCTCGAGGACTGGGGGCGAACCGCGGACCTCTTCCTCGCCGACGTCGCACGCCTTCCGGCGGCCGACTGGAAGGATCGTCGCGTGCCCTGGGTCGCGGGCGACATCGGCGTGCGCTACCTCGTGCAATCGCGCGTCGTCGAGTGGTGGCTCCACGGTGAGGACGTCCGCGAGGCCTCCGACCTCGGCGGCAACGCGCAGCAGGGCCCGGTGTTCCTCGTGAACGACCTCGCGGTGCGGATGCTCCCCTGGTCGCTCGCGCAGGCGGGCATCGAGCTCCCCGGACGCACCGTCCGGATCGATCTCGAGGGGGTCGGCGGAGGCACGTGGACGTGGGCGCTCGCGCCGCGCGAGACGCCCGACCCCGACCGCAAGCCCGACGCCTTCGTCCAGGGCCGCGCGACGGCGTTCGCCTCGGTGGCCGGACGCCGTCTGCCGGCCGACGCCTTCCTCGAGTCCGGCGACCTGGTCCTCGGCGGGGACGAGGACGTGGCGCTCGCTGTCCTCGACCACCTCCGCGCCTACGTCGACTGAGGCACGCGCGACCCGGTCGCGCGCCGGGGGTCAGCGGGTGAGGACGAGCCGGCGGATCTCCCGCGGGACCGCACCGAAGCGGTACTTGTACGCGTAGTCGCCCTTCAGGAGGTCGAAGGTCGTGCAGCCACCCTCGATCGCGATCCGGATGTCCTCGCCGACGAGGACCATCCCGGGCGACCAGCGCTCGGTCTCGCGGTCGAACGCCGAGTTGTAGAGCGAGTACGTCCCCTCGTAGCGGAACCCGATCGTCCCCGCGAGCTTGCGGTCCCCCACCTCGACGAACGTGAGCTGGAAGATGCCCCGCGGCAGGAGCGCCTCCGCGAGGCGCCGGAAGAAGATCTCCATCCCCGGCTGCAGGAAGACCCCCTTCGGGCCCTCGCTCGTGCGGTGGAGCTCGACGAACCGGTCGAGGTAGGCCGGGAACGTGTCGCCGTGGGCGACGACGACGCGGAAGGGACCCGCCTCGGCCTCGAGCCTCCGCGCCTTGCGCCGGATCTCGTGCCGGAGCTTCGGGGGGAGCCCCTCGAGGTACGCGTCCCACGATCCGGGGAGCGCGACCGAGGGCGCGATGCCGTTGCGATCGGCGACGACATCGACGCGGAGGCCGCGCACCCCCGCGGCCACCCCCCGGCGCCCGAGCCCCCGGGGGTGCGCCGGGCGTGCCCCCGGGGGCGCGGCGGGCCCCGACCCCCGGGGGGCGAGCGCCG
>JBJTIF010000113.1:0-4687 GCA_046094825.1 Actinomycetota bacterium
AGCGGAACTCGTCGGGGTTCACGCGCTCGAGGAACTCCCGGAACCGTTCGAGTTCCTCGTCGGCGTCCCCTCCCCCGCCCTCGCCGTCCTCCTCGTCGAGCAGGATCGAGGCTTCGCCGAGCACGTCGTCGGCGACGAGGATCTTGCAGCCGAGGCGTACGGCGAGGGCGATCGCGTCGCTCGGACGGGCGGAGACCTCGTACGTCGTGCCCGCGCGGTTCAGGGAGAGGACCGCGTAGAAGGTGCCGTCGCGGAGCTCGGTCACCGCGACGTGGACGACGCTCACCCCGAGCTCGTCGAGGAGGTCGCGGATGAGATCGTGGGTCATCGGACGCGGGGACGAGACGCCCTGGAGGACCATCGCGATCGCCTGCGCCTCAGGCTGGCCGATCCAGATCGGCAGGTAGCGGGTCCCCGACGCCTCGCGCAGGAGGACGATCGGCTGGTTCGTGGGGAGTTCGATCCGCACCCCGGCGAGGTTCATCTCGATGAGCATGCCCGACTCCGATGCTAGGCGGGTGGCCGGAGGCCGGCAACCTCGGTACCGGGCGTCGCCCCGCCCAGGTAGCCGTCGACGAGTCCCGGGTCCGCCGCGACCGCCTCGAGATCGTGGACCGCGACGAGGCCGGGGAGGTTCCGGTGTCGCTCCTCGAGGTCGAGGCCGTAGCCGACGACGAACACGTCGGGGCAGTCGAACCCGACGTAGCGGAGATCGGCCGGCACGATACGGCGCACCGACTTGTCGAGGAGCGTGCAGACCTCGAGCGACGCGGGCATCCGCGACGCGAGGACCGAGCGGAGGTACGCGAGGGTGAGCCCCGTGTCGACGATGTCCTCGACGACGATTACGTCGCGTCCCGCGATGTCGGTCTCGAGGTCCTTCAGGATCCGGACGCGCCCGAGGGACTCCGCGGCGCCGCCGAAACGCGAGATCGCCATGAAGTCGATCGCGAGCGGCGCGTCGATCGCTCGGATGAGGTCGGCGAGGAAGACGGAGCTCCCCTTCAGGACCGCGACGAGGACGGGGTCCCGTCCCCCGTGATCGCGGGCGATCGCGCGACCGAGTTCGTCCACCCGGCGACGGAGCTCGGCCGGCTCGACGAGGATGCTCGCGGGCTCGGCCACCGGCCGGATGCTAGCAGGGGCCCACGTCGCGCGTTCAGCCGAGATCGCGCGAGAGGTTCTTGCGCAGGAGCGCGGCGGAGAGCTTCCGCGATGCCGTCGAGAGGTCGCGGAGCGCATCGGCCGCGGAGCGACGGGCATCGGGGTTCCGGCGTCGGACCTGGGGCAGGATGATCTGCTCGAAGAACCCCGCCTCGCGTTGGGCGAAGTTCCGGTACATCGTGAGGTGGCGGGGCTCGACGCCGTGGCGGAAGAACTCCCGGAGGCTCGACAGGACGACGAGATCCTCCCCGTCGTAGTAGCGGGCGCCCTCCGGGCCGTGCGCGCAGACGAGGCCGTAGCCCTCGAGTTCGCGGATCGCGGCCAGGTCGACGCCGGTGGCGCCGGAGATCTCCTCGATCGACATCTGGAGGCCGACCGGCGGCTCCGCGACGTCGGGGTACGCGGGCGGGGCGTCGTCCCGCGGCATCGGGACTGCGCTCGCCGACGTACCGATGCCGGCCGCGCCGGTACCGATGGCGGGGGCCGCCTCCGCGGCATCGGCGGCCGCGAGCCGCTCGCGGATCACCATCAGCGGGAGGTACTCGTCACGCTGCATCCGCAGGATCGACTTCAGGCGGGACACATCGCGCTCGTAGAACTTCCGGTAGCCCGAGGGCGTGCGCTCGGGATCGATGAGCCCCTCCGATTCGAGGAAGCGGATCTTCGAGATCGTGATGTCGGGGAACTCGGTCTTCACGTTCACGAGGACCTCGCCGATCGACAGGTAGTTGCGGGTGGGCATCAGCGGTCCCCGACGAAGACGGTGAGCTTGTAGCGCCCGATCTGCACCTCGTCGCCGTCCGCGAGCTTCGTGATGTCCACGCGCTCGCGACCGACGTAGGAGCCGTTCAGCGACCCGAGGTCGTGGACGTAGAACCCGTCGGCCTGTCGGCGGATCTCCGCGTGCTTGCGGGAGACGGTCACATCGTCGAGGAACACGTCGCTGCCGGGGTCCCGACCGAGCGTCGTCACCTCGCGGTCGAGGAGGTAGGTCGATCCCGCGGCGGCACCGGTGCGGACGAGCAGGAGCGCCTGGCCGGCTGCGAGGGGCTCGTCGGGGAACGGGAAGGCGACGCCGCCGTCCTCGACATCGAGACCGGCCATCGCCGCGGTGTCGTCGCGGAGGGCAGTTCCGCAGCTCGCGCAGAATCGGTCGTCGGCGGCGTTCCGGTGCCCGCAGCGGTTGCACGCGACCATCCGAACCTCCCCGGGAGCCTCACGTCGAGGGATGCGAGGGACCCTCGAGCCGAACTCGACCTTACCGCCGCCCCGGAGGGGGGTCAACGGCAGGTCGAGGCTGACGTCGCGCTCTGCGTCAGGCCTGTTCGACGAAGGCCCGGTACGCGGCCGCGTCGAGGAGCGACGCGGGGTCCTCCCCCGCGGCGAGCTCGACGACGACGATCCATCCGTCGCCGTACGGCGCGGAGTTCAGGAGTTCGGGGTGCTCCTCGAGCGCCGCGTTGCGCTCGACGATCGTGCCGCCGAGCGGGGCGTAGACCTCGGAGACCGACTTCGTGGACTCGACCTCTCCGAAGGGCCGGTCGCGGAGGACGGCGGTGCCGACGGCCGGGATGTCCGCGTAGACGACGTCACCGAGCGCATCCTGCGCGAAGTCGGTGATGCCGACGCGCACCCGGCCGCCGCCCTCGTCGGCGACCCACTCGTGCTGCGTCGTGTAGCGGAGGTGCTCCGGGAACTCCATGCCGCTCCCTTCAGGCTCGAGCCGTGGGCGGCGGGACGCTAGCACGCTCGCGGAGCGCGCGCCGGAGGTCGCCGAGGTACAGGAGCGCCGCCAGGTACCCGCCCGCGATGCCAGGGGCGAAGCACACCCACCCGAAGACCCCGAGGGCCGGGCCGAACGGATAGCCCAGGGTCGACCACGAGATGCCACCGATCGCGAGCATGACGAGGAAGGTCGCGCGCTTGCCGATCCAGCGCACCTCGAAGCGCACGCGCGTCGACAGGAACGCGATGACGCCCACGAGCAGGAGCAGGAGGTCGCGCCCCACGATGAGTCCCGCGGCCCAGACCGGGAAGCCCTCCCGCAGGACGAGGGCGACGAGCCCGCTCGAGACGGCGAGGCGGTCGGCGACCGGATCGAGGATCTTGCCGAGCTCGCTCTCCTGGCCGGTCCGGCGCGCGACGTAGCCGTCCACCCAGTCCGTCACACAGACGAGGCCGAAGAGGATGAGGCCCGGGAACGTCGTGTCGCGATCCAGGATCATCGCGACGAAGACGGGGATCAGCCCGATCCGGGCCGCCGAGATCGCGTTCGGCACGGTCATCACGCGTCGGGATGCCGTTTGACCCATCGTCCCCACTCCCCCGCGGTCGGGCCGGCGGGATTCGAACCCGCGACCTCCTGACCCCCAGTCAGACGCGCTAACCAAGCTGCGCTACGGCCCGTGCGCACGAGTCTAGCCGCTCCGCTTCGCGGCCCGTCGGTCGGCCCCATCCTTCGCGCGGAACCGGAGTCGGATCGGCACGCCGCGCAGGTCGAGGTGCTCCCGGAGCCGGTTCTCGAGGAAGCGTTCGTAGCCTGCCCCGGGGGCTCGTCCCCCGAACAGCACGAAGGCGGGCGGGCGCGACCCCACCTGCGAGACGTAGCGGTACCGGACCGGACCCGGTCGCTCGTCCTGGATCCGCTGGAGCAGACGGTTCGCCGACGCGGTGCTCGCCCGCGACCCGAACCTCGCATGGAGGTCGAGGAGTTGCGGGGGAAGGCGGTGGACCCCCGTCCCCGTCCGCGCCGACGTGCGCGCGATCGGCGCGTCGGCGAACCGCGCGGCGTCCTCGCGGAGATCGGCGTACGCGCGATCGCGCTCGTCGATGAGGTCCCACTTGTTGCCGACGATGAGGAGCGCGCGGCCGATCTCGAGGACGCGTGCGGCGATGCGCTTGTCCTCGGTCGTGAAGCCCTCGACCGCGTCGAGCACGAGGACCGCGACGTCCGAGCGTTCGATCGCCCGCTCCGCGCGCAGGAAGCTGTAGTAGTCGACGCCGCGTGCGGTGCCGGTGCGTCGGAACCCTGCGGTGTCGACGAACCGAACCTCACCCTGGGGCCACGCGACCCGGGCGTCGACCGAGTCCCGGGTCGTCCCCGCCTGCTCGAACACGACCGATCGCTCCTCGCCGACGAGTCGGTTGAAGAGGGAGGACTTCCCGACGTTCGGGCGCCCGACGAGCGCGAACGCCGGCATCCCCTCCGGCTCCGGACCCTCGTCGGCCTCGGGGAGCAGGGCGAGGATCCGGTCGAGGAGGTCCCCGGATCCGCGTCCGTGGAGCGCGGACACGGGCGTCGGGTCGCCGAGGCCGAGGCGCACGAACGCGGCCGCCGCCTCCTCATCTCGGGCGTCGTCGGCCTTGTTCGCAATGAGCAGCACCGGCGTCGGCGTACGTCGGAGCGCACGCGCGAGGCGCTGGTCCTCCTCCGTGAGACCGCTCCGGGCGTCGACGACGAACAGGACGAGATCGGCGTCGCGCACCGCGCGCGCGGCATCGACCGGCTCGTCACCGAGCAGGC
>JBJTIF010000114.1:0-4400 GCA_046094825.1 Actinomycetota bacterium
CCGCCCGCCCCCCCGCCGCCGCCGCGGCCCGGGCCCCCCGCCCCCCGCGCCCCCCCAGGCAACCCGCCCCGACCCCCCCCGCGTCGACCGCGTCCGCCGCGGCGCGGCCGCGCCCGCCGGCGACCGCGCCCCCGACCGCCGCGCCGCGGCGGACGATCGTGATCCAGGGCGTCGGCGACGTGAGCCTCGACCCCGGCTACCTCCCCGTCCTCGCGGATCAGGGATGGGACTGGCCGTGGTCGGGACTCGACGGGGTCTTCGTCCGCGACGACCTCACGATCGTGAACCTCGAGTGCCCGGCCACGACGGTCGTCGACCCGGTCGTGAAGACGTTCAACTTCCGGTGCGACCCGCTCGCGCTCCCGGCGATGCGCTCGGCGGGGGTCGAGGTCGCGAA
This sequence comes from Actinomycetota bacterium, assembly GCA_046094825.1. Lineage (GTDB taxonomy): Bacteria > Actinomycetota > UBA4738 > UBA4738 > HRBIN12 > JBJTIF01. The sequence continues at coordinate 398 of JBJTIF010000114.1, forward strand.
CCAGGCGAACAACCACGCGTTCGACCAGGGGGCGAGCGGCCTCCTCGACTCGCTCGTCCAGGTGCGCGCCGCGGGCATCGCGACCGTCGGCGCGGGGCGGACGCTCGCGGAGGCGATGGCGCCAGCGATCGTCGAGGTCGGCGGGTGGCGGATCGCGATCGTCGGGATCGGCCAGGTGCTCGATCCCCCCTGGATGACCGCCACGGCGGACCGACCGGGGACGACGAACGGCCACGACACCGAGCAGGTCCTCGCGGCGATCCGCGGCGCCGCGGCGGTCGCCGACCTCGTCGTCGTCGGGATCCACTGGGGGATCGAGCTCGACACGGCGCCGCGCGGCTTCCAGGTGGCCCTCGCGCAGCGGATGGTCGAGGCGGGCGCCGACATCGTGTTCGGCCACCACGCGCACCGGCTCCAGCCCCTCGGCTGGGTCGGGGGTCGGCCCGTGTTCTACGGACTCGGGAACTTCGTCTGGCCGCGCCTGTCGACCGCGGGGGCCACGACCGCGGTCGCCCGCGTCCTCGTCCGACCGGACGGCACGATCGAGGCCGCCCTCGTGCCCGCGACGATCGTGGAGAACGGCCGCCCCGTGCTCGACGGCCCCCTCGCCTGAGGGGTCTGGTAGCCTTCCGGCTCGGTATGGCGCTCACCAAGGACCAGAAGACCGGCATCATCGCGTCGCATCGCCGTTCCGAGACCGACACGGGCTCGGCGGAGGTGCAGGTCGCGGTCATGTCGCGTCGCATCGGCGACCTCACGGATCACCTGAAGGTGAACCCGAAGGACCATGCCTCCCGCCGCGGACTCCTGATGCTCGTCGGCCGACGCCGGCGGATGCTCGAGTACCTCAAGCGTCAGGACATCGAGCGCTACCGCGACCTCGTCGCGAAGCTCGGCCTGCGGCACTGACCTGCTCGATCCGCACCACCGGACCCACGGAGGGATGCCCCTTCCGGTCGGTTCTCAGTGGTGGGTCGCCGGGCCTCCCGGCGCTCTTCCACTGACAACCGGCCCGGCATCGCTCCCCGACAACGGCGCGGCACCGCCGCGCCCGTAGAGGAGGACACGGCCCATGGCCACCACCATCAGCCGCACGATCGGCAACCGCACGATGACGTTCGAGGCGGGCAAGCTCGCCCAGCAGGCGCACGGATCCTGCGTCGTCACGTACGGCGAGACCCAGGTCATCGCCACCTGCACCACCGCGAAGCCCCGCGAGGGCATCGACTTCTTCCCGCTCACGATCGACGTCGAGGAGCGGATGTACGCCGCCGGGAAGATCCCGGGCAGCTTCTTCCGGCGCGAGGGTCGGCCGTCGGAGACCGCGATCCTCACCGCGCGGCTCACCGACCGCCCGATGCGCCCGTCCTTCGCCGCGGGCTACCGCGACGAGGTCCAGGTCGTGATCATGGTCCTCGGCATCGACAACGAGAACCCCTACGACATCCCGGGCATGAACGCCGCGAGCCTCGCGACGATGCTCGCGGGCATCCCGTTCGAGGGTCCGGTCGGCGCGGTGCGCGTCGCGCTCATCGACGGGACCTGGGTCGTGAACCCGACGTACGCGGAGAGCGACGGGGCGACGTTCGACGTCGTCGTCGCAGGCCGCCGCAACGACGCGGGCGAGATCGACATCCTCATGATCGAGGGCGAGGCGCCGACCGGCGCCTGGGCGCTCCTCGAGGACGGCGGGACGAAGCCGACCGAGGAGGTCGTCGCGCAGGGCCTCGAGGAGGCGAAGCGCGCGATCGCCGAGGTGATCGACTTCCAGCTCGCCTTCGTGAAGGAGCACGGCGTCACGAAGCGGGACTGGACGCCTCGCCCGCTCTACAGCGACGAGGTGTACGCGGCGGTCGAGTCCTTCGCGGCCCCGAAGCTCGCGGGCGCGATCGTGACCGACAAGGTCGCCCGCGAGGCGGCCCTCGACGCGATCAAGGAGGACCTGAAGGCCCACCTCCACGCGACGTGGGGGGACGAGGGGTTCGCGGAGCGCGCGTCGCAGGTGTCGCCCGCCTTCAAGGACATCCAGAAGAAGGCGATGCGTCGCCGTGTGATCGAGGAGGGCGTCCGCCTCGACGGCCGCAACCCGAAGCAGCTCCGGAAGCTCTCCGCCGAGGTCGGCGTGCTCCTGCGGGCGCACGGGTCCGCGATCTTCCAGCGGGGGGACACGCAGGTCCTGAACGTCACGACGCTCGGCATGCTCCGGATGACGCAGATGGTCGACACCCTCGATCCCGAGGACACGAAGCGCTACATGCACCACTACAACTTCCCGCCCTACTCGACGGGTGAGGTCGGCCGCATCGGGTCGCCCCGTCGCCGCGAGATCGGCCACGGGGCGCTCGCCGAGCGCGCGCTGCTGCCGGTGATCCCGAACGAGGACGAGTTCCCGTACGCGCTCCGCCTCGTCTCCGACGTCATGGGCTCGAACGGCTCGACCTCGATGGCGAGCGTCTGCGGCTCGACGCTCTCGCTCATGGACGCGGGCGTGCCGATCAAGGCGCCGGTCGCCGGCATCGCGATGGGGATGATCGCCGAGGGCGGCACGTTCGTGACCCTCACCGACATCCTCGGCGCGGAGGACGCGCTCGGCGACATGGACTTCAAGGTCGCCGGGACGAAGGACTTCGTGACCGCGATCCAGCTCGACATGAAGGTGACCGGGCTCCCGGGCGACGTCCTCGCCGGCGCGCTGCTCCAGGCGAAGGAGGCACGTCTCGAGATCCTCGAGGTCATGCTCGCCGCGATGCCCGAGCCGCGGAGCGAGGTGAACCCCAAGGCGCCGCGGATCATCTCGATCTCGATCCCCGTCGACAAGATCGGGGAGGTCATCGGACCGAAGGGCAAGCGGATCAACGAGATCATCGCGATGACCGGCGCGGACATCGACATCCAGGACGACGGCACGGTCCTCATCGGATCGGTCGCCGGTCAGGGTGCCGACGAGGCCGCCCGGATGATCGACGAGATCGCGAACCCGCGGCCGCTCGTCGTGGGGGAGACCTTCAACGGCAAGGTCGTGAAGATCACGACCTTCGGGGCGTTCGTGAACCTGCTCCCGGGCCGCGACGGCCTCGTCCACATCTCGAAGCTCGGCAAGGGCAAGCGCCTGAACTCCGTCGAGGAGTCGGGGCTGAAGGAGGGTGACCTCCTCGAGGTCGAGGTCCAGGACATCGACCCGACGGGCCGCATCTCCCTGAAGCCGATCGGCGAGGAGTGGGCGATCCCCGAGGGCATGGAGGTCGAGGAGGCGCCCCGCCGCGAGCGACGGGACGGCGACCGGCCCCGCGGCGACCGCTCGCGGCGCAGCGGCCCCCGTCGGTAAGCGGGCGGGCCGGGGCTCGGCATGCCGATCCGCCGGACGGCCTTCGCCTCCGGGCTCCGGGTCGTGTCCGAACGCATGCCGGGCTCCCGATCGGCCGCGATCGGGTTCTTCGTCCGCACGGGGTCCCGGGACGAACCGCCGCACCTGAGCGGGTCGTCGCACTTCCTCGAGCACCTGCTCTTCAAGGGGACGAGGACCCGCTCCGCGCGTGCCATCGCGGAGGCGTTCGACGCGATCGGCGGGAGCCTGAACGCCTACACCGAGAAGGAGTCCACCGTCTTCCACGCGCGCGTGCTCGACCGCGACCTCCCGGTCGCGGTCGAGCACCTGAGCGACATGCTGCGCAGCAGCACGCTCCGACGGCCCGACATGGAGGCGGAGCGGCAGGTGATCCTCGAGGAGATCAACATGTACGAGGACGCCCCGGACGACGTCGTCCACGACCGGTTCCAGGAGACGCTCTGGCCGGACCACCCGCTCGGCCGACCGATCCTCGGGACGAAGGACGCGATCCTCGGCGCGACCCGCGACCAGGTCCACCGCTTCTACCGGAAGCACTACGTGCCGGGGAACCTCGTCGTCGCGGCCGCCGGCAACGTCGACCACGACCTCCTCGTCCAGCGCCTGCGTCGGCACCTCGACGCGGGCCGCGTGGTCGGTGCGGTCCCGGCCGCGCGC
>JBJTIF010000115.1:0-9767 GCA_046094825.1 Actinomycetota bacterium
CGCACCGCCGACCCCGTCGGGTCGCCGCCGGGCGCACGGTGGGGGGCGTGCCGGTCGGCGGTGCTCCCGTCGGCGACGGCGGCCCCTACGTGACGTACACCGGGGCGGCGTACGCGCCGTCGAGCGTCTCGAGCACGACCGTCAACGAGAGCGCCGCCGGGACCGTGACCGTCACGCTCTCCTCCACCGGTTCCGGTGGTGGGACGACGATGTACTGGCGGACCGTCGACGGCACCGCCACCGGGCAGGCGGGCACACAGACGACGACGAGCGCCACCTCGTCGGGTACGTGTGCGGGCTCGAGTGACTACATCAGCCCGAACTCCTCGGCGGGGGCGTACCAGAGCCTCGGGAGCGTGAACAACACGTCGACGACGATCACGATCAAGCTGTGCCCGGACACGACGCCCGAGCCGACCGAGACGTTCAAGGTGCAGGTCTCGACCACCACCACCTTCACGTCCGTCTTCGAGGGCACCGTGACCCTCCGGAACGACGACACCTCGGTGGTCGTGGGGGGCGCGATCGCGTTCGAGACGAACAGCGGGCAGACGAACATGACCATCCCCCTCACCGTGACCGGTGCCGCGGCCGCCACCGGCGATCTCGTCGTCACGTACGCCCTCACCGATGGGACCGGGACCGGTGGCGCGAGCTGCACGTCCGGCGTGGACTACGTCAATTCCGGGACCTCGGCGACGATCTCGGCCAACTCGGCATCGGGGTCGATCAGCGTCCCGATGTGCGGCGACGCGACGTCGGAACCGGATGAGACGTTCACCGTCACGATCTCTGCCGTCACGAACGCGATCCTCGGTGCGACCACCTCTGCGACCGGGCGTCTCGCGAACGACGACGGAGTCGCGTTCGCGATCTCCGCCAGCTCGGGGAGCGAGGGGACCGCGAGCAACGGCACGATCACCTTCACGGTGACGAAGACCGGCGGCTGCGGCGGTCTCACGGGGACGGAGACGTGCAGCGTCTCGTACGCGACGTCGGACGGGACCGCGTTCGCCGGCACCGATTACACGGGGATCGCGGCGACGACCTTGTCCTTCGCGGCGAACGACACCTCGAAGACGTTCGCCGTGACGACGACGGCGGATAGCGTCTACGAGGCGGATGAGACGTTCACCGCCACGATCTCGACCGCGACGCTCGCCTCGGGCGTCGGCAGTGGCACGTTCACGACTCCGTCCGCGACCGGGACGATCACGAACGACGACGCGGCTCCGTCGATCACCGTCGCCGCGTCGACCGGCGGCTACCTCGGTGCCCTGAACGCGGAGGTCGCGGCCGCGACCGCCGCACCCTTCACGATCACGCTCGTCCAGCCCGAGTCGATCACGTTCCCCGCGACGCCGTTCACGATCCTCGTCGACAGCGAACTCCTCACCGTCTCGAGCGTCTCGAGCACCACGCTCACGATCAGCGCCCGGGCGCAGAACGGGACGGCGGCCGCCCTGCACCTCGTCGGTGCACCGGTCCGGAAGATCACGGGTGTCCTGAACGCCTCGATCACGACCTCGCAGACCTCCTTCGCCGTGAACGAGGTCGCGACGAACGCGCCGCCGACCGTGCCGTTCACGATCCAGATCGGTTCGGAGCAGATGCGGGTGACCGCTCGTGTCGCCACGGCGACCCTGAACCAGTACACGTACACGGTCACCCGGGCCGCCGCTCCCGCGACCGCGGCCGCGAACGCCGTCGTGCGGGTCATCTCGACGCCCGAAGGGGACTCGGGCACCACCCCGGCGACGTTCTACGTCGGCCGCATGGGTGCGACCGCGGTCGGGGCGACCGTCGGGTTCTCGCTCTCCGGGACCGCCGACGCGAGCGACTACACCGCCGACCCCGTGAGTGGCACGACACTCTCCTGGTCCTCGGGCGGCACCGAGGTGAAGACCGTCGCGATCTCGATCGCGGGCGACACGACGAAGGAGGATGACGAGACGATCGTCCTGACTCTCGCCGCATCGCCGACGGGGGCGACGCTGCCCGCGACGACGACGTCCACCGTCGTGATCCAGAACGACGACCTCGGGATCGCGTTCGCCCTCGCGTGCACCGCAGCGGGCTGCGACAGCCCCCAGGCCGAGGACACGTACAAGAAGCAGACGGGGACCCTTTCCGCGCGCGCCGCGTCCGGGAGCACGACGCTGAGCGTCACCGAGACGGCCGCCCCCGAGGCCGTCCCGTTCTTCGTGAAGGTGGACGCCGAGATCCTGAAGATCAGCGCACGCACGGGGTCGGGCACGGCCTACACGTACACCGTCGATCCCGTCGCGCACCCCGCCGGGACGACCGCCGCGCACAGCAGCGGCGCGGCCGTCTTCGTGTCGGGCGGCAACGCGCTCACCGTGGGCGTGAAGGTCACGGCGTCCGGCAACACGACGGGGACGATCACGTACGCGACGACGGACGACGCGAGCCCGCCCGCGGGTGCCAGGGCGGCGACCGCCGGGCTCGCGGCGACCGGGTGCGTCCGTGGCGTCGACTACCTCGCGATCCCCTCGACGACGACGGGCACGATCACGCCCCCGGCCGACGGCGCGACCGCGGGACTCGCGGCGTCGCTCTCCATCCAGTTGTGCGCCGATCGGATCTACGAGGGCACGGAGACCTTCCTCGTCCGCATCTCGGACGCGACGGCGACGCTCGGCACCGCATCGCCCTCGGGCGGGTCGGTCTCGACGTTCCGTCTCACGATCTCCGATCACGACACGGCCCCGCGGATCGCGATCTCCGACGTCACCGCGGTCGAGGGCGACAGCGGCACGACGAACTTCGTCTTCACGGTGACCCGGTCCGGTGCGACCGAGGTCGCGACCTCGATCCCGTACACCGTCGCGGGGAGCGGGTCGAACCCCGCCTCGGGGAGCGACTTCGGCACCGCGACCCCCTCGTCGCCGATCTCGATCGGGGCGGACAACTCCCACAACGCTGCGGCGACCGCGACGATCACCGTCCCGGTGGTCGGCGACCTGACCCCCGAACTCGCCGAGACCTTCGACGTCACGCTCGGGACCGTCTCGCCTGCGAGCTCGGCGACGTACTCGGACGGCGTCGGCACCGGGACGATCCAGAACGACGACACGAAGGTCGTCATCGTGAACGAGGGCGGTCTCGGGCAGTCGGAGAGCGGCGGCTCCTACGAATTCATCGTCCGGGTCCTCAACGCCCACACGAACGCGGCGATCGGTGGTGCGAGCGGCGTGTCCCTGACCTACGCCCTGAGCGGCGTCACGAGCGGCGCGGCCTGCACGACCTCGCTCGACGCGAGGACCCAGGGGTCCGCGCAGTCGGTCGACGACTACAGTTCCGTCTACGTGACGCTCTGCGCCAACACGACTGCCCAGGCGGACCGCACGGCGACCGTCACCTTCAGCGTGACGAACGCGATCTTCTCCGGCGTCGGGGCGAACGTGAAGACGTTCCAGATCTACGACGACGACAAGACGCTGGCGGTGAAGGTCGTGCGCGACACGAACGCGAACGGCCTCGACGACACCGGCGACACCGCGTTCGGCGACGTCGAGGTGAAGCTCTACGTGGACGGCGTGAACGCGACCGGTGCCGGCGCGGACGGGAGCTTCGACCCGGCCTCCGACGCGCTCGTCGGCACCCTGCGGACCTCGACCGCGTCGAAGACCCTCGGCACGGGGAGCTTCTCGAACCTCCGGAACCTCACGTACTTCGCGGTCGAGACCGATCCGACGGCGCTCTTCCCCGACCTCGTCTCGCTCGGCACCATCCCGGGGTCGGGCGGCTACTCCACCGCGGTCACCGGTCTGAGCGGAGCCCTCGCGAACAACGTCATCAAGGTCGCCTTCGACCCGGCGTCGAACGGCGTCTCGGGGGCCACGCTCGCGAACAAGTTCCTCGACACCCGCCGCGTGGGGTCGATCTCGGGCACCGTGGCCTACGACGCGAACGCGAACGGCACGATCGAGCGCACCGAGCTCGGGGTCGTCCAGGAGTCGACCGTCCGCCTCTACCGCGACACGGGCAACGGCACGTTCGACCCGAACGTCGACAGCGCCGTCGACCCGATCACGGGGACCGCCTTCCCGACCGCGACGACCGACGCGTACGGCGGGTGGTCGTTCGAGGGCCTCATCGGCGGCACGTACTTCGTGGTCGAGGTGGACCCGAGCGCGGGCATCCTCTGCGAGGCGGGCGTGTGCGCCGAGACCGGCGTGAACCTCGCCTCGACCGGGGTCTCGCCGGCGCAGGCGGCACCGCTCCCGTGGACGGGGCTCGCCGACGCGTACCGGTTCAACGTCATCAAGGTCGTGCAGGCGAGCGGCACCGCGGTGAGCACGGGCAGCACCTTCCTCGACGCGGTGGCGACCTCGTCGATCGAGGGTCGACTGCTGAACGACGTCGATGCGAGCGGCAACGAGACCGGCGGCGACCTCGCCCTGCCGAGCGCCGCGACCGTGAACCTCTACCGCGACAACCCGAGCGCGGGCACCGTCGGGTCCTACGACGCACAGGACGTCCTCTACGCGACCACGACCACGACCGGGTCGTACGCGTTCGGGTCGGTCATGAAGGGCACGTACTACGTGATCGAGACCGACCTCGCGGCCTACGCCTCGACCGCGGCGATCGCCGGGTCGGGGACGGGGACGACGTCGGTCATCCCGACCGAGGCCTGGGCGCAGAGCGGCATCTACCTGAACAACTCGATCAAGGTGACCGTCACGGCGGACGGGGCGACGAGCGACGAGAACCTCTTCCTCGACGCCGCGGCGACCGCGAGCATCGCCGGAGCCGTCTACGACGATGTGAACGCGAACGGCGCGAGGGAGGCCGGTGAGACGACCCGCATCGCGGGCGCGACGCTCGCCCTCTACCGCGACAACCCCCGCGCGGGGACGGTCGGCTCCTACGACGCCTCCGACTTCCTCGTCTCGAGCACCGCGTCGTCCGCCGCCGCCGACACCACCTTCTCGAACCTCGTCATCGGCACGTACTTCCTCAACGAGACGAACGCCGCGACGTTCCAGTCCACCGGCTTCGTGACCGACGCCGCCGCCGGCGGCATCGTCGGGGACAGCTCGAACGACCGCATCGAGATCCAGATCGCGACGAACTGCTTCGCGAGCGCTGGCCACGCCTTCCTCGACGCGAAGGCCACCTCGACGATCTCGGGCTTCGTCACCGAGGACGTGAACGGCGACGCGACGTACCAGTCGGCCGGGCCCGACCGGGCGCTCCGCGGCGCCGTCGTCACGCTCTACCGCGACAACGGCGACGACGCGTACGGCGTCGGCGACACGCAGATCGGCGCCGCCCAGACGACGACCCTCGCGGGCACGTACTCGTTCGGCACGCTCCTCGTGGGCACGTACTGGGTCGTCGAGACGAACCCCGGAGACTTCCCTTCGACGAACGCGTTCGAGCGCTCGACGACCGCAGGCACGACCACCGCGTCGAAGGTGGACAGCGACCCGCTGAAGGTCACGATCGACGTCCACACGAGCACGAACGCCGGGGGTCGCTTCCTCGACCAGAGCGATTTCACGATCTCCGGCACGGTGTTCAACGACGCGGCGGCCGACCTCCTGAGCACGGGTGACGCCGGCAAGGGTGGCGTCACGGTGACGCTCTACGCCTCGGACGGGACGACAGTCCTCGGCTCGACGACGTCCCGCGGGACGAACCCGATCGGGTCCTTCGGCTTCGGCAACATCCGCACCGGCTCGGCGCTCGCCGACGGCACGTACGTCCTCGCCGTCTCGCCGCCCGACACCGCGACGGAGCACTGGCGCTCGACGGAGGCGCTCCTCGGCACGGGCGCCGCGACGAAGCTGTCCGCGAGCATCATCGAGGTGGTCATCGACGCGAACGCGGGCAACACGAGCTCGACCTCGCACGAGTTCCTCATCTCGCGCGACGACTACGAGATCGCCGGCCTCATCCTCGACGACACCGCCGCCGACCGCGCGGTGACGGGCGACAGCGCTCTCGCGAGCCCCTCGGCGACGATCACGCTCTACCGGGACGCGCCCCTCACGGGCACGGTCGGCGGTTTCGACGCCGGGGACGCCGTCATCGAGGCGAAGGCGACCGCGGCCGGCGTCTTCAGCTTCACGGGCCTCACCGCGGGCACGTACTTCCTCGACGAGACGGCCGTCCCGACCGGCTACGCGGCGACGAACGCGGTCCCGGGCACGCTCGTGACCTCGGGCGGCGGCACGACGGCGACGCAGGCGTACGTGTCCGACACGCGGCTCCGCGTGAGCATCGTCGCGAACGGCAACATCCAGGCGCGGCACACGAACAACCGGTTCCTCGTCTCCGACGCGTCGCGGACGATCAGTGGCCTCGTCATCGACGACCTCGACGCGAGCGGCACGCTCACCGAGGTCACGCCCGGCGTGAACGAAGGAGGCCTCGCCGGCGCGGAGGTGAGCCTCTACTGGGACAACCCGACCGCGGGGACCCAGAACGTCTTCGACGTCGCGAACGACCGTCTCATCGGGACGGCGCAGACGACGACGGCGACCGGGGCGTTCTCGTGGAGCGGACTCGTCCGCGGCCGCTACTTCCTCGTGAAGAGCTCCTCGGCTCCGACGGACTACCTCTCGACCGCATCGTCGGCGGGCACGGGGACGGGCACCACCGCCGCGACGGAGACGATCGAGCGCATCCGCGTGGATGCGACCGACGTGGGGTCGACGAACGCCGACAACCGGTTCTTCGCGGGGCCGGCCACGTACACGATCCAGGGTGTCGTCTACGACGACCTCGACGGCAGCGGCGCGGTGAACGCCGACTCCTCGGGCGCGTGGGAGCCCGCGAAGAGCGGCGTCCAGGTGACCCTCACCCGGGTGGCGAACGGGCAGACGCGGCTCGCGACCACGGCCTCGGCGGTCGTCGACCCGGTCCTCGGGACGACCGCGATCGTCTACCGGGTCACGGGACTCCTCGCGGGTGCGTACACCGTCACGATCGCCGCCGCCGACGTGCCGACCGGCTGGGTGCAGACGCCCCAGCCCGACTCGGCCCCGACGACGTGGACGCGCTCGCTCACGCTCGCGGGCGGGCAGGACATCCTCGAGACGCCGGTGACGGCGATCGGCGAGCCCAGCACCGCGGCCCTCTTCGTCCGGGCGAAGAACGCGACGGTGTCCGGGACCGTGTACGGCGACCTCGACGGGACCGGAACGTACGCGAAGAACGCGGGGGACACCCTCATCGCGGGTGCCGTCGTCACGCTCTTCCTCGACACGAACGCGAACGGCGCCTACGACGCCGGTGACTCCGCGATCGGCAGTGCGACGACGGGCGCGAGCGGTGCCTTCCAGATCGCGAACCTCTACGCGAACGCGAACTACCGGCTCGCGTGGTCGTACGCGAACCACGTGGCTGTGCTCGGGACCTCGAACGTCCTGTCGATCAGCCTCGGCGCGAGCGGCGCGCTCTCGGGCAAGAACTTCTTCATCCAGCCCCAGTCGGTGATCAGCGGGACGGCGTGGGACGACAAGAACGCCGACGGCATCAAGGGCGCCTCGGCGACCGAGCTCTCCGGCGTGACGCTCGAGCTCTGGCGGGAGACCGACGGGTCGACGGGCAAGACCGCGGGAGACACCTCGCTCGGCACGGTCACGACGGCGGCCGGCGGGGCGTTCACGTTCTCCGGGCTCAACTCGAAGACGAGCGGCGGCATCATCTACTACCTGCGCCAGACGGCGGCACCGAGCGGCTACACCTTCACCGGGGTCGCGAAGGGGACGGGGTCGACGGTCGCCACGACGCCCCTCACGACGCAGGAGATCAGGGTCACCTTCACGACCGCGGGGACCACGAGCGCGAACAACTGGTTCCTCGACACGCGCAACGACAACGTCACGATCTCCGGCACGATCTTCGACGACCTGAACGCCGACGGGATCGTCCAGACGAACACGGCCCTCCCCGGGGCGACCGTCGCCGTCTACCTCGACGGCGGCAACGACACGTACGACGCGGGTGCGGGCGACGACACGCAGATCTACGCGATCGCGAACGGCGGGACTCGCGCGGCGAGCGCGACCTCGGCGGCGGACGGCACCTTCTCGCTCGGAGGACTCCCGACGGGGACGTTCTTCGTCGTCGAGACCGACAAGACCTCACCGCGGTACTCCTCGACGGCGTCGGCTCCCGGCGTGACCGGGACGGACACGACGACGACCTCGCTCGGCGTGAACGTCCTGAAGGTCGTCGCCTCCGCCGTCGACGCGACGAGCACGGGCAACCGCTACCTCGACACCCGCGACGACAACGCCACGATCTCCGGCGCCGTGTTCGAGGACCTGAACAGCGACGGGCTCAACCAGACGAGCACGCCGTTCGCGGGTGCGCTGCTCCAGATCTACCTCGACGACGGCTCCACCGCGGGGTCGCTCGACGCGACGGACACCCTCCTGAACGCGAAGGTGAACGGCGGCGCGAGGGCCGCGTCCTGGACGACGACCGCCGGGACGAACGGCACGTTCTCGTTCTCGGGCCTGCCGACCGGCACGCTCTACGTCGTCCAGACACCCCCCGCCCCCTGCGTGCTCGGCACCGACTGCTACGCCCAGAGCGCCCTCCTCGTCGGGTCGGGCGCGGGGACGACGGCCTCGGCCCCGACGTCCACCGTCGTGACGCCGAACCGCCAGGTGCTGAAGGTCGTCATCACCGGGACCAGCGGGGTCTCGAGCGCGAACAACCAGTTCCTCGTGACCCGTGACGACGGCGTCGTCGTGACCGGCGCCATCTACGACGACCGCAACGCAACGGGCGGTTCGGGCGTCGCGGACGCGGGCGACCTCGGGCTCGCCACCTCGGTCGTGAAGATCTACAAGGACCAGTCGACGGCCGGGACGTGGGACGGTGCCGCGAGCGAGTACCAGATGAAGGCGGCAGCGGGCGTCACGATCACGAACGCCGCACCCTCCTTCTCGTTCTCGCAGCTGCCCGACGGCCTCTACTGGGTCACCGTGACGGTGCCCGCGAACTACGTCCGGACCGGTGCGGACCTCGGTGCGTACGGCACGCTCGACCCGGCCTCCACCGACGCGCTCCGCGTCTGGAAGATCGACCTCCGCGGCACGTACTCGACGACCTCCACCTCGCGCTTCTTCGCTGCGCGCGGCGGCAACTCGGCCTCCGGGTTCTCCTGGTACGACCTGAACGGCGACGGCGTGGCGAACAGCAAGGGCAACAAGGCCGACGGCAAGCTGCCCGGCACGCAGGTCTTCCTCTACAAGGACGACCCGAACGCCGCGGACGCGACGAAGGTGGGCGTCTGGGACGCCGGGGACACCCTCGTGACGACGAACGCCGCGGGCGCGGCGATCACGAACCCCGTGACGGCGGATTCGCTCGGCGCGTGGTCCTTCTCGAACCTCCTGCCGGGCGCCTACTTCGCGCTCCAGGTGCCGCCGACGACCGCCTCCGGCAGCAGCGTCGACTACCGGGCGACGGGCCCGCTCACGCAGTCGGCCCTGAACACCGTGGTCGCCGCGTGCAACACCGCGACGTCGAAGCTCGCGTCCGTCCCAACGGGGATCGAGTTCTGGTTCACGCAGGTGAGCGTCGGGGTCGCCCAGGTGCAGCTGAACGCGTTGCCGCTCACGCGGTTGTACGTCACCCCGGTCGGCATCGTGACGGTCGTCGTGCTCGTCGTCGCGGGCGCCGTCCCGCCGCCGACGTTCGAGACCGTCACGGTGTACGTCGTGTCGGTCCCCGCGACGACGGACGTCACGCCGTCGGTGATCGCGATCGTGAGG
>JBJTIF010000116.1:0-4323 GCA_046094825.1 Actinomycetota bacterium
GCCCGGCGCGCCCCCCCCGGCGCGCGCCGGGGGGCGCCCCGCCCGGGGGGGGGGCGCTCGGGCCGCCCGCCCCCCCGCCCCCGCGGCTCGATCGTCGGTCCGCGCGCGTCGGTGGGGGAGGGTGCCCTCGTCGAGGACTGCGTCCTCGCCGAGGGCGCTGCGGTCGCGGCGGGCGCGGAGCTCCGCGGCATCGGCGTCGGACCCGGCGAGCGCGCCGGCTAGGCGCTCCTCGGTCCGCGCGCGAGCGCGCGGGGGGCAGGGGTCGGAGCGCGCATGCCGGCACGACCGGGGCATCCCACACCCCGCCGGACCCCCTCGGTAGAATCCACAGGTCGCATGCGCCGCAGACTCATCCTTCCCCTCGTCGCGTTCGCCGTCGCCGCCACGCTCGTGGCGCCGACCGGCGCCGCCGCGCAGACGACGTTCACCTTCTACGGTTCGGGCTACGGACACGGCATCGGCATGTCCCAGTGGGGCGCGTTCGGGCTCGCGAAGTCCGGGTGGAGCGCCGAGGACATCCTCGCGCACTACTACACCGACACGGAGATCGGGTCCTTCGACCTCGGCGAGCCCCTGCGCGTGGGCCTCGGCACCGGGCGCGCGAGCGTCCGGATCCAGGCGACGAGCGCCGACGTGCCGCTCTCGGTCGGGGACGCCGAGGTCGCCACGGTCCCGGCGGGGGAGGCCTGGACCGTCGTCCCGTCGGGGACGGCGGGCTTCGAGATCCGCGATGCGAGCGGGACGTCGGTCGCCGGACCGGTCGGGTCGACCACCGATCGGCTCTCCGCGACCCTCGACGGGTCCCCGGTGAAGCTCGACAGCGGCCGGACGTTCGCGCGCGGCACGCTCGAGTTCGGGCTCCACCTCTGCGGCAAGGTCTGTTCGATCCGGCTCGTCGTCGTCCTCGACATGGAGGAGTACCTCTACGGCCTCGGCGAGGTGCCGAGCTCGTGGCCCGCCGCCGCGCTCGAGACGCAGGCGATCGCTGCCCGGACGTACGCGGCGAACAAGGCGCTCGTCTCGCAGCGGCGCAGCCCCTGCGACTGCGCGGTCCTGTCGACGACGTACGACCAGGTCTACATCGGTGCCGACAAGGAGACCGGTCCCGGCGGCGCGCGGTGGGTCGCCGCCGTCGACGCGACCGCGGGGCAGATCGTCACGTACGACGGCGACCCGATCCAGGCCTACTACATGTCGTCGAGCGGAGGGCACACGGAGGACAACGACGCGGTCTGGGGCGGGACGCCGCTCCCGTACCTCCGCGGGGTGTGCGATCCGGGCGACTACGTGAGCGCGAACCCGAGCGCGACGTGGACCGTGACACGGTCGGCGGAGGAGGTCACCGCCGCGCTGAAGCTCTCCTCCGTGGGCACGGTGACCGGCTTCACGGTCGACGAGCGCGGCGCGTCGGGGCGCATCCTCCAGGTCACGGTCACCGGTGACGCGGGCTCAGCGACGATCAGCGGCAACACGCTCCAGTCGCGCCTCGGGCTCCGCGACGACCGGCTGTGGATCGGGGTGAACCTCCTCGTGACCGGCGCGGTCCGCGCGAAGTACGACGCGCTCATGTGCGGCCCCGGGGAGGCGCTCACGCCGCAGACGACGGTCCAGAGCGGGCTGCGCCAGCGCTTCGCGGCCGCGACGATCTTCCAGGGCCCCGAGCTCGGCGCCTTCTCGCTCGACGGCGAGCTGCTCGCGTTCTACCTCTCGAAGAAGGGGCCGCGTGGCCAGCTCGGGTTCCCGACGAGCGACGTGCGGACGCTCTCGAACGGCGCGACGCGCGCGCGCTTCCAGAACGGGATCGTGACGTGCGCGCCCGACGGAGGGACGTGTCGAGCGAAGCTCTCGACCGCCTGACCTACATCTGCGCGCCGGGCTCCGGCGCCTCCCCGAGGTAGGCCTCGCGGTTGTACGTGGGGAACGCGTACCGCGCGGTGAAGCCGAACGCCGCCGCCGTGTCGATCGACGCGCATGCCTGGATGCGGTGCCACGCGACCATCGCCATCTGTGCGCCATCCGGCAGCGACCCCGCCGCCCCCTCATCGGGGTAGTCGTACGGCGCGACGATGACCCGCTCGCCCGCGATGTCCTCGCGCGCGTAGAAGTCGGTGAGGGCGCGGATGTCCTCGGCCGGTGCCTCGGGTGAGTACCAGATGATCACACCGCCGTGCTCGAGCGAGTGGAGGGCGGGCCCGATGCTCGGGCTGCGGTCGTAGATGCCGGCGGGGAGCACGTTCGGATCGTGCGGGCCCGAAGTCGGAGGCGTCGTCGGGTACGTGGAGAGCGCGGGCATCGCGTCGACCTCCTCGCTCCCCACGTGCGCGCGGTCGATCGTGGCTGGCGTGTACGGCGGGACCGTGACGACGTCCTGGCATCCCGCCGCCGCCTGCGCTTGCGTCGCGGAGGCGAGGACCGCATCGAGGCCCTCCGGCGCGGGGTCGGGGGCGGGCGGCCGCGTCGTGACGAACGTGATCGCGGCCGCGGCGACGGCGGTCGCCACCACGATCCCGACCGTCCGGTTGCGGCGGGAGCGTCCCGCCTGTGCCTCGAGGGCGAGCCGCTCGCGCCGCGCCCGCTCCTTGCGTTCCGCCTTCGTCTCGCGTCGCTCCGTCACGCCCGATCCCTCCTACCTGTGCCTCAGGTGTGCCCGCGGAGCCTCCCGCGGTCCGGCAAGGATAGCCGGGGAGGAACTTCCCCGCCTTCCTTGCATCGCACCCGTGGCGTGCCTACATTCCGCCTGACTTCCCCATCAGACGGAGCCCGACCGCCGGGGAGGATCGGGAGGCACCCCGGCGTCTGCGTTCCCTCGATCAAGGAGGATGCATGGCGCGAGCGCCAGAGGCCCGCCTCGGCGGGATGCTGGATCAGCTCTTCAAGATCCGCGAGCGCGGGTCGAACGTCCGCACCGAGGTCATCGCCGGGCTCACCACCTTCCTCACGATGGCCTACATCCTGTTCGTGAACCCCTCGATCCTCGGCCTCGACGGCGCCGGCCTGCCCTTCGCGCAGGCGCTCTCGGTGACGGCGTTGGCCGCGGGCGTGCTCACGATCCTCATGGGGGTGTTCGCGAACTACCCCTTCGCGATCGCCGCGGGGCTCGGGCTGAACGCCTTCGTCGCGTACGCGCTCGTCGGCGGGGGGCTCACGTTCCCGCAGGCGATGGGCGTCGTGGTGGCGGAGGGTCTGCTCATCCTCGTGCTCGTCCTCACGGGCGTCCGCGAGGCGATCGTGAACGCGATCCCGTTGGACCTGAAGCGCGCGATCGGCATCGGCATCGGTGCCTTCATCGCGCTCATCGGGCTCGTCGAGGCCGGCATCGTCTCGCCGGAGGGCGCCACCCCGCTCGCGCTGGGCGGCGACCTCACGAGCCAGCCGGTCGCGGTCTTCCTCATCGGGTTCCTCATCAGCGCCGGGCTCGTGGCGCGCAAGGTCCGTGGAGCGCTGCTCCTCGGGATCCTCGGCGCGACGGTCGCGGCGCTGCTGTTCAAGGTCGCAGCGTTGCCGACCTCGGTCGTCGCGATGCCCGACTTCTCGCTCATCGGTCAGGTCGACTTCTCGTTCTTCCAGATCCTCGGAGCGGGAACGGCGATCGCGGTCATCGTGTCGGTCGCGCTGTCGGACTTCTTCGACACGATGGGCACGGTGATCGGCATCGGCGGGGAGGCCAACCTCCTCGACAAGGAGGGCAAGCTCCCGGGGATGCGCAACGTCCTCCTCGTGGACTCGCTCGCGGCGGTCGTCGGAGGGCTCACCTCGTCGTCGTCGAACACGACGTACATCGAGAGCGCGTCCGGCGTCGCGGAGGGCGGCCGCACCGGGCTCGCCTCGGTCGTGACGGGGATCATGTTCCTGCTCGCGATGTTCTTCTCGCCGCTCGCGGGGGTCGTTCCGGCCCAGGCGACGGCACCGGCGCTCGTCATCGTGGGCTACTTCATGATGACGCTCGTGAAGGACATCAAGTGGTCGGACCCGCAGATCGGGATCCCGGCGCTCCTCACGATCCTGCTCATGCCCTTCACGTACTCGATCACGAACGGCGTCGGCGCGGGCTTCCTCGCCTACACGGTGATCGCGGCGCTCCGGGGCAAGGCGAACGAGGTGCACCCGCTGCTGTGGATCGTGGCCGCGGTGTTCGCCTGGTACTTCGTGAACGGCGCGATCTAGGTCGCGCGGACCCCTCGTCCGCTCAGGCGGGCGGGGGGTCGAAGGACAGGAACTGCGACAGGTCGAGCGGGGGGCGCGGGGGGGGCGCGGGCCCCGCCCGGATCCGGCCCCCGGCGCCCCGGCCGAGGGGCCTCCACCCCGCCTCGATGCCGAGCGGCG
>JBJTIF010000117.1:0-6018 GCA_046094825.1 Actinomycetota bacterium
CGGGGGGGGGTGTTGTCGCTCACAGTCCCCCCCCGCCCGTGCGGCAGACACGGGCCTTCGACGCGTCCGCGGGGACGAGGGGGCCGCCGCGCGTCGGCTTGCCGCAGGCGCGACAGACGATCTGGACGTTCGACGCGTCGATGAAGAGCTCCGTGTCAATGATGCCGCCCTGCTGGAGCTGGCTGCCGCTCGTCGAGCGGCGTCCGCTCGAGCGCTGGTGCTTCTTCGCGATCGCGGCGCCCTCGACCATGACGCGACCACGGGTCGGGTCGACCCGGATCACGCGGCCGGTGTGGCCACGGCTCTTGCCGGCCATCACCTTCACGGTGTCGTCGCGGCGGATGTCGAGGCCCGGCATCAGATCACCTCCGGCGCGAGGGAGACGATCTTCATGAAGCGCTTCTCGCGGAGCTCCCGGGCCACGGGCCCGAAGATGCGGGTGCCCCGAGGGTTGCGCTGCTCGTTGATGAGCACGACCGCGTTGTCGTCGAAGCGGATGTACGAGCCGTCCGGACGGCGGCGCTCCTTCACGGTGCGCACGACGACCGCCTTCACGACCTCGCCCTTCTTCACGCCGCCGCCGGGCAGGGCGTCCTTCACCGAGCCGACGATGATGTCGCCGACCCCGGCGTAGCGGCGGGAGCTCCCGCCGAGCACGCGGATGCAGAGCACCTCGCGCGCGCCCGTGTTGTCGGCGACCTTGCAGCGGGTCTCCTGCTGGATCACTTCGCACGCTCCACGATCTCGAGGAGCCGCCAGCGCTTCGTCTTCGACAGCGGGCGGGTCTCCGTGATCCGGACGAGGTCGCCGACCTTCGCCTCGTTCGCCTCGTCGTGGGCGGCGAGCTTCGTCGAGCGTCCGACGGTCTTGTCGTAGAGCGGGTGGCGGACCTTGCGGTCGATCCGCACGAGGACGGTCTTGTCCATCGCGTCCGACACGACGACGCCGGTGCGGACCTTCCGGCGCGTCGTGCGCGCCGGCGCGGACGCGACCGTGGACTTCGGGGTCTCCTGCACGGGCTCCTCCGGGGTCATCGGGTCTCCTCGGCGGTCTCGAGCTCGCGCTCGCGGAGGACCGTGAGGATGCGGGCCACGTCGTGGCGCACCTCGCGGATCCGCGAGGGGTTGTCGAGCTGCCCGGTCGCGAGCTGGAACCGCAGATTGAAGAGCTCCTCCTTCAGGCTGTCGAGGCGCGCCACGAGGTCCTCGCTCGCCTGCTCGCGGAACTCGCTCGCGGTGCTCACGCGGCACCCCGCTGGATGAACTTCGTCTTGATCGGGAGCTTGTGGGCGGCGCGGAGCATCGCCTCGCGGGCGAGCTCCTCGGTGACGCCCGCGAGCTCGAACATCACGCGACCCGGCTTCACGACGGCGACCCACCCCTCGGGGTTGCCCTTGCCCGAGCCCATGCGGGTCTCGGCCGGCTTCTTCGTCACCGGCTTGTCCGGGAAGATGTTGATCCAGACCTTCCCGCCGCGCTTGATGTGGCGCGTGATCGCCACGCGCGCGGCCTCGATCTGGCGGTTCGTGATCCAGGCGGCCTCGAGCGCCATGAGGCCGTAGTCGCCGAAGTGGACGTCGCCCGGGCTCTTCGCGAGCCCGCGACGCCGACCGCGGTGGACCTTCCGGTGCTTGACCTTCTTCGGGGCGAGCATCAGACGGCACCCCCCTCAGGCGCATCCGCGGGCGCGGCGACCGGCGCGTCCGCGGCGGCCTCCACGGGGACGACGGGGGCCACCGGCTCGGCGGCCTCGGCCGGGTCGGTGATGAGCGCGCCGGTCGACGCGCCCCCGCCGGTCGTGGCCTGGGCGAGCGCACGGGCGCGGAGGCGCTCCGTCTGCTGCTCCGTCTGCGGGATCTCGTCGCCGTGGTACACCCACACCTTCACGCCGATGACGCCGAACGTCGTCTTCGCGATCGCGGTGCCGAAGTCGATGCGCGCGCGGAGCGTGTGGAGCGGCACGCGGCCCTCGCGGTACCACTCGCGCCGCGACATCTCCATGCCCCCGAGGCGTCCGCCGCACTGGACGCGGACGCCGAGGGCGCCCGCGCGCATCGCGGTCTGGACCGCCCGGCGCATCGCCCGGCGGAACGACACGCGGCCGGCGAGCTGCTCGGCGACGCCCTGCGCGAGCAGGGTCGCATCGGTCTCCGGTCGAGACGAGCTCGCGGCGGAGTTCATGTCCTCGACCTTCACGTCGACGCGCTTCTTCGTGACCCGCTCGATGTCCTTGCGGATCTTGTCGACCTCCGCACCCTTGCGGCCGATGACGATGCCCGGGCGGGCGGTCCGGATGAACACCCAGACCTGGTCGCCCTTGCGCTCGATGTCGATCGACGAGATGCCCGCGCGCGAGAGCCGCCGGCGGATGTGCCGGCGGATCCAGACGTCCTCGTGGAGGGCGTCCGCGTAGTCCCGACCGCCGAACCAGTTCGACTTCCAGGGGTAGATGACCCCCAGCCGGAACCCGTACGGGTTGACCTTGTGGCCCACTAGCGCTCGTCTCCCGTGCTCTTCACGACCAACGTGATGTGCGAGGTGCGCTTCATGATCGGTGTCGCCCGCCCCTGCGCGCGAGGCATCCAGCGCTTCAGGGTCGGTCCCTCGTCCACCCACGCCCGGTCGACGACCAGGTCGCGGGGCGCGCCGCCGGGCTGCTGCTCGGCGTTCGCGACCGCGGACTCGAGCGCCTTCGCGAGGGTCTTCGAGGCGCCGAGCGTGGAGAACCGCAGGATACGACGCGCCTCCTCCACCTGACGACCCCGGATGAGGTCGATCGCGCGCCGCGCCTTCTGCGGCGTGATGCGCACGTAGCGGACCGTCGCCCGGGCTTCCATCAGCGCGGCCCCGTCGTCTTCTCGGCCCGGGCGTGCGAGCGGAACGTCCGCGTCGGCGCGAACTCCCCGAGCTTGTGCCCGACCATCGTCTCCGAGATGTAGATCGGCACGTGCTTGCGCCCGTCGTGGACGGCGATCGTGTGCCCGACCATCTCGGGCACGACCGTCGACCGACGCGACCACGTCTTCACGACCTTCTTCTCGCTCTTCTTGTTCATGTCGACGATCTTGCCCATGAGGTGGTCGTCGACGAACGGACCCTTCTTGATCGAGCGGGGCATCTAGCCACGCCCCTTTCCACGACGGCGGATGATGTAGCGGTTCGAACGGTTCTTCTTCTTCCGCGTGCGACCCTCGGGCTTGCCCCACGGGGTGGTCGGGTGACGGCCACCGGAGGACTTGCCCTCGCCACCGCCGAGCGGGTGGTCGACGGGGTTCATCGCGACACCACGGACGGAGGGACGACGGCCCTTCCACCGGGCGCGGCCCGCCTTGCCGAGCTGCACGAGCTCGTGCTCGGCGTTGCCGACCTCGCCGACCGACGCCTTGCAGGTCGCCTCGACGAGCCGCATCTCCCCCGAGGGGAGGCGCAGGGTCGCGTAGCGGCCCTCCTTCGCGACGAGCTGGATGCTCGTGCCGGCGGAGCGGGCGAGCTTCGCGCCCGCGCCGGGCTTCAGCTCCACGGCGTGGATCACGGTACCGACCGGGATGTTGCGGAGCGGCAGCGAGTTGCCCGGACGGATGTCCGCGCCCTCCCCGGACTCGATCCGGTCGCCGACCGCGATGCCGTTCGGGGCGAGGATGTAGCGCTTCTCCCCGTCGGCGTAGTGGAGCAGCGCGATCCGGGCACTGCGGTTCGGGTCGTACTCGATGTGCGCGACCTTCGCCGGCACGCCGTCCTTGTTGCGACGGAAGTCGATCTCGCGGAACCGCCGCTTGTGCCCGCCACCCTGGTGACGCGTCGTGATGCGCCCCTTGTTGTTGCGCCCGGCGCGCTTGCGCCCCTTGCGGACGAGCGACTTCTCCGGCGTCGACCGGGTGAGCTCGTCGAACCGCGCGACGCTCGCGCCGCGGCGGCCGGGGCTCGTGGGCTTGTACTTGCGGACGGCCATGGCGTCAGTTCCCGCTCTCGAAGATCTCGATCGCGTCGCCCTCGGCGAGGGTGACGATCGCGCGCTTCTCGTCCGCGCGCTTGCCGGTCGTGAAGCGGCGTCGCTTCACCTTGCCCTTGCGGTTCAGGGTGTTCACGGAGAGCACCCGGACGTTCCAGATCTTCTGGACCGCCTCCTTGATCTCCGTCTTGTTCGCGCGCGGGTCGACGAGGAAGGTGTACGTGTTCGCCTCGATGCCCGCGTAGGACTTCTCGGACACGATCGGCCGGATGATGACGTCGCGGGGGGACTTCACGCGGACGCACCTCCCTGCGTGAGCGCGTCCATGGAGGACTGGGTGAAGACGACGCGATCCGCGGCGATGACCTCGTAGACGCCCAGGCTCCGGGCGTAGGCGATGCGGACCTGCGGGAGGTTGCGGAAGGACTTCTCCACGGCGCCGTCCTCGGTGGGCGCGGGGAGCACGAGGAGGATGCGGCCCCCGAGCTGCAGCGCCTCGATGACCTCCGCGGCGCGCTTCGTCTTCGGGGCGTCGAATGCGAGCGCATCGACGATCGCGAGCTTGCCCGACACGAAGGCGTCGGACAGGGCGGATCGGAGCGCACCGCGCTTCATCTTCTTGTTCACGCGCATCGAGTGGTCGCGCGGCTGCGGGCCGTGGGACACGCCACCGCCGCTCCACTGCGGCGCACGGGTCGACCCCTGACGGGCACGCCCGGTCCCCTTCTGACGCCACGGCTTCTTGCCGCCGCCGGAGACCATCGCGCGCGTCTTCGTCGCATGCGTGCCCGCGCGGATCGCCGCCATGCCCGCCACGACGACCTGGTGCATGAGCGGCACGGAGATCTTCGCCTCGAAGAGCTCGCCCGGGAGCTCGCGCTCCCCGACGCTCTTGCCGGCGACGTCGACGACGGAGAGCTTCGCCATCGTCACGCCCCCTTCCCGACCGGGGCCTTGACGCCCGAGCGCACCATCACGAGTCCGCCGTTCGGCCCGGGGACCGCCCCGCGGATCAGCAGGAGGTTCCGGGCGGCGTCGGCCTGGACGATCCGGAGGCTGAGGACGGTCACCCGCTCGTTGCCCATGTGGCCCGCCATCCGCATCCCGCGGAAGACGCGCGACGGGGTCGCGCACGCGCCGATCGCGCCCGGCGACCGGTGCTTGCGCTCCGTCCCGTGGCTCGCGGACAGGCCGCCGAACCCGTGGCGCTTCATCACCCCGGCGAAGCCGTGGCCCTTCGAGACGCCGACGACGTCGACGATGTCGCCCGGCTTGAAGATGTCCACGGCGACGACCTGCCCCGGCTCGTAGGACGAGGCGTCCTCGGTCCGGAGCTCGACGAGGTGTCGGGCCGCCGGGATCGTCGACTTGCCGTAGTGGCCGCGCATCGGCTTCGAGACGACCTTCGCGGGCTCGCCGAACGCGAGCTGGACGGCGTCGTAGCCGTCGCGCTCCTTCGTCTTCACCTGCGCGACGCGGCAGGGCCCAGCCTGCAGGACGGTGACCGGCACGGCGCGCGTGTCGTCGAAGATCTGGGTCATCCCGACCTTCGTCCCGAGGATGCCCTTGACCGCGGCCATCAGAGCTTGATCTCGATGTCGACCCCGGCGGAGAGGTTCAGGCGCTGGAGCTCCTGGACCGTCTTCGAGGTGGCGTCCACGATGTCGATGACCCGCTTGTGCGTGAGCATCTGGAAGTGCTCGCGGCTGTCCTTGTACTTGTGCGGCGAACGGATGACCGTGTAGATCGAGCGCTCGGTCGGCAGCGGCACGGGGCCGACGACCTTCGCCCCCGTGCGGGTGACGTGGTCGACGATGTCGCGCGCGGCGACGTCGAGCATCCGGTGGTCGTACGCCCGGAGCTTGATGCGGATCTTCGGTCCCGCCACGTCGCTCGCCTCGTCTCCCCGTTCCTCGGTCGTCCGCTCGTTACTTCAGGATCTTCGTGACCCGACCGGCGCCCACGGTGCGGCCGCCCTCGCGGATCGCGAAGCGCAGCCCCTCCTCCATGGCGATCGGGGCGATGAGGTCCACGGTCATCTCGACGTTGTCCCCGGGCATGACCATCTCG
>JBJTIF010000118.1:0-5716 GCA_046094825.1 Actinomycetota bacterium
CGCGGAGCTCGGCGAGCCGCTCGAGGAGCGCTCGTTCGTCGCGGCCGAGGCGACGCGGCACCGCGACGGCGACGGAGAGGAAGAGGTCGCCTCGGCCGCGACGGCCGCGGTTCGGGATCCCGTGGCCGCGGAGACGCACGATCTCCCCCGGCTGCGTCCCCGCGGCGATGCCGACCCGTTCGGCGCCGTCGAGGGTCGCGACCTCGACGTCGCCACCGAGCGCCGCGGTCGTGAGCGGCACCTCGAGGACCGCGAAGAGGTCCTGCCCGCGCCGCTCGAACACCGGGTGCCCGGCGACCCCGAGGGCGAGGTAGAGGTCGCCCGCGGGCCCGCCCGCACGGCCGGCGTGGCCTTCGCCCGGCAACCGGATCTCGAGCCCGTCGGCGACGCCCTGCGGGACGTCGATCGGCACCGTCGCGGTCGCAGCCTCGCGACCGCGGCCGCGGCACGCGTCGCACCGCGAGAGGACCTCCTCCCCCGTGCCCTCGCACCGGCGACACGGCATGGCGGTCATCACGGTGCCGAAGATGCTCTGCCGCACCTCCTGCGTCTGACCCGTCCCCGCGCAGCCCCCGCACCGCGAGGGCGACGTCCCTGCCGCCGCGCCGGACCCGGCGCACGCGGCGCAGGGCTGGAGGCGTTCGATCCGCAGCTCGCGGTGCGTCCCGAACGCCGCCTCCTCGAACGTGAGATCGAGGCGCGCGAAGAGGTCCTCGCCGCGCTGGACGCGCGTCCTGCGTGCGCCGCCGCCGCGACGCGCGCCGAACGCACCGGCTCCGAAGAACGCCTCGAAGATGTCGGCGACATCGCCGAAGGGGCTCGCACCGCCGAAGCCCGCGATCGGACCGCGGTCGTAACGCTCACGCTTCGCCGGGTCGGACAGGATCTCGTAGGCGGCCGTGACCTCCTTGAAGCGCTCCTCCGTCGCCGGATCGCCGCTCGCATCCGGGTGGAGCTCACGCGCGAGCGCACGGTACGCCTTCTTGATCGCGTCCTGCGTCGCGTCCCGCGGGACGCCGAGCAGCTCGTAGAGGTCGACCGCCGACATCATCGGCCGTCGAGGGCCGTCGCGAGCTCGGAGAGCCGACGGGCGACCTCCCGCACGGACGCGACGACCGTCGCGTAGTCCATCGCCGTCGGTCCGACGACGCCGATCGTCCCGAGCGCCGTCGTCCCCGCACGGAACGGTGCCGCGACGAGCGCGGCTGCCCAGGCGCCGGTCTGCGGATGCTCCGCGCCGATCGTCACGGACACGTCGTCGGAGGTGACGTCGCGCAGGAGCCGCTGCACCTCGGACTCGCGTTCGAACGCCTCGTAGAGCCGACGGAGCGTGTCTCGGCGCCACCGCGCCTCCTCGTCCGCGAGGTTCGCGGCGCCGCCGATGAGCAGGTGGCCCGAACCCTCCGGCTCGCGCGCGAGGACGTCGGCGACGACGAGGAGGACGTCGCGCTCGGGGCCCGTCGCCTCCCCCGCCATGCGCAGCGCGACCGCCTGGGCGTCGGAACGCGGGAGTCCTCGGAACGCCCCCGCGAGCCGACGGTCGAGCGCCTCGAGCGTCGCGGCGTCGAAGCCGAGGGGTCGGTCGAGGGAGGCGCGGTCGACCCCGCCGTGCTGCCCGACGACGAGGACGAGGATCGACTGACCGGTGTCGAGGGCCTCGACGCGGAGCACGGCCTCCTCCGCATCGGCCGACGGCAGCGCGAGGCCGGCGTACTGGGTGAGCCGCGAGAGGAGCTGCGTCGTGCCGCGGAGCACGTGCTCGAGGTCGAGCATCGTGTCGGCGAAGAACCCCGCGATCGCCCGCCGCTGCGCCTCGCGGAGCTTCGTCCCGCCACGGAGCGCGTCGACGTAGCGGCGGTAGCCGAGGTCGGTCGGCAGGCGGCCGGAGGACGTGTGCGCGTGGGTCAGGAAGCCGAGTTCCTCGAGCGCCGCGAGTTCGTTGCGGATCGTCGCCGAGGACACCCCGAGGCCGGAGAGTTCCGCGACGCGCTCGCTCCCGACGGGCTCGCCGCTGCGGACGAACTCCTCGACGACGGCGCGAAGGACGGCCTGCTTCCGGGGGCCGAGCTCGGGTTCCACGCCCCCAGTTCTAGCACTCTCAGGTGGAGAGTGCTAGACGAGGCTCGAGCTCGAGCACGAGGGCGTTCAGGACGAACCAGCCGTCCTCGGTCGCGGTGATCCGGTCGCCGTGGAGGGCGAGGAGTCCGGCCTCGACGAACGGGCGGGCCGCCTCGGGGTCGACGAGCCCGGCGGGGATCCCGTCGCGGACGCGGAGCCCGAGGGAGAGCTCCTCGATGTGGACCTCCTCCTCGCCGAGCCGCTCCTCGCCGCCGACGGGGAGCTCGCCCCGCCCGACGCGGTCGAGGTACTCGTGCGGGGGCCGGACGTTCCACCACCGACGATCGCCGCGGAAGGCGTGCGCGCCGGCCCCGAGACCGAGGTAGGGCGCGCGCCGCCAGTACCCGAGGTTGTGGCGGCTCTCGCGCCCGGGCTGCGCCCAGTTCGAGACCTCGTAGTGCTCGAACCCCGCCGACCGGAGGACCTCGCACGCGATCCGGTAGCGATCGGCCTGGACGTCGGGATCCGGTGCCGGCGCGAGCCCCGCCGCGATCGACCGACCGAGCGGGGTCGCGGGTTCGATCGTGAGCGCGTACGCGGAGATGTGGTCGGGTGCGAGCGCGACGGTCTCCTCGAGGGTCGCCCGCCACGACGCGTCGGTCTCCCCATGCGCACCGTAGATGAGGTCGAGGCTCAGGTCGTCGACCCCGACGCCGCGCGCCGCGCGGACCGCGCGACGCGCGGCGTCGGGCCCGTGGACGCGTTCGAGGGACGCGAGCACCGCGGGATCGAACGACTGGACCCCGAGCGAGACGCGGGTGACGCCGGCACCGCGGAGCGCCGCGAACGTCGCCGCGTCCACGGTGTCGGGGTTCGCCTCGACGGTGATCTCGGCGTCGGCCTCGACGTCGTAGCCCGCTCGGACGTGGTCGAGGAAGCCGGCGAGTGCCTCGGATGCGAGGAGCGTCGGTGTCCCGCCGCCGAGGAAGATCGTCGCGATCGACTCGCCCGTCCACGCCGGGGCGTGGAGATCCGCCTCGCGGCGGAGGGCCTCGACGTAGGCAGGTGCGAGGTGGTCGAGCCCCGCGTACGCGTTGAAGTCGCAGTAGCCGCATCGCGTGAGGCAGAACGGCACGTGGACGTAGAGGCCGGCGCTCATCGCTTCTCCGCCGACGGCTTCGTCTGATCGACGCGGAGCGCCGCGATGAACGCCTCCTGGGGTACGTCGACCTTCCCCACGCGGCGCAGGCGTGCCTTCCCCTTCTTCTGCTGCTCGAGGAGCTTGCGCTTGCGCGTGATGTCGCCGCCGTAGCACTTCGCGAGGACGTCCTTGCGCCGAGCCTTCACCGTCTCCCGCGCGACGATCCGCGAGCCGATCGCCGCCTGGATCGCGACGTCGAAGAGCTGCCGCGGGATGAGCTCCTTCAGCCGCTCGACCATCGTGCGGCCGTACGAGGAGGCCTTCTCGCGGTGGACGACGCTGCTGAACGCATCGACCGGTTCGCCGTGGAGGAGCACGTCGACGCGGACGAGGTCCGAGGGGACGTAGCCCATCGGCTCGTAGTCGAGCGAGGCGTAGCCCTTCGTCCGCGACTTCAGCTGGTCGAAGAAGTCGAAGATGATCTCGGCGAGCGGCAGCTGGTAGTGGACCTCCGCGCGTTCGGTCGTCAGGTACTTCATGTCGATGAGATCGCCGCGCTTCGCCTGGCAGAGCTCGAGGACGGCGCCGAGGTAGGCCGCGGGCGTGATGACGGTGGCGAGGACGATCGGCTCACGGATCTCGTCGAAGGTCCCCGGCGTCGGCATCTCCGAGGGGTTGTGGACGACGAGGTCCTCGGTCCCGCGACGCACGTGGAACTCGACGTTCGGCGCCGTGACGATGAGTTCGAGGCTGAACTCGCGTTCGAGGCGTTCCTTCACGATGTCCATGTGCAGGAGGCCGAGGAACCCACACCGGAACCCGAACCCGAGCGCCTGGGAGGTCTCGGGCTCGTACTGGAGCGCGGCGTCGGAGAGCTTCAGCCGGTCGAGCGCCTCGCGGAGCTCGGAGTAGTCCCCGCCCTCGGCCGGGAACAGCCCGCTCCACACCATCGGCTTCGGCTCGCGGTACCCGGGGAGCGGCGTGGCCGCCGCCTGCTTGCCCGCGACGGTGATCGTGTCCCCGACCTTCGCGAGGTGGACGTCCTTCATCCCCGTGATGAGGTAGCCGACCTCGCCGGGTCCGAGCGCATCGACGGGTGTCGCCTCCGGCGAGAAGACGCCGGCCTCCTCCGCGTCGGTGTCGAGACCGACCGCCATGAGCCGGACGCGGGTCCGCGACGGCAGCGTCCCGTCCTGCACGCGGATGTAGGCGACGACGCCGCGGTAGGGGTCGAAGCTCGAGTCGAAGATGAGCGCGCGGAGCGGGGCGTCCGCATCACCGGCGGGCGGGGGGACCCGCGCGACGACCCGCGCGAGGAGCTCCTCGACCCCGGCGCCGGTCTTGCCGCTCACCGCGAGGATCTCCGCCGGGTCGCAACCGACGAGCCCGGCGAGTTCGGCCCGTGCGGCATCGGGGTCGGCCTGGGGCAGGTCGATCTTGTTCAGGACCGGGACGATCGTGAGCCCGGCGTCGCGGGCGAGGTGGAAGTTCGCGAGCGTCTGCGCCTCGATCCCCTGCGCCGCGTCCACGAGGAGGATCGCCCCCTCGCACGCCGCGAGCGAGCGCGAGACCTCGTAGGAGAAGTCGACGTGCCCGGGGGTGTCGATGAGGTTCAGCTCGTAGTCGACCCCGTCGACCCGGTGGGCGAGCCGCACTGCCTGGGCCTTGATCGTGATGCCCCGCTCGCGCTCGAGGTCCATCTTGTCGAGGTACTGCGCCCGCATGTCCCGAACGGCCACCGTGTGCGTGACCTCGAGGAGGCGGTCGGCGAGGGTGGACTTCCCGTGGTCGATGTGCGCGACGATGCAGAAGTTCCGGATGCGGGCGGTGTGGGTCACGGGGCCCATCGTACGGGCGGCCCGTCCGCGGCCCGGGACGAGGCGCGCCCGACGGGTGGGTCGGCCCCGCGGCGGGTGGCTGGTAGACTCCGCGCCCGATGGCCAACATCAAGTCGCAGATCAAGCGGAACCGGCAGAACGAGCGTGCCGCCGCCCGGAACAAGGCCGTGCGCTCGGCGCTGAAGACGGCGACGAAGAAGGCGCGCACGGCGGCCGACGCCGGCGACGCCACCGCGACCCAGCTGAGCCGCGACGCCGCCCGTGCGCTCGACAAGGCCGCGGCGAAGGGCGTCGTCCACAAGCGGACGGCCGCCCGGCGCAAGTCCCGCCTCGCGAAGGCGGCCGCGAAGTCCGCGTCCTGATCGACGGGTCGGGCCGCTAGGCGGCCGACCCCCCCGCGATCCCCGCGACGAGCACCCCGAGGACGACGTCCTCCGGCGCGCCCGTCTTCATCGCCCGATCGGCGTCGACGATGCGACGGTGGATCGCGAGGAGCTCCTCCATCGAGAACCGCGACGCCTGCTCGCGGTAGCGCTTCGCCTGCCAGTCGAACCGGATGCCGCTCGGGGAGCTCGCGGATCCGGCCCGCCACGGCGCCGAGGATCGCCGAGCCGGTCGCCGAGATCCGCGAGATCAAGGTGGCCCGCAAGGACCTCCAGGGCTGGATCGTCGCCCGTGC
>JBJTIF010000119.1:0-14123 GCA_046094825.1 Actinomycetota bacterium
GGCCCCCCCGCCCCCCCCCCCCCCCGGGCGCGCCCCCCCCCCCCCCCCCCCCCCCCGCCCGTTCCCGTCCCCGCGCCTACTCGAGTTCGCCCTCGGCACCCTCGCCGACGTAGGCGTCGGGGTCGTCCTCGAAGTCCTCGAGGCAGCCCTTCGCGCAGAAGTAGTAGGTCACGCCCTCGTAGTCGTGCTTCCACTCCGCGGTCTTCGGGTCGACCTCCATCCCGCACACCGGGTCGATCTCCATGTCGCCTCCTCCTTCCGCCGGTCGCTCGCCGGCGTCCGCCGCTAGAGGTACTGGCCCGGCGCGTGGTCGGGCGATTCGCCGGCCGCGACCGCCTGGACGTCGCGCTCGCGCAGGAGCACGAGGTCCTCGCCGCCGAGTTCCACCTCGAGGCCGGACTGCGGCAGGAAGAGCACGGCGTCGCCGACCCGGAGGCCCCGGACCTCGGGACCGACCGCGACCGCGTCGCCCCACACGCAGCGCTTCGGCGCCGGCTGCGCCGTCGCGGGGATGAGGAGCCCGCCCCGCGAGGTGCGTTCGCCCGACCCGGGATGCCGGACGAGGATCCGGTCGCCCGTCAGCCGGACCGACGACAGGTCGTGCTCGTCCTTCCGCGCGCGGGTCCGCGTCGTGCGCTTCGCCTCGGCCATGTCCCCATCCTACGGGCGCGCCGGTCGGCGGAGCCATCCGGCGAGCCCGCGCGCGTCCGGCACCGCTAGGATGCGCCGCGTGAAGGCCTCCGAGCTCCTCGACGAAGCGATCGCGACGCTCAAGGCGTCGCCCGCGATCGACCACTGGCAGAAGGACCGCGAGGAGATCGAGGCCGAGGAGCTCCTCCTGTGGGCGCTCGCATCCGACGAGTATGACCCCGACGAGGAGATCGGCGTCGCGGACGCGAAGCGGTTCCGCGGCTACGTCTCGCGACGCGCGCTCGGCGAGCCGACCCAGCTCATCAAGGGCTTCGCGGAGTTCCGTGGCATCGAGGTCATCGTCCCCCCGGGGGTCTTCGTCCCGCGGGACTCGAGCGAGTTCCTCGCCGAGCAGGCGATCCGTCGGCTCGCGCGCCGCGAGAAGCCCGTGTTCGTCGAACTCGCGTGCGGGGCCGGCGCGGTGTCGCTCGCCGTCCGCAACGAGACGTGGGGTACCTCGGTCTGGGGGACCGACATCGCCGCCGACGCGATCGCCGCCGCACGCCGGAGCGCGCGGAACCTCCGGCTGCGCGCGAACTTCGTCGTCGGAGACGTCTACTCGGGCCTCCCGAGGAAGCTCCGGGGGACCGTCGACGTCATCGCGATCCACCCGCCGTACGTCGCGCGCGACGAACTCGCCGATCTCCCGGTCGAGATCACGTCGTACGAGCCGCCGCACACGCTCACCGACCGCAGCGTCGACGGCCTCGGCCTCCTCACGCGGGCCGTGCGCGAGTCGCACGCGTGGCTCCGCAAGGGCGGATGGTTCCTCGTCGAGGTGAGCCCCGATCGCGCGCGCGCCGTCGCGACGCTCCTGCGCCGCGAGGGGCTCCGCGACGTCGTGAGCACGAAGGACGCGGACATGCAGGTCACCCGCGTGGTCTGCGGGAAGCGCTGATGCCGCAGACCCGACCGCACGGCTCCTGGATCTCGCCGATCACCCCGGACCTCCTCACCCGTGGCAGCCGTCGCTTCGCGATGGCGCCGACGATCGATGGCGACGACGTCTGGCTCGGCGAATCCCGCCCGGCCGAGGAAGGACGCACGGTCCTCATGCGGCGCCGCGCGGACGGCACGCTCGTCGACGTCGTCCCCGCGGGCGTGAACGTCCGGACCTCGGTCCACGAGTACGGGGGAGGCGCGTACGTCGCTCGGGACGGGGTCGCCGTCTACGCGGACTTCGGGGACCAGCGCCTGTACCGCGTCCGACCGGGGGAGGATCCGATCGCGATCACGCCCGCGCCCCCGACCGAACGATCGCTCCGCTACGCCGACGGACGGTTCCGTCCGGGGACCGACGACATGGTGTGGGTCCGCGAGCGGCACGGTGACGACGGGTCCGTCACGAACGAGCTCGTCCGGATCCCGCTCGATGGCTCTCGCGAGCCCGAGGTCGTCGCGGCGGGGCACGACTTCTACGCGAACCCGCGGTTCTCCCCCGACGGCGCGCGGCTCGCGTTCCTCGCGTGGGACCAGCCGCGGATGCCCTGGGACGGGACCGAGGCCTACGTCGCGGACGTGCGCCCGGACGGTTCGCTCGCCGCGGCGCGCCGCGTCGCCGGTGGGCCGGACGAGTCGATCTTCCAGCCGGAGTGGAGCCCCGCGGGTGTGCTCCACGTCGTCTCGGACCGCACCGGGTGGTGGAACCTCTACGCGGTCGAGGACGGTGGACTCCGCGCGCTCGCCCCGCGGTCGGAGGAGTTCGGGACCCCGGCGTGGGTGTTCGGCTACTCGACGTACGGGTTCCTCGAGGACGGTCGGATCGTCTGCCGGCGCGAGGTCGCCGGGACGACGCCGGTCGGCATCCTCGATCCGGCGACCGGGGAGCTCCTCGACCTCGACCTCCCGTTCGAGGAGGTGTTCCCGATCGTCGCCGTGCGCGGCACGCGGGTCGTCCTCGGCGAGGCGGAGATCCCGGCGATCGACCCGGCGTACCTCTCCGTGCCGCGGCCGATCGCGTTCCCGACGACCGACGGCGCGACCGCGTTCGGGTACCACTACCCGCCGGCGAACCCGGAGTTCGTCGCCCCCGAGGGCGAGCTCCCGCCGCTCCTCGTCCTGTCCCACGGTGGGCCGACCGCCGCGACGGACACGGAGTTCAACCCGGAGATCCAGTTCTTCACGAGCCGCGGGTTCGCCGTCGTCGACGTGAACTACCGCGGGAGCACCGGGTACGGGCGCGACTACCGGCGTGCGCTGAACGGCCGGTGGGGGATCGTCGACGTCGACGACTGCGCGGCCGCCGCGCGGCACCTCGCGGACGCGGGCCTCGTCGACGCGACGCGCGTCGTCGCGAGCGGCGGGAGCGCCGGCGGCTGGACGACGCTCTGCCTCCTCACGTTCGCCGAGGGGTTCGCGGCGGGGACGAGCTACTACGGCGTCTCCGATCTCGCGGCGCTCGCCGAGTTCACGCACAAGTTCGAGGCGCGCTACCTCGACAGCATCGTCGCGCCGTGGCCGTCGGGTCGCGCCGTGTACGACGAGCGCTCGCCGCTCCACCACACCGACCGTCTCACGAAGCCGATGCTCGTGCTCCAGGGCCTCGACGACCGCGTCGTGCCGCCCGCGCAGTCGGAGGCGCTCGTCGCCGCGCTCGCCGCGAAGGGCATCCCGCACGCGTACGTGACGTTCGAGGGCGAGGGCCACGGGTTCCGGAAGGCCGAGAACATCGTCCGCTCGCTCGAATCCGAGCTGTCGTTCTACGCGCAGGTGCTCGGGTTCCCGCACCCCGATGTCGTGCCGGTCCTGCCGCTCACGCGCTAGGCGCCCCGCTCAGCCACCGATCGACGACATCGGCCGATCCGGCCGCACGAAGTCCGGATGGTTGATCCGGTGCCCGGACCACTTGCCCGCGACGTCGCCCCGGATCAGCTCGGCGAGCTCGTCGTCGGACGCGCCGGCCCGCAGCGGTCCCCGGAGGTCGGTCTCCGTGAGCGCGAACAGGCACGCGCGGACCTGGCCCTCCGCGGTGAGGCGCACGCGGTTGCAGTCGTCGCAGAACGGCTCGGTGACCGACGCGATGACGCCGACGCCGCCGGGCGCGCCGTCCGCGAACCGGTACGACGTCGCGGGTTCGGCGTCGGGCCGTTCGGCCGCGAGCGGGAACGCCGCGTCGATCGTCTCGAGGATCCGCGCGGAGCGCACGACCTTGTCGCGTTCCCAAGCCTGCTGCGCGTCGAGCGGCATGTACTCGATGAAGCGCACCGCGTGCCCCGTCTCGCGCGACCAGCGCGCGAAGTCGACGAGTTCGTCCTCGTTCTGTCCGCCGATCACGACGCAGTTGATCTTGATCGGGGTGAGCCCGGCCTCCTCGGCCGCGGCGATCCCGGCGAAGACGCGCTCGAGCGCGTCGCGTCGGGTCATCTCGGCGAACCGGTGGCGCAGGAGCGAGTCGAGCGAGACGGTGACGCGGTCGAGCCCCGCCTCGGCGAGCGGTGCGGCGAGGCGATCGAGGAGCACGCCGTTCGTCGTCATCGAGATGTCGAGCTCGGGACCGGCCGCACGGAACATCCGCACGAGGACCGGGAGGTCGGCCCGGACGGTCGGCTCGCCGCCGGTCACCTTCAGCGAGCGGACGCCGAGGGAGACGAAGACGCCGAGGAGCCGCGCGAGTTCCTCGAACGTGAGGAGGTCGGCCTTCGGGAGCCAGTCGAGCCCCTCGGCGGGCATGCAGTACGTGCAGCGGAAGTTGCAGCGGTCGGTGACGGAGATCCGGAGGTCGTCGGCGACGCGGCCGAACCCGTCGACGAGCGGTCCGCGCGGAGGGGTCGTCCCGGCCATGGGACGCACAGCCTACGCGTCCGGCCCGGATGTCTCCTCCGCGACGCTCCGACGCACGATCGCGAGCGCCTCGGCGAGCCGTGTCCCGCGGTCGCCGGCGCCGCCGGCCCTGCCGACCGCCACCCCGGCGAGGAAGGTCGTGAGCGGGGTCACCCGGCGCTCGACCCCGTGCGCGACCTCTCGGGCCGCCGCGAGGAGGTCCTCGACCTCCTCGGGCGCGAGGGGCTCCTCGCCGAGCGCCGCCGCGAGCCGGTCGATCCACGCCTCCACGGCGCAAGGCTACCCCCGCCCGCGCACCGTGGCCGTCTGCGAGCATGTCGCCGTGAGTCGACCTGCCGCGCCCGCGACCCGGACCGCCGCCGTCGTGACCGTCTCCGACGGCGTCGTCGCCGGGACGCGCGAGGACCGCTCGGGCGCGGAGGCCGAGACGCTCCTCGTCGACGTCGGGTTCGCGGTGCAACGCCACCTCGTCCCCGACGAGGCCGACCGCATCGCGACGCTCCTCACCGACCTCGCGGCGCGCGGCATCGCGTTCGTCGTCACGACCGGCGGCACGGGGTTCGGGCCGCGCGACGTGACGCCGGAGGCGACGCGGTCCGTCCTCGAGCGCGAGGCACCCGGCATCGCGGAGCTCCTCCGCGCGACCGGTGCGGCGTCGACGCCGATGGCGGCCCTGTCCCGCGGGGTCGCCGGGACGCGCGGCGCGACGCTCATCGTGAACCTCCCCGGGAGTCCGACGGGCGTCCGCGAGGGCCTCGCGGTGCTCCTGCCGATCGCCCCGCACGCGCTCGACCTCCTCGCGGGCGACCGCGGTCCGCACCCGACCGGCCACGCGACCGGCGACGCGACCGCGACCGACGCATGAGCTCTGCGCCGCGGACGCCGCGGCATGTCCGGAAGAACCGTCGCTACTGGGACGGCGCGGCGGCGGAGTACCAGCGGCTCCACGGGGCGCAGCTGAACGATGTCGACCGCCCACGGTGGGGCGTCTGGGGCATCCCCGAATCGTCGGTCGGAGCGCTCGGCGACGTCGCGGGGCTCGACGTCCTCGAGTACGGGTGCGGCGGCGCGCAGTGGTCGATCGCGCTCGCACGGAAGGGCGCGCGGGTCGTCGGCATCGACCTCTCGATCGAGCAGCTCCGGCACGGTGTCGCCCTCGCTGAGCGGGTCGGCACGCCGGTCCCGCTCGTCACGGCGGACGGGGAGCGGCTCCCGTTCGCCGATGCGTCGTTCGACCTCGTCGTCTGCGACCACGGCGCGATGACGTTCGCCGATCCGGAGGTGACGGTGCCCGAGGTCGCCCGCGTCCTGCGTCCCGGCGGCCGTCTCGTCTTCAACCACTCGTCGGCGTTCCACTTCGTGTGCTGGGACGACCGGAAGGATCGCGTCGGCGAGCGCCTCGCCCGCGACTACTTCGGGATGCGGAGGTGGGACGAGGAGTCCGTGGACTTCATGCTCCCCTACGGCGAATGGATCCGGCTCTTCCGGCGCAACGGCTTCTCCGTCGAGGACCTCATCGAGCTCCGGCCGCCCGCGAACGCGCGGAGCACCTACGCGTTCTACGCGCCGCTCGCGTGGGCCCGCCGCTTCCCGGCCGAGAGCCTGTGGGTCGTCCGCCGCACCGCCTGAGGCGCGCGGTCGCGGCGGTGGCGCTCGCCGCTGCGGCCGCGATGTCCCTCGACCCTCCCGCGCGTGCGTCCGAACCGCGACCGGACATCGTCCTCATCGTCACGGACGACCAGCGCTGGGACTCGCTCGACGCGATGCCGATCCTCGCCCGCGAGCTCGTCGCTCGTGGCACGACGTTCGCGAACGCGTTCGCGACGACGCCGCTCTGCTGCCCGAGCCGCGCGAGCATCCTCACCGGGAACCTCGCGCACACGACGCGCGTGTACCGCAACGCGCCGCCGTTCGGCCGGTACGAGTGGTTCGACGACCGCTCGACGCTCGCGACGTGGCTCGACGACGCGGGCTACGCCACCGGGTACGTCGGGAAGTACCTGAACGGCTACCAGCACGCGGCCCTCACCGGCGTCGTGCCCCCCGGGTGGGATCGGTGGGTCGCGTTCGTGCGCCCGTTCTACACGGACTACGCGCTCACCGTCGACGGCATGGTCGAGCGCGACCTCGCGACGTACGCGACGGATCGGCTCGCGGACGAGGCGGTCGCCTTCGTGGAGGGCGCGGAGGGCCCGCTGTTCCTCACCTTCGCGCCGTACGCGCCGCACGAGCCCTCGACCCCGGCGCCCGAGGACGCCGCCGCGGTCGTGCCGAGCCGGACGTCGGCACCGACCGTCGGGGAGGAGGACGTGTCCGACAAGCCGGCGTGGGTCCGCGCGCTCCCGCCGCTCGACGCGGGGGACCGCGCGGCGCTCGCGACGATCCGGACCGACGCCGACCGCTCGCTCCTCGCGGTCGACCGGGCGATCGGGCGGATCCTCGACGCGCTCGCGCGCGCGGGCCGCCTCGACCGCACGCTCGTCGTCTTCACGTCCGACCAGGGCCTCGCCTACGGCGAGCACCGTTGGACGAAGAAGGAGGCCCCGTACGAGGAGGTGATCCGCGTGCCGCTCGTGATCCGCGCGCCGGAGGCGTTCGGTGCCCCGACCCCGGCGACGCGGACCGAGCTCGTCGCGAACGTCGACCTCGCGCCGACGATCGCGGAGTTCGCGGGCGTCGCGCATCCGGCGACGGACGGCACGAGCCTCGCGCCGCTCCTGCGCGGCGAGGTCGTGGCCTGGCGCGACGCGGTGCTCCTCGAGCACCTCGGCGGCGGGACGCCGGTCCCGTCGTACTGCGGGGTCCGCACCGCCGACGCGAAGTACGTCCGCTACGGCACGGGCGAGGAGGAGCTCTACGACCTCGTCGCCGATCCGTTCGAGGCGACGAACCTCGCGGACGAACCGTCGGCGCTCCTCGATGACCTCCGGTCGCGCACGCGCACCCTCTGCGTCCCACCGCCTCCGGGGATGGAGGGTGGCCATGCGTCCGGCGCGTGGATCGCGATCGCGGTCCTCGCGCTCCTCGCGACGGCCCCCGTGCGATACTCGCCGCATGGATCCCCGCGGCGGCCCGGTCCGCCGGCCGCCGATGTCGGCTCGCAGCCGTCGTGCGATGTACCGCCGGCGTCGGCTCGCCGCGCTCGGCGTCGTGCTCGCCCTCGCCGGTGGCGCGTACCTCGTCGTCCCGGACCTCCTCGCGGGTGACGGCGGCGGGGCCGGCGGCGGCGGGCGTCCGACGACGACGTCGCCGAGCGGCGAGCACCCGTCGGACACGCCGATCGAGCACATCGTCTTCATCGTGAAGGAGAACCGCTCCTTCAACAGCTACTTCGCGACGTACCCGGGTGCGACCGGCGCGACGGAGGGCGGGACGATCACGTGCACCGAGGACGGCTGCGAGGACGGACCGGTCGTGCCGCTGAAGCCGGCGCCGGACATCATCGCCCACGACCTCACGCACTGCTTCCGCTGCGGGCTCGTCGCGATCAACGACGGCGCGATGAACGGTTTCAACCGGATGAACGGCGTCATCACCGTCTCCGAGGACAAGGCGCCCCTGTACGGGAGCGACCTGAGCGGCTACGTCTACCACGACCGGAGCTCGCTCCCGAACTACTGGGCGTACGCGGACCGGTTCGTCCTCGCCGACCACTTCTTCACCTCGATGTACGGACCGACGCTCCCCGAGCACCTCTACGCGGTCGCCGCGCAGTCGAACCTCATCGTCGACAACAAGTCGACGACGGACACGCCCGGCAGCTACTGCGGAGATGACACGGAGTTCGCGACCCGCTTCGACCCCGACGAGATCCGGGGCGAGGAGGATCGCATCCTGAAGCTCGAGCGCGAGATCAACCGCAACGGGAGCAACGCGTACGACATCGGCGGGTACTGGGGCAAGGTCCGCCTCTGCTTCGACATCCCGGTCCTCCCCGACCAGCTCGAGGAGGCCGGCATCTCGTGGAAGTACTACGCGAACGAGAACGCGTGGATGAACGCCCTCCAGATGATCCGGCACGTGTACGAGGGCGAGATGTGGAGCAAGGTGCAGCCGCCGGAGAACTTCATCGACGACGTCGGCTCGGGCGAGATGCCGCAGGTCTCGTGGATCATCCCGCCCGAGTCGTACAACGAGCACCCCGGCGGCGGGAAGAGCGCGTGCGCCGGGGAGAACTGGACCGTGCACCAGATCAACACGATCATGGAGAGTCCGTACTGGGAGTCGACGGCGATCGTCGTCGTCTGGGACGACTTCGGCGGCTTCTACGACCCCGTCCCGCCCCCCCAGGCCGACATCATGGGCCTCGGGCCGCGGACGCCCGCGCTCATCATCTCGCCGTACACGAAGGCGGGCGCGAGCGCGGCCGGCGGCTCGATCGACGACACGGTGTACGAGTTCTCGTCGGTGCTCGCCTTCATCGAGGACGTCTTCGGCCTCGACCCGATGACCGAGCGCGATGCGAACGCGAACCCCCTCCTCGGGGCGTTCGACTTCGAGAACCCGAACTTCGACCCCCTCGTGCTCGACCTGCGGGACGACTGTCCGTACGGCACCGACCTCGCGCACTTCTCGGCCTCGTGGCCGTTCCTGCGCACGATCGGCTCGGCGCGGGACTGATCGGGGGCCGACGGTGACCGGACCGCTCCGGCGGTGGGGGCGGGGCGGGGCGCTCGCGCTCGCGGCCGTCGTCGTCGCGACCGGAGCCGCCGTCGGCGCGTGGTCCCTGCGCGAGCGCCCCACCCCGCGGACGATCGACCCCGACCTCCGCCGGATCGAGCACATCGTGTTCGTCATCAAGGAGAACAGGACGTTCAACCACTACTTCGCGACGTACCCGGGGGCGACGGGGTCGACGACCGGCGGGACGATCGTCTGCGACGCGGACGGGTGCGAGGACGGGCCGACGGTGCCGCTCCGCAAGGCTGCCGACGTGCAGCGCGACATCGCGCACTGCTTCGGGTGCGGCCTCGTCGCGATGAACGGCGGGAAGATGAACGGGTTCAACCGCCTCGCCGGCCCGACGGGGCTCGCCATCGAGCTCGACGGCTCGGACCTGGCGGGCTACGTGTACTTCGACCGGAGCGACCTCCCCGCGTACTGGGCGTACGCCGACCGCTACGTGCTCGCGGACCGGTTCTTCACGCCGATGGTCGGACCGACGACGCCGGAGCACCTCTACGCGATCGCCGCGGACGGCGCGGGGCTCGTCGACATCGGCAACCGCGGCGATCGCGGGACGCTCTACTGCGACGATCCGGAGGATCGCGGTGCGGCGTTCCGCGACGATCTCTCCGAGGCCGACCTCCGCCGGGTCATGGGCGTCGAGCGCGAGATCACCTCGGGACCCGAGGCGTACGCGACGCTGAAGACCTACTGGCACGAGGTGCGCTACTGCCTCGACGTCCCGACCGTCATCGACGAGCTCATGGAGCGCGACATCCCGTGGCGCTTCTACGCGAACGTCGATCAGGTGCAGAACGTCCTCCAGCTCGTCCGACACCTCCGGGAGGGCGATGCGTGGTCGAACCTCGCCCCGCCGGAGACGTTCGTGGCCGACGTCCGCGACGGTGCCCTCCCCGCCGTCTCGTGGGTCATCCCGCCGTGGTACTTCAACGAGCACCCGTGGGAGTTCCAGGACGGCGGTCCGACGGGACGCGGCAACAGCGTCTGCGCCGGGGAGAACTGGACCGTCCACCAGGTGAACGCGATCATGGAGAGCCCCGCGTGGTCCTCGACGGTCATCGTCGTGGTGTGGGACGACTTCGGCGGCTTCTACGATCCGGTCCCGCCCCCGCAGGTCGACCACATGGGGCTCGGGCCGCGCACGCCGGCGCTCATCATCTCCCCGTTCTCCCGCGCGGGGGCCAGCGCCGACGGCGGCTCGATCGATGGGACCGTGTACGAGTTCTCCTCGGTCGTGCGGCTCATCGAGGACGTCTTCGACCTCCCGACGCTCACCGAACGCGACGCCGCCGCCGACCCGCTCTCCGGGGCGCTCGACTTCGCGCAGACGCCGCGCGAGCCGCTCGTCCTGCCGCTGCGCGATGACTGCCCGTACGGCACGACCGCCGCCGACCTCGAGACGCCCGGGGGCAACCTCCCCGTCGATCTCCGCCGCTTCAGCGACGAGCGGCTCGCGGCGGACTGACCCGGCGGGTCAGCCCTCGACGGGCGACGCGGTCGGCGTCGGGCTCGTCGACGCGCTCGGCTGCGCGACGACGCCGGGGAGCTGCGCGTAGGGGTCGCCCGGCGGGCAGTCGGTGCGGAGCGGGAGCGGTTCGGGGTCCCGCGGCTCCTGCGAGAAGTCGAAGGCCGACAGGAGCGGCGTCGCATCGCGGTCGCGATCGGTGAGCTGGGCGAGGTTCCAGTTGTCCTCGACGAAGCGCAGGACGCTCGAGAACTCCCCGAGCTCCGAGGTCACGTAGCCGGTCTTCGCGTACGGCGAGATCACGAGGAGGGGAACGCGGATCCCGAAGCCGAACCCGTCCACCTGTGGCGGCGGCACGTGGTCGTAGAAGCCGCCGTAGTCGTCCCACGTGATGAAGATCGCCGTGGTCGCCCACATCGGGCTCGCCATGATCGCGTTCACGATCTCCGTCGTCCAGTTCTCGCCGTGGCAGAACGAGTACTCGGGGTGCTCCGACACCTCGAACCGCGGGGTGACCCACGTCATCGGCGCGACGCGGCCGTCCTCGACGTCGCGCACGAACCGGTCCACCGGGTGGATGTGCCGGCGCCAGACCTCCGGGTCCTCGCGGACGTGCCGGACGGCGTCGTAGGCGGACCAGAGGTAGCCGTTCTGGTCCTGCTCCGCGGAGTAGTAGAGCCACGGGATCCCCGCCTCGTTCAGGAGGTCGCCCTCGGTGAGGAAGTCGAAGCACGGCGGCACCTGCTCCTCCTCGCCCTCGCTGTCCCGCACGCGGACGTAGGAGCTCGGGAGCGAATCGCAGCCCCAGGCCTTGAAGAGCCCCGTCGCCTGGTGCCGCTCGCGC
This sequence comes from Actinomycetota bacterium, assembly GCA_046094825.1. Taxonomy (GTDB): domain Bacteria; phylum Actinomycetota; class UBA4738; order UBA4738; family HRBIN12; genus JBJTIF01. The sequence goes on from JBJTIF010000119.1 coordinate 11,466, forward strand.
AGCAGCGCGCGGTCCTGGACCGGGTTCTCGAGCGCCCCCCCGGACGTCGCGGCGATCGTGTAGAGGTGGTTCGGGAACGACGGCCCGTGCGCGCTCGCGAAGAAGTTGTCGCCGAGGACGAACCGCTCGGCCCACGTCCAGTAGTTCGGGAGGTCCTCGGGGAGGAACTGCGTGTACGCGTAGCGCTCGGCGGCCGCGTCGATCGTCGCGAACCCGTCCATCGCGCCCTCGTTCCACGCGTCGAGCGCGCACTGGTAGCAGTGCTTGATGTCCTCGGAGAGGACGTCCGGGCTCCGGGTGAGCGGCCGCACCTCGCCGCGGTCGAGGCCCTCGGTCGCACCGTTCGCTCCCGGGAAGCGCCCGAACATCTGGTCGAACGTGCGGTTCTCCTTGATGATGAACACGACGTGCTTGATCGGGAAGCGCGTCACGAACCGCGACGCATCGACGACCGGCGGGCGTCCCTTCAGGGAGAGCGGCGGGACGGTGTCCCAGTCGCGCGGGCCGGGGCGGAAGGCGTACGCGAGGCCGGCGAGCGCGAGGAGCGCGACCGCGGCGCGGACGACGCGGCCGCGTCGGGTGAGTCGGGTCGCCACCCGCAGGAGCCTAGCGGAGCGGGGCGGCGCCGGCGCCCTCGAGCGCGGGCGAGGCGTGGCGCGCGGCGTACTCGCGCCAGTAGGCCTTCCCGTCCTCGGGGAGCGTGTCGATCGGGTCGTAGTACGGGTACTCGCGCGTGAGGGCGTCGGCGTCGTCGGCCTCGATGCCCGTCCGGTAGTTCTTCGTCCAGTACGAGATGCCCTGCACGCGGTCGTAGTCCTTCAGCATGTGGACCCAGCGCTTGCCGACGAAGGGCACGTCGCAGACCACCCGCGGCGTCGCGAAGCCGGGGAGGTACCCGAGGAGGCCGTACTGGAGCTCCTGCGCCTGCGCGACCGACGTCCGCCAGTGCTCGGCGTTCGGGATCATGTCGCACATGTAGAAGTAGTACGGGATGATCTTCGCGTGGTCGAGCAGCATGAAGCACAGCTCGAGCAGCTGCCCCGGCGAGGTGTTCACCCCGCGGAGCAGGACCCCCTGGTTGCGGACGTCGCGGAACCCGGCGTCGAGGAAGACCTTCGCCGCCCGGCCGACGAGCGGCGTCACCTGCTGCGCGGCGTTCACGTGCGTGTGGACGGCGATGTCGACGCCGCGGGCGTTCGCCTTCGCGGCCATCCGCTCCGCGGCCTCCTTCACCTCGTCCTGGAGGAAGTGCTGCGGGATCGCCATGAGGCCCTTCGTCGCGATCCGGATGTCGCGGATGTTCTCGATGTCGAGCAGCGACATCACGAAGTCCTCGAGCCGCTTGATCGGGACGTTCGCCATGTCCCCGCCCGAGACGACGACGTCGCGGACCACCGGGGTGCGCCGGAGGTAGTCGAGCATCGCCCCCCAGCGGTCGTTCTGCTTCATCTCGAACTTGTACTTCAGGAACTGCAGCGTGTCGTTGCCGACGAGGTCCATGCGCGTGCAGTGGCCGCAGTACTGCGGGCACGTCGGGATGAGCTCGGCGAGCACCTTCGTGGGGTAGCGGTGGGTGAGGCCCTCCACCGCCCACATGTCGGCCTCGTGGAGCGAGTCGCGGGAGGCCATCGGGTGGCTCGGCCACTCGGGGTCGCGGTCGCTGAAGGCCGGCGCCATGTAGCGGCGCACGGGGTCGGCGCGGAGGTCGCGCTCGTCCATCGTGTTCAGCATCTGCGGGGGGATGAGCATCGACATCGTCGCGCGCTCGCGCTGGTCGCGCTCGAGGTCGGCCAGGAGGTCGTCGGTGAGGAAGTCCCCGAGCGCCTTCTTGAACTCGACGAGGTTCTTCACCGAGTGGGCCCGCTGCCACTGCGCGCTCTCCCACTCCTCGCGGGAGACCTCGGCGTAGCCGGGGAGGCGCGTCCAGTCGGGCTCGACGTACGCGCGCTCGAGCGGGTAGCGGAACGGCTGCGCCGCGACCTTCGCGTGCGGATCCCGGTGCCCGGGGCGCACGTGCCCGTTGCCCTGCTCGCTCACGCCTGCCTCCGTGGATCGGGGAACCGGCCGATCGGCCGCGTTCCGATGATAGCCGCCGGCGGGCGGGGTTCCGGGTGGCGCAGGCACGCTCGCGTGCCTGCGCCACCCGGTTCGGGGTCCGGCGAGGCACGCCTCGCCGGACCCGATGACCGCCGGTCTGCTACCGTCTTCCCCGAGGGCACGGCATCGTCGTTCGGTTCGTCGCACCACGAGCAGTCCCTCCCGGCGTTCCCAGCCGGTCGGTCGGTCGGGCGGTACCGCAGGCCCGTACGACCAAGGAAGGAGGGGATTGCAAGTGGCAAACGGAACCGTGAAGTGGTTCAGCCCCGAGAAGGGGTACGGCTTCATCTCGCAGGAGGGTGGTCCCGACGTGTTCGTGCATTTCAGCGCGATCCAGGGTGAGGGCTACCGGAACCTCGAGGAAGGCCAGGCCGTCGAGTTCGACGTCACGCAGGGCGACAAGGGCCCGCAGGCGGCGAACGTCCGCCTCGTCTAGAGGCAGACGGTCACCAAGCGACCGAACGGAACGACGGGACCCGGGCGACCGGGTCCCGTTTCCGTTTCCGGGGTCGGCGCGACGGTGCGGGGTGCGGACGCGCAGGGGCGCGATCGGTCGTCGCG
>JBJTIF010000120.1:0-2835 GCA_046094825.1 Actinomycetota bacterium
CTCGGGCAGGTGGTCGTACTCGCCCTCGCAGAGCGCCTTGAACGACGCGATCGTCTCGTCGATCGGCACGTACTTGCCGGGGATGCCGGTGAACTGCTCCGCGACGAAGAACGGCTGCGAGAGGAACCGCTGGATCTTCCGTGCCCGGGACACGATGACCTTGTCCTCCTCGGAGAGCTCGTCGATGCCGAGGATCGCGATGATGTCCTGGAGGTCCTTGTACCGCTGGAGGATCTCCTGGACCCGCCGCGCGGTGCGGTAGTGCTCCTCGCCGACGTAGCGGGGGTCGAGGATCCGCGACGTCGAGTCGAGCGGGTCGACCGCCGGGTAGATGCCGAGCGAGGCGATGTCGCGGGACAGGACGGTCGTCGCGTCGAGGTGCGCGAAGGCCGCGTGCGGCGCCGGGTCGGTGATGTCGTCGGCCGGGACGTAGATCGCCTGGAGCGAGGTGATCGAGCGCCCGCCCGCGGACGTGATCCGCTCCTGGAGGTCACCCATCTCGCCCGCGAGGTTCGGCTGGTACCCGACCGCCGACGGCATGCGCCCGAGGAGGGTCGAGACCTCCGACCCCGCCTGCGTGAACCGGAAGATGTTGTCCACGAACAGGAGCACGTCGAGGTGCTTCTCGTCGCGGAAGTACTCGGCCATCGTGAGGGCCGAGAGGGCGACGCGCAGCCGGACGCCCGGCGGCTCGTCCATCTGGCCGAACACGAGCGCGGTCTTCTCGATGACGCCGGACTCCGTCATCTCGAGGAAGAGGTCGTTGCCCTCGCGCGTGCGCTCGCCGACGCCCGCGAAGACCGACACGCCGCCGTGCTGCTCAGCCTGGCGGCGGATCATCTCCTGGATGATGACGGTCTTGCCGACCCCCGCGCCGCCGAACATGCCGATCTTCCCGCCCTGGACGTAGGGCTCGAGGAGGTCGATGACCTTGATGCCGGTCTCGAGCATGACCTTCTTCGGCTCGAGGTCGGCGAAGGGCGGCGGGTCGCGGTGGATCGGCCAGTACGTGTCGGGCTTGATCGACTCGATCGGCGCGTCGAGCGGCTCGCCGAGCACGTTGTACACGTGCCCGAGGACGCCCTCGCCGACCGGGACGGTGATCGGGGCGCCGGTGTTCGCGACCGGCGTGCCGCGGACGAGCCCGTCCGTCGGCTTCAGCGCGACCGCCCGGACGAGGTTCTGCCCGATGTGGGCGGCGACCTCGCACGTGATCGTCGTCTTCTCGCCGTCGAGGGTGAGGTCGACCTTCAGGGCCGTGTTGATCTCCGGGAGCTCGGCCGGCGGGAACTCGACGTCCACCACCGGGCCGATGACCCGCACCACCCGTCCGTTCGCGTGCGCCTTCTTCTCTGCCATCTCGGTCATCCCTCCGACTCGGCCGCGAGCGCCTCGGCGCCGCCCACGATCTCCATGATCTCCGTCGTGATCTCGTCCTGCCGGGCGCGGTTCGCCTGGCGGGTGAGGATCTTCATGAGCTCCTCCGCGTTGTCCGTCGCGGCCTTCATGGCCCGCCGGCGCGACGCGTTCTCCGACGCCGCGCTCTCGAGGAGCGCCGCGTAGACCTTCGTCACCACGTACTGCGGCAGGAGGAAGTCGAGGATCTCCCCCGGCGACGGTTCGAAGAGGTACTCGGGGTGGACGGCGCGCGGTCCACCGTCACCGGCGACCTCCTCGGGCGCGATCGGGAGGAACCGCTTCACCGTCGCGCGGAGCGTGAACGCCGAGCGGAAGTCCGTGTAGGCGCAGTGGAGCTCGTCGATCCGGCCGGCCGCGAAGTCCGCGATGAGCGCCTGACCGACCTCCTCGGCGTTCGCGTAGGCGGGGACCTCGCTGAATCCCTGCCACTGCCGCTCCATCGGGATGCCCCGGAACCGGAACGACCCGACGCCCTTCTTCCCGGCGGCGTAGATGACCGGCTCGAGCCCCCGCGCACGGATCGCCCGGACGACGGCCTCGGCCTCCTTGAGGACGTTCGCGTTGTAGGCACCCGCGAGCCCCCGGTCCGAGGTCACGACGAGCACGCCGGCGGCGCGCGGCGTCTCCCGCTCCTTCAGGAGCGGGTGGTCGAGCGCGCCGCCCGCGTACCGCGCGAGGTCCTCCATCGCGGCGGTGAGCTGCTGCGCGTACGGGCGCGAGGCCTCGACGCGCTGCTGCGCCTTCACGATCCGCGAGGACGCGATGAGCTCCATCGCGCGGGTGATCTTCTTCGTCGACTGGACGGAACGGATCCGCCGACGCGCGATGCGGAGCTTCGCCCCCACTACGCGCCCGCGCTCTCCCCGTCGTCCGCGGAGGACATGCGGTCCCAGCCGACGTCCGGCTTCACCTCGTCCTTCGCCGACCCGCCGACGACCCCTGCGCCGCCGCCCGCGGTCGTCGCGACGAAGGTCGCCGCGACCTCCTCGATCGCCTTCTGGATCGCGACCTCGGCGGCCTCCGAGAGGTCGCCGGTCTCGCGGATGCCCTTCAGGACGTCGGGGTTGCGACCGTCGATGTAGGCGAGGAGATCGGTGACGAACCGCTTCGCGTCCTCGACGGGGAAGCGGTCGAGGTGGCCGCCGGTGACCGCGTAGATCGAGATGACCTGGCGCTCGACCGGCTGCGGGTCGTACTGGGGCTGCTTCAGGATCTCGACGACGCGGGCCCCGCGCGCGAGCTGCTGCTGCGAGGCCTTGTCGAGCTCGGAGCCGCACTGCGCGAACGCCTCGAGCGCTCGGAACTGCGCGAGGTCGAGGCGCAGGCGCCCCGCGACCTTCTTCATCGCCTTGATCTGCGCCGACCCGCCGACGCGGGAGACGGAGACACCGACGTTGATCGCGGGACGGACGCCGG
>JBJTIF010000121.1:0-3464 GCA_046094825.1 Actinomycetota bacterium
GCGCATCGCCCTCGGTGCGGTCGAGGAGGAACCACCCCCGCGACGGACGCTCGCCGATCGCGAGGAGGCTGTCGAGCGCGTGGAGCCGGTCGGGGGGCGCGGCGTCGCGAGCGGCGCGCGTCCGTCGCCACGCGAGGACGGCGTCCTCGACCGAGGTCGGGGCGTCGGCGTCCGGGGCGGGCGCGGCGATCCACCCGGCCTCGTCGACGAAGCGCGACCGCGAGCCCGCCCCGTCCTCCTCCTCGCCGGTGTCGCTCGCGGTGAGGAGCACCCGTCTGCGCGCGCGCCCGACGACGAGGTCGAAGAGGCGTCGCTCGTCGGCGAGCCGCGCCGTGTTGCGTGCGCTCTCGCTCCGCGGTCCGGCGAGGACCCCGAGGTCGAACATCGGCTCGGGCCGCACGAGGCTCGGGAAATCCCCCTCCACGGCGCCGGCGATCACGACGGTGTCGAACTCGCGGCCGGCCGTCGCGTGCGCGGTGAGCACCGCGACCGCGTCCGCTCCGGAATCCCGGAGGCGGGCGAGCTCCGGGGTGTCGCCCCGGGCCTCGAGGGCACGGACGAACGCCTCGACGGAGGGATCGGGTCCCTCCGCGGCCTCGTTCACCGCGGCGGAGAGGGCGAGCACCGCGTCGAGGTCGGCACCGCCGTCACCGGCCTCGGCGACGAGCGCGGCCGAGAGGTCGAGCCCGTGCCACAGGGCCGTGAACGCGTCGGCGACGTTGTCCGCGTGCGACGCCGCCTCGGCGAGCGCGCCGCGGAGGCGGTCGAGCGACGCGGTCTCGTCGGCGGTGAGGCCGTCGCGGCGATCGAGGGCGCCGGCCGGCGGAGCCCCGTTGCGCCGCGCCGCCCGGACGAGGCCCCGCGCCGCGCCCGGGGAGAGCCCGGCGAGCCGGGAGGTGAGGAGCGCGTCGACGAGGTCGTCGCGACGGTCGGGATCGGCGATCCACGCGAGCGCGATCGTGTACGGCCATGTCGCGGATTCGGTCGCGAACGTCACGCCGCCCTCGGGGACGTGGTGGGGGATGCGCGCGTCGTCGAGCGCGCGCACGACGGAGGCGAGGTTCGCCCCCTGTCGTCGCACGACGACGGCGAGGTCGCGCCAGGCGACACCGTCCTCGACGTGGATCCGTCGGAGCTCGCGCGCGATCGCGCGGTGCTCGTCGGCGACGTGCGGGGCGTGCCACGCCTCGACGACGCGTTCGGGTCCGCGCCACCGCCGCGCGAGATCGACGTCGGCGAGGTCGGCGAGGTGCCGGTCGAGCTCGCGGAAGGGCGCATCGGTCGTCCCCTGGAACGAGAACACGTGCGCGTGGTCGTTGCCGGCGACGACCGTCGACCGCGCGCGGAGCGATCGGACGAGCGCGAGGCCGGCGACCGTCGCGTCCTGGAAGTCGTCGACCATGAGGTGGTCGAGGACGGGCGGTCCTTCGCCTGCCGAGATCGCCCCGAGCCACACGAGCCCGGCGAAGTCGACGCGGTTGCGCTCGACGAGCACGTCGAGGTACCGACGGTAGAAGGAGGCGAGCTCGACCCAGCCCCCGAGCGCTCGCGCGGCGGCGTCGGCGGCGATGTCCTCCGGTGTCCGCATCGCCTCCTGCGCGCGGAGGAGGAATTGCCGGACCTCGTCGGCGAAGCCGCGCATGCCGAGCATCCGTCCGTACGCGGGCCACTCCTCGGGGCGCTCGGCGTCGAGGAGTTCGCGGACGAGCGCGAACTGGTCGGCCGCGGAGAGGATCTCGGGTGCCTCCTTGCCGGCGTCGGCCGCGCGCGCGCCGAGGACGAGACGCGCGAGGGCCTGCACGGTGATGACGTTCAGCGAGGGGAGCGCGCGGCGGATCTCACCGTGGAGGCTCCGTCGGACAGCGTCGCGCTCGGGTCGCGATCGCATGACGAGGGCGATGCGCTCCGGGTCGCCCTCGCCGACGAGCCGCAGGAACCGCAGCCGGAGCGCCGTCGACTTGCCGCTGCCGGCCTCGCCGCGGACCCGCATCGCCCCGCGGTCGTGGTCGATGACGCGGGACTGCTGCGCATCGGGTTCGAAGGGGGGCATCGCGGGCGATGCTACCCCTGCCCCCTGACAGCCTCGTCCGCCGTCCCCCTAGTCGCCGCGGCGCTCGGCCCAGGCGATGAGCCGTTCGCCGCGGAGCGTCCCGACGAGCACGCCGCCGTCGACGACGAGCGCCGTTCCGCCGTCGGTGAGCCGCGTCCCCGCGGCATCGAGCGCGTCATCGGGGTGGAGGACGAGGAGGTCGGCGAGCGGCACGAGGGCGTCGCGCACCGGTCGCAGCGGATCGACGACGCCGACCGATCGTGCGGACGCGAACGTGAGCGCGCCGACGAGCGCACCGCCGTCGACGACGGGGAACACGCGCTCCTCGCTGCCGCGGAGGAAGCGATCGAGCGCGTCGGAGAGCGCGAGCTCGGCATCGATCGTCGGCGGCGGCGGATCCATCACGTCGCGCACGCGGCCGGACGCGAGCCGCGTCGCGGCGCGCGAGGACGTCTCCGCACCGCGCGCGCCCTGGAAGATGAACGCCCCGATGATCGCGAGCCAGATCGCACCGAAGAGGTCGCCCCGGCCGACCTCGAGGAGCCCCGCGCCGAAGAGCGCGATCGCGACGACGATGCCCGCCCGCGCCGCGACCTTCGTCGCGAGGTCCGGTCGGCCGGTGAAGCGCCACACCGCCGTCTGGAGCATCCGCCCGCCGTCGAGGGGGAGCCCGGGCAGGATGTTGAAACCGGCCATGAAGAGGTTCACCCAGCCGACCTGACGGAGCGCGCCGGCGAAGACCGGGTTGCGCGCGCCGAGCGCGTCCGCCGCGAGCCAGAAGATCCCGCCGACCGCGAGGCTCGTCGCCGGCCCGACCGCCGCGATCGCGAAGGCGGGTCCGGGGCCGCGTTCGTCGGCGCGGGTCGCCGTGAAGCCCCCGAAGATCACGAGCGTGATGCCGAAGACGGTGATGCCCTGCGCGCGTGCCGCGAGCGCGTGCGCGAGTTCGTGGAGGAGGACCGATCCGAAGAAGAGGATGGCGGTCACGACCGCGAGGGCGAGGCCGCGGACCGGTCCGCCGGTGGCGGCGTGGAACCGCACCCAGAGGTTGTACGTGATGAAGACCGCGATCCAGAGCCACGACCCGTCGACGTGGATCGGGACGCCGCCGATCGTCGCGACGCGGTAGGAGCGACCGAACATGCGGGCCGAGCCTACCGGGTCGCCCCGGTTGCTCCGCGGGCCCGGGGTCGCTAGGTTCCGATCGTGCGGACCGTCGTCCTCCTCACGCGCGACCTCCGCGTCCACGACCATCCCGCGCTCCACGACGCCGCCCGCGCGGGTGAGGTCGTCCCGCTCTTCGTCCTCGACGAGCGACTCCTCGGCACGAGCCGCAACCGCGCGCGCTTCCTCCTCGAGGGGCTCCGCGACCTCGACGGCGCGCTCGCGGCGGCCGGCGGACGGCTCATCGTCC
>JBJTIF010000122.1:0-13710 GCA_046094825.1 Actinomycetota bacterium
CCCCCCCGGTCGCCGACGCCCACCCGGCGGGCCGCCGGACGCGCGCCGATCGCGACCCCGCGCCCGCCGACCGGCTCCTCGCCCTCGACGCCCTCCTCGCGATCGGCGAGCGTCCGTCGCGGTGGTGGTTCCTCCTCGACCGCACCGAGGGCGATGCGCCGTGGACGGGACCCCGCTCGCTGTCGTTCTCGCGGATGAAGAGCGTCCTCGAGTGCGAGCTCCGCTACGCGCTCGGGCAGGAGTTCGGCCTCGAACCGCCCTCGTCCGGCCACGCCGCCGCGCTCGGATCGCTCCTCCACGGGATCGTCCAGGACTGCGACGACGGGAAGATCCCCCGCGAGCTCGACGCGCTCATCGCGGCGTTCGACGAACGCTTCGACGCGGCGATCTTCCCCTCGCGCGCCGTCGCCGAGCTCGCACGTCGCGCGGCGGTCACGCGGATGTTCCCGAACTGGCTCGCGTCCTTCGGCCACCTCCCGGCGACCGCCGCCGAGGTCCCGTTCGGGTTCGACATCGATGGCATGCGGATCAACGGCCGCATCGACCGCATCGGCCCGATCGATGCGCAGGACCCGTCCGCCGGTTCGCGGATCACCGACTACAAGACCGGCGCCCCGAAGGGCCGCGCGCGCGACCAGGCGCCGAGCGAGGACGACGCGCTCCAGCTCCGCACGTACCTCGTCGCGGCGCACCGCGACCCTTCGCTCGCACGGCACCTGCCGATCCGCCAGCTCGACGTCGCGTACCTCCGCGGCGAGCAGGCCGGCGGCACGGCGCTCCGCATCGTCCCGATGCCTGGCGACGCCGACGACGCGCTCGCGGAGGCGGAGGAGGAGATCGCGCTCCGGGTCCGCCGCGTCCAGGAGCTCGCCCGCGAGGGCTCGTACCCGGCGCGGCCCGGGTGGAACACCTGCCGCTTCTGCCCCTTCGCGACGCTCTGCCCCGCGCACGAGGGCGCGTCCCCGGTACCGGTCGAGGCGGTGTCGCCGTGAGCGCCCGATCCGAGTACCCGCCGGAGATCGTCGCGTGCCTGAACGGCGACCCGACGCCCGAGCAGTGGGCCGCGATCTCCGCCCCGCTCGGACCCGCGGTGATCGTCGCCGGCGCGGGCTCGGGGAAGACCGCGGTCATGGCGGCGCGCGTCGCGCACCTCGCGATCGCGGCCGACACGCCGATCGCCCCGGGCAACGTGCTGTGCCTCACGTTCACGAACAAGGCGACGGACAACCTCGTCCAGCGGATCCGTCGCGCGCTCGCCGCGATCGGGGACCGGGTCGACGCCGGCGGCGCGCGGCTCGTCGTGGAGGGCGACGAACCGCTCATCACGAACTACCACCGGTTCGGCCAGGAGATCGTCTCGCGCTACGGGATGCTCGTCGGCGCCGAACCCGGACAGCGGATCCTCACCCCGTCCCAGCGGACGGAGCTCTGCGCGAAGGTCCTCGATCGGATGCGCTTCGAGCACGTCCACGCGGAGAGCCAGGGCGTCATCGTGAGCGACATCCTGCGGCTCGCGGATCAGGCCGCGAACCACCGCGTCACCCCAGAGGAGATCGTCGTCGCGAACGAGCGGCTCCTGCGCGAGCTCGCACACGCGGGCCGCGACAGCGCCTCGCTCGCCGAAGTCTCCCGCGAACGGATCGAGCTCGCGCGCGGCGTCCGGGTCTTCCACGACCTGAAGCGCGAGTACGGCGTCATCGACTTCGGCGACCAGATCGACCTCGCGCTCCGCATCGTCGAGGAGAACCCCTCGGTCGTCGCCGCGTACCGCGAGCGGTTCCCGGCCGTGCTCCTCGACGAGTACCAGGACACGAACGTCGCGCAGGCGGCGCTCCTGCGGACGATCTTCGGGGACGGGCATCCGGTCACCGCGGTCGGCGATCCCGATCAGAACATCTACGCGTGGCGGGGGGCGAGCCTCCACAACCTCCTGCGCTTCCCCGTGGACTTCGCGCTCCGCGACGGCACGCCGGCGCCGCGCTACCCGCTCTACACGAACTTCCGGTCCGGGTCGCGGATCCTCGCGGCGGCCGACGAGGTCATCGCCCCGCTGCCGGCGGAGCAGCGACCCGACCCCGACAAGGCGCTCACCGCGTGGCCCGAGCGCGGCGCGGGGCGCGTCGAGCTCCGCGGCTTCGCCGACGAGTTCGCGGAGGCGTCCGCGATCGCGGAGGCGATCGCGGACGAACACGACGCGGGGACCCCGTGGCGCGACATCGCGGTGCTCTGCCGCAAGCACCGGCTCTACCGCCCGCTCCGCGCGGCCCTCGAACGACGTGGCATCCCCGCCGAGTTCAGCGGGCTCGCGGGGCTCCTCCAGCTCCCGGAGATCGTCGAGGTACTCGCGTACGCGCGAGCGGTCGTCGACCCGACCGCGAGCGTCGCGTACGGTCGCATCCTCACCGGTCCGCGCTACCGGATCGGCGTGCCCGATCTCGCCGCGATCGCGACGTGGGCCCGTGAGCGGTCCTCCCGGCTCCGCGTCGAGGACGGCGCGGTCGGCGAGGAGGTCCCCGTGATCGTCTCGGAGGCGCTCGACCACCTCGATGAGATCGCGGGTCTCTCCGACGAGGCGCGGATACGGCTCGTCGCCTTCACGCGCGAGCTCACCGACCTCCGCGCGCTCGCGCGTGGGCCCGTCGCCACCTTCCTCCGCCAGGTGATCCGCCGGATCGGTCTCCTCGAGGAGATCGAGGCCGGGGTCGGCCCGGAGATGGCGGCGGCGGCGCGGCGCAACGTCGCGGCGTTCCTCGACCAGATCGGCGGCGTGACCCCGCTCGACGGCGACCTCACGCTCCCGGCGCTGCTCCGCCACCTCGACGCCGCCGAGCGCGAGGACCGCGACGAGTGGACGCAGCCGGCGACCGAGATCGATGCGGTCCGCGTGATGACGATCCACGGGGCGAAGGGGCTCGAGTTCGAGGTCGTCTTCGTCCCCGGCCTCACCGAGGGCATCCTGCCGAGCACGAAGATCCAGCAGAACCCCGCGGAGCGCGCGTACTCGCTCGACTTCGAGCTCCGCGGCGACCGCGACATCCTCCCGCGGTGGGGCGGCGTCGCGACGCGGTTCAAGGCGGCGCTCCGCGACCAGGAGATCCACGACGAGCGCCGCACCTGCTACGTCGCGCTCACGCGCGCGAAGCGACGGCTCTGGGCCTCGGGTGCGAACTGGTACGACGGCGTCATCGACGCGAAGGACGTCGGACGGTTCCTCGAGCAGCTCTGGGCGTGGGGCGAGCGGACGGAGGGCATCGAGGTCGCACGGATCGAGAAGCCGGAGAAGGGTGCACCGAACCCGCTCGAGGGCGGCGACGGCCGACCGATCCCGACGTGGCCGGGGCCCGCGCGCCCCGACGATGCGGACGACCTCTTCCCGGAAGGGTGGCGTCGTGCCGCCGCGGCGGCGGAGGGACCTGGCGTCCAGGGATCGCTCCTCGACCGACTCGCTCCGGACGGACGCGAGCGCTTCGCCGCGGCGGTCGGCGAGCGACGCACGCTCGCGACGCACCTCGCCGCTCGCGAGCGCGAGGCGGGCGCCGGGCCGTGGCTCCCCCCGCAGATCCCCGTGAACGGCATCATCGAGCACGCGCGGTGCCCGAAGCGCTTCGCGTGGACGTACGTGCGACCGCTCCCGCGATCCTCCGGACGGGCTGCCCGCATCGGCACCGAGGTCCACCGCTGGATCGAGCGGCAGAGCCGCGGACAGGTGTCGCTCTTCGACGGCGACGACGAGACGGTGCTCCCCGATCTCACGGGGGACGAACTCGCCGACCGACCGGAGGGCGACGGGATGTCGCTCCGCGAGCACTTCCTCGCGAGCCGGTTCGCGGGGCTCACGCCCCTCCACGTCGAGCGTTCGTTCCTCCTCGCTTTCGGACGCTTCACCGTCTCCGGTCGGATCGACGCGATCTTCGGCGCGCCCGACGGGGCGTGGGAGGTCGTGGACTGGAAGACCGGGAAGCGGCCGGATGCCGACGACCCCACCGCGCGGATGCAGCTCGACCTCTACGCGCTCGCGTGCATCGACGTCTGGCGCAAGCGTCCGGAGGACCTCACGCTCACGTACGTCTACCTGCGCACCGGCGAGGCGGTGACACACCCCGTCGAGGATGCGACGGCGATCCGGGCGCGGGTCGAGGCGGAGCTCGCGCAGATCGAGACCGGGCGGTTCGATCCGGTCGTGGGTCCGCAGTGCCGCTGGTGCGACTTCCGCACGTTCTGCGAGGCGGGGCGGACGTACCTCGCGGCGGAGGGCACCGCGACGGTCCGCTAGACGGCGTGCGCCGATGGCCGGCGCGGCGCGATCAGCGCTGGAGGCGTTCGGCCTGCGACTCGAACCGCCGGTAGTTCGAGGCGGGGTCCCACCCGCCGCGCACCGCCGAGGTCACGAAGCGCACGCCGAGACCGAGCGCCGCCGCGCGGGTCGTGATCGCCGCACGGAACCACGGGAGGCTCCCCGGGGTGAGCACGCTCTCGCCGCTCGTGCCCAGCCGGCGGAGCGCGGGGTCGTCGGTGCGGACCGCGATCGGTCGCAGGAGGTCCGCCACGCCGGGGACCTCGGCGCCGGACTCGACCACGGGTCGACCGCCGTTCCACGCGATCACCGCGATCACCGCGTCGGGTGCGTCGGGACGGAAGAGTTCGGCGCGCATCGCGGCGAGCCTACCCGCATGTCGGTGGGGACGGCTACGGTGCGCCGACGATGCGGGCGGAGGGAACGCCCGCGGCCGACGCCCCCCGCCGGTACGCGGACGGCGCGACGATCACGCGGCAGGGCGACCTCGTCGCCCGGCCCGGTCTCATCGAGCGCGGCCTCGTGCGGCTGTCGGCGGTCGCCGACGACGGACGCGAGGTCGTGCTCGGTCTCCTCGGGCCGGGCGACGTCCTCGACGACTGCGCGCTCCTCGGCGAACGCTCACCGGTCACGGCGTCGGCCGCACAGGCAACGTCGGTGCGACGGCTCGAAGCCGATGCATCCCCGCTCACGGCCGCGCTCGCACGCCGGCTCCGCGCGACGACCGAGCAGCTCGAGGAGGCGATGCTCCACGACGTCCGCACGCGCCTCCTGCGACGGCTCCAGGACCTCGCCGCCGGACGGCACGCGGGCGTTCGACTGCCGCTCACGCAGGACGAACTCGGGCGCATGATCGGCGCGAGTCGCGAGACGGTGAACCGCGCGCTGCGCGATCTCACGGGACGGGGCGCGCTCGATGCGGAGGCCCGTGCCGCCGTGCGGCGCGGGCCTCCGAAGCGTCCCCGCGACGGCTAGCCGGGCTCCTGGAGGTTCGAGACCGCGCACGCGCCGCAGAGGCGACCGCGACCGCGCATCGCACGACCGCACCGGGCGCACGTGCGCTCGACGGCGGCACGCCACGTGTCGCGGGGGTCACGGTCCACGAGGCCCTCGGCCTGGAGCTTCTGGAGGTGCGCGAGCACCGTGCGCTCGGAGAGCGGGCGCGCCTCGGGGTCGATGTCCGTGTAGATCTCGCGCGCGAGGCGCTCCGGCGACGAGGGTCCGAAGGCGAGGAGGGCGAGGATCGCGCGCTCGCGCTCGGCGCGATGCTCGAGGTACGCGTCGAGCTTCGCGACCGCGCGCAGGACGAGCGGCCCGTGCCCCGGGTGGATCGTCCGCGGCGCGAGATCACGCATGCGCCGAAGCGAGCGGAGGTACGCGGCGAGGTCGCCGTCGGGCGGGTCGATGACGCTCGTCCCGCGCCCGAGGACGGCGTCCCCCGTGAAGAGCGCGCCGCTCGCCGGCTCGTGGAACGCGACGTGGTCGACGCTGTGACCCGGCGTCGCGATCGCGACGAGCTCGACGTCGGCGACGCGGAACTTCTGCCCATCACGCAGGCGCTGCCCCCCTCGGGGAGGCCGCGCCGCGACGACCGTGGCACCGACGCGTTCGGCGAAGGAGGCCGCGCCCTCCGCGTGATCGGCGTGATCGTGGGTGAGGAGGATCGCCGCGACGCCGCGCGCCGCGGATTCGACCTCCGCGAGGTGCGCGGCGTCGCGCGGGCCCGGGTCGATGACGATGCTCGGACCCGCGCCGACCACCCACGTGTTCGTGCCCTCGAGCGTCATGAGCCCGGGGTTCGGGGCGAGGATGCGGAGGATCCGGATCACCGCACCGCTCCGACGTCGGGGGTCCATCCGTCCGGGATCTCGACCTGCGCGATGCGCGACCCGAGGATCGCGCCGACGTCGCCGCACCCGGCGATCGCGGAGAGCACGGACCAGGTCGGGTGGTAGAGCGCAGGCTCGTCGGCGAGGAGCGCCGCGGGCGTCACCCACCACGCGGACGCCGCCTCGACGCCGTCCGGACGCGGATCGAGGCCGTGGCCGGCGCGGACCGCGAAGAACCGCGCGTCGTATCGGACGGCGACGGGCTCGGGGGCGACCCAGCGCGAGACCTCGACGAGATCGTCCGCGCGGGGCGGCGCGCTCTCCACCGCATCGAGCGGCGCGTCGGCGGCGACGAGCCCGTGCGCGGTCATCGCGATCCCGAGCTCCTCCGCGAGCTCGCGGACCGCGCAGGCACGCGCGACGTCGGCCTCCGCCTCCGAGCCGAACCATCGTCGGGCCGCCGCGGCGTCGCCCGGGTCGATCGCGCCGCCGGGGAACGCGACGAAGCCGGGGAGGAACCGCTGCCCCGCCCCGCGGCGGAGCACGAGCACCTCGGGACCGGGGTCGCCCTCGCGGGCCACCACGACCGTCGCCGCGGGGCGGGGCACCTCCATGGCGGCGATTCTCGCAGGTGGCCCCGACGCTAGGCTCCGCGCGTGGGAGACGCCGCCCCGCGCATCCGCGCCGCGATCGCCGCACGCGGTCCGATCACCTTCGCGGAGTTCATGGCGGAGGCGCTCGTCGGACCCGAGGGCTACTTCGCCGTGCCGCCCGTCGGCCCCGACGGAGACTTCCTCACCGCGCCGCACGTCCACCCGGTGTTCGCCGACCTCGTGCGCTTCGCGCTCGACGACCTCCGACGAGCGCTCGGCGCGCCCGACCCGTTCCGCGTCGTCGAGCTCGGCGCGGGAGACGGCACGCTCCTCGACGCGGTCCGCGCGGGGTTCCGCGACATCGACGGCATCGCGGTCGATGTCGCGGCCGTCGAGGCGAGTCCGGGTGCGCGCGAGGCGCTCGCGCGGCGTGGGATCACCGCCGTCGCAGCGCTCGACGACCTCCCTCCCACCGACCCGACGGTCGTCGTCGCGAACGAACTCCTGGACAACCTCCCGTTCCGGTGGCTGCGTCGGACCGAGGATGCGTTCGTCGAGATCCGCGTCGCCGCCGAGGGCGACCGCTTCGTCGAGGTCGAGGCTCCCTGCGAGCCCGACCTCGCGGCGCTCGCCGGCGATGTCCCCGTCGGCGGCGACGCGTTCGTGTCCCCGGCAGCGCTCGCGCTCGTCGACGCGCTCGCGGCCTGGCTCGGACGCGGCGCGGTGCTCCTCGTCGACTACGGCTGGGCCGATCGCCCCGCGGGAGAGGCCCACGGCTTCCGCGACCACCGACCGACCGACGACGTCCTGGCCGAACCGGGCCGTCGCGACATCACCGCCGGGGTGGACTTCGGCGCGATCACGCGCCGCGCGCGCGAGCGCTGGCTCGTCGTCCTCGGCGAGGCGCGTCAGGAGGACGTCCTCCGGGCGCTCGGCTACGCGGACTGGCAGCGCGCGCAACGCGAGCGACAGGCCGACCGCGATGCGGCCGGGGACGCGATCGCGGCGCTCCACATCTGGGAGGGACGTCGCCTCGCCGCGATGCTCGTCGACCCGACGCGCATGGGGGACTTCCGGTGGCTCCTGCTCGCGACGCCGGGCGTCCCGGCGCCGACATGGATCGGCGCACGCGGCGCGGCAGACTCCCCGGACGCACCCTCGGAGGGACGGACCGCCGAGCGGCCGGCCTAGCGGTCGACGTCGCCGACGACGAAGAAGATCGAACCGAGGATCGAGACGAGGTCGGGCACGAGGTTCCCCGGCAGGAGCGCGGGGAGCACCGAGACGTTCGAGAACGACGCGGTGCGCATCTTCAGGCGGTAGGGCTGCTTCTTCCCGTTGCCGACCACGTAGTAGCCCATGAGCCCGAGCGGGTTCTCGGTGCGGACGTAGATCTCGCCGTCGAGGGAGATCTTCTTCGGGAGCTTCTCGACCCGGTACGGACCCGCGGGGAGCTTCTCCATGCACTGCTCGATGATCTTGCAGGACTCCCACATCCGCTGGAGGAGCACCCAGAGGCGATCGTACGAGTCCCCCTGCCGGCCGACGGGGACGTCGAACTCCACCTCCGCGTACTTCTCGTACGGCTCCTCCTTCCGGAGGTCCATCGGGACCCCGGACCCCTGGAGCGTCGGGCCCGAACAGCCGTACGCGATCGCCGTCGCCGCGGGGAGGATGCCGACGTCGCGGGTGCGCGCGTGGATGATCTCGTTGCCGAGGACGAGGTCCTCGAAGACCTTCAGGCGCTTGCGCACCGAGGCGAGCGTCTCCTTCGACTCCTTGAGGAACCCGCGCGGCAGGTCGTCCTTCAGCCCACCGATGCGCGCGTACGAATGGTGCATCCGCGCGCCGGTCGCGCTCTCCATGAGGTTCTGGATCGCCTCGCGTTCGATGAACGCGTAGAAGAGCGGCGTCATCGCGCCGAGCTCGAGCGGGTAGGACCCCATGAACATCAGGTGGTTCAGGATCCGGTTCCACTCCGCCATCATCGTGCGGATCCACTGCGCGCGGTCCGGCACCTCGAGGCCGAGCATCCGCTCGACGGCGATCGTCCACCCGAGCTCGTTGTTGAACGCGGAGATCCAGTCGTGGCGGTTCATGAGGACGAGGACCTGCCGCGCGTCGCGGTACTCCGCGAGCTTCTCGGG
Organism: Actinomycetota bacterium; assembly: GCA_046094825.1. Taxonomy (GTDB): domain Bacteria; phylum Actinomycetota; class UBA4738; order UBA4738; family HRBIN12; genus JBJTIF01. The sequence goes on from JBJTIF010000122.1 coordinate 8,864, forward strand.
ACCGCGGTGCATGTACCCGATCACCGGCTGCGCGCGCGTGATGACCTCGCCGTCGAGATCGAGGACGACCCGGAGGACCCCGTGCGTCGAGGGGTGCTGCGGGCCGATGTTGAGGAGCATCTCCTCGGTGCGGAGCTCCCGGGACGGCGCGACGGCGATGTCGACGCCACCCCCGCGCACCATCCAGTGCTCGGCGACGGACGAGAACTCGCGACGCTCCTGGGTCTCCACGAGGTGCCCATCCTACCCACAGGCTGCCCGCGCGGGGCCCCGCGGTACGCTCGCGCCATGCCTGCCCCCGACCCCGCTGCGCGGCGGCGACTCCCGTCGGTCGACGCGCTCCTGCGATCCGAGCCCGGTCGGCGCGCGGCCGCGACGTTCGGCCGGCCCCTCCTGAAGCGGACGATCACCGCGGCGGCGGGGCAGGGGGAGGGACCCGACGCCGATGCGATCCTCGCCGCGGCCGTCGCCGCGGCGGCGCGCGCCGCGAACGGTCCGATCGCGGTCGTGAACGCGACCGGCGTCCTCCTCCACACGGGCCTCGGTCGCGCGCCGCTCCCCGAGGCCGCGATCGTCGCGCTCGAACGGGCGGCGCGCGGAGCGACCGACCTCGAGCTCGACCTCGCGACGGGCGGTCGCGGTCGCCGCTCCGCCCGCGCGGAGACGCTCCTCACGGCGATCACCGGCGCCGAGGCCGCCCTCGTCGTGAACAACGGTGCCGCGGCGCTCCTCCTCGCCCTCGCGGCGCTCGCGAAGGGTCGCGGCGTCCTCGTCTCGCGCGGCGAGCTCGTCGAGATCGGCGGCGGGTTCCGGATCCCGGACATCCTCGCCGCGTCGGGCGCGAAGCTCGTCGAGGTCGGCACGACGAACCGCACGCGCCTCGCGGACTTCCGCGACGCGTGGACGGATCGCACGGCGCTCGTCCTCAAGGTGCACCCGAGCAACTACCGCATCGTCGGGTTCGCGGAGGCACCGACCGCGAAGCAGCTCGCGACGCTCGCCGCGTCGCGCGGGGTGCCCTTCGTGCACGACCTCGGCTCGGGGCTCCTCGAGCCGGGACGCGTCGCCGACGAGCCCTCGGTCGCGGAGGCGCTCGACGCGGGCGTCGACCTCGCGCTGTTCTCCGGCGACAAGCTCCTCGGCGGGGCGCAGGCCGGCATCGCCGTCGGTCGCGCCGATCTCATCGCGCGGATGCGCACGCATCCGATCGCGCGCGCGGTGCGCGTCGACAAGCTCCAGATCGCCGCGCTCGAGGCGGTGCTCGTCGAACACGTCGCCGGACGGCGCGACGACCTCCCCGTCTGGCGCATGCTCCGCGAACCCGTCGCCGCCGTGCGCGCACGGGCGCGGGCGCTCGCGGACGGCATCCCCGATGCCCGCGTCGTCGCGTCGACGGCGAGCGTCGGCGGAGGATCGCTGCCGGGGGGCGACCTCCCCTCGGCCGCGGTGCGGATCGAGGACCCGTCGCCCGACGCGCTCGCCGCGCGGCTGCGGACCGGACGTCCCGCCGTCCTCGCGCGCGTCGATCGCGGCGCGGTGCTCCTCGACTGCCGGACGATCGCGGACGACGAGGTCGACGCGGTCGTCCGCGCCGTGCGACGGGCGCGCATCGGCTGATGCCGGTCGTCGCGACCGCGGGCCACGTCGACCACGGCAAGTCGCGGCTCGTCACCGCGCTGACCGGCATCGAACCCGATCGCCTCGCCGAGGAGCGCCGGCGCGGCATGACGATCGACCTCGGGTTCGCCTGGTGCGCGCTCCCCTCCGGCGCCGAGCTCGGGTTCGTCGACGTGCCGGGCCACGAACGGTTCGTCCGCACGATGCTCGCCGGCGTCGGACCGGTGCGGCTCGTCCTCTTCGTCGTCGCCGCGGACGCGGGCTGGTCCGCGCAGTCCGAGGAGCACCTCGCGATCGTCGACGTGCTCGGCGTCGACGGCGCGGTCGTCGCGCTCACGAAACGCGACCTCGTCGACGACGACACCCTCGCGCGCCGGACCGCCGAGGTACGCGACCGCCTCGCGGGGACCGCGCTCGCGTCGGCGCCGGCACCGTCGTCACGGGCACGCTCGGCGACGGGGCGCTCGCGGTCGGGGACGAGGTCGACCTCGTCCCCGGCAGCGCCCGCGCGCGGATCCGCGGACTCCAGACCCACGGTCGCGCGGTCGACCGCGCGGCGCCCGGTTCGCGCGTCGCGGTGAACCTCGCGGGCGTCGCGACCGACGCGATCGGTCGCGGGGACGCGCTCGTCGCGCCGGCGAGCCGTCGTCCGACCACCGAGCTCGAGGTCGCGCTCCGACCCGTTCGCGGTCGCGACGAACCCGCGTCCCGCGGCGCCTACTCCTTCCACCTCGGCGCGGCCGATCGCGCTGCCCGCCTCCGCGTCCTCGGTCGCGACGCTGCCGGTGTCGCGTACGCGCGCCTGCGCCTCGATACGCCGGTCGCCGCGGACCCGGGGGATCGCTTCGTGCTCCGCGACGCCGGCCGCGGCGCGACCGTCGCGGGCGGCGAGGTCCTCGAGGTCGCGCCGCCGCGACGGAGCGGCGTGGACGCGGTCGGACGGCTCGCGCGCCGTCGCACGGCGGGTGCCGACGCGCGCCCCGCCCTCGTGGTCATCGACCGCGGCGCCGTCCGTGCGACCGATCTCCCCGCGCTCGCCGGTGGACCGCCATCATCGGCTGCGCTCGCGGATGCGGCGATCGTCGACGCCGGTGGCTGGTGGATCGCCCCCACGATCGTCGAGGGGGCCCGGGACACGATCGAGGCGGCCGTGGCCGCCCACCACCGCGACCACCCGCTCGAGCGGGGCCTGCCGACGTCCGCGGCGCGCGAGCGCATCAGGGAGTCCCTGCGTCGCGCGCGGGTCGCCGCCGACCCCGAGCTCGTCGACGCGGTGCTCGGGGCGCTCGTCATCGCGCCGACGCTCGAGCGCGACGGTGGCTTCCTCCGACGCCCCGGCCGCGAGGCGGTCGGCGCCGACGACCCCGTGCTCCGTCGGCTCCTCTCGGCGGTGGACGGGCCGACGCCGCCGACGATCCCCGAGCTCGTCGCCGCAGGGGTCCCGCGCGCCGCGATCGACGCGGCGGTGCGCGCGGACCTCGTCGTGCGGATCGCACCGGCGCTCGTCGTCTCCCACGGGTTCATCGACCGCGCGCTCGCCGCGATCCGCGATGCCGGTGCGACCGGGATCACCGTGAGCGAGCTCCGCGAATCGCTCGGGACGAGCCGGAAGTACGCGGTGCCGCTCGTCGAGCACCTCGACGCATCGCGTCGCACGCGGCGCGACGGCGATCGGCGCTTCGCCCGCGACGGGGGCTGAGCCGGGCTACGCCGGCGCGAGGATCGCGACGACTCCGACCTCGACCGCGGCGCCGAGCGGCAGCTCGACGACCCCGACGGCGATCCGCGCGTGGCGACCTCCGTCGCCGAGCACCTCGACGAGCGCCTCGCTCGCGCCGTTCGCGACCTTCGGCTGATCGGTGAACCCCGGCGCGGACGCGACGAAGACGGACACCTGCGCGATCCCGACGAGGCGATCGAACGAGCCGAGCGCATCGCGGATCGCGGAGAGCGCCTGGAACGCGGCCCGACGGCAGCCCGCCGCGGCATCCTCGATCGAGACGTCGGCGCCGACGTGTCCGGTCACCGTCGCGCGACCGGCGTCGATCGGCACCTGCCCCGCGACGAACGCGAGCTCCCCGACGATGCGGACCGGGACGTACGCCGCGAGCGGCGCGGGGGCCGGGGGGAGGTCGATCCCGAGCCGGAGGAGCGCCTCGTCGACGCGGCTCACGAACCGTCCTCCCGCGCGTCCGGCGCACCCTCGGGCGTGGACCCGACGGCGTCCGCCGCGTCCACGACCGCGTCGGCGGGCATCGGTTCGACCTGCAGGACGAGCCCGTCGAGCCCCCGCACGCGAACCTTCGTCCCCGCCGTGATCGCGCCGTCCGCGGCCTTCCCGCGCCAGAGCGTCCCCTTCACGTACACCGACCCCTCCGGACGGAGATCGGTCCGCGCCTCGCCGACGAGACCGAGCAGCCCCTGCTGCGTCGAGGTGATCCGGTCGCGCGACTGGAGCGCGACCGTGAGGACGAACCCGTAGTAGAGGACCGTCGTCACCGTCGCGCCTCCGATGAGCCATGGCGAGATCGCGATCGACGGGGCGACGTCACCGTACGCGAGCACCGATCCCGCGAGGAATCCCGCCGCGCCGACGAGCGTCGGCCAGCGGAGCCGTCGGAGCTGCACGTCCCACACGAGCAGGAGGATCCCGCCGACGAGGAGCGCGAGGCCGAGCGGCGATGGGGGCACGACCGAGAGCCCGTACATCCCGAGCGCGAGGAGCGCGATGCCGCTGAAGCCCGCGAACCCGAACCCCGGCTGCGTGAGCTCGAACGCGAGCGCTGCGGCCGCGATGACGAGGAGGAGGTACACCGACGTCGGGGTCGACGACGCGTGGAGGACGCGGTCGACCGGACCGAGCGACGTGAACGACACCTCGACCGGTCGGTCGCCCTCCTGCGTCGCGACGCGCGTCGCGAGGACGCGCGCGCCCGCGGAGGTCGCGACCGTCCGGCCGTCGATCGCGGCGAGGAAGTCCGTGACGGATGGCGCGGCGACCTCGACGATGCCCGCGTCGAGCGCGGCCTGCGCGGGGATCGCCGCATCGAGCTCGGCGGGCACGGCGCGCCCGCTCGACGTCGCCCACCCGGACGCGACCGTCGGCGATCTCGCCGAACGCATCTCCGGGGGGGCGACGTCGAGCGGGGGCGCCGGGGCCGCCGAGCGCGATGCGGCGTTCCCCGCGCAGGCCGCGGGCGACGCGGGCATCGTCGAGGTCGCCGCGCCAT
>JBJTIF010000123.1:0-2858 GCA_046094825.1 Actinomycetota bacterium
CGACGGCGAAGACGCCGGCCGCCCGTACGCGCCGCACGAAGAAGACGGCGGCCTACCGCCCCGTCCCGGGACGGGGGGCGCCGCCCCGCGGCGCCCCCCTTCCGCTTCCCCGAAGGGGCCGCGTGCTAGGTTCGGCCTGCCGCCCCCCTCCCCATGGCCACGATCCCGACCGAGCAGCCGACGCGCGACGCCGCCCCGCGGGTTCCGAGCGTGCTCGTCGTCGTCGTGGTCCGCGACCACATCCCGCTCCTCGGGGAGTGCCTGCGCTCGATCGCCGAGCAGACCCACCCGCGCCTCGCCGTCGTCGCGGTCCACAACGGGGGCCTCGAGGACCGGCGCCAGGCGCTCGAGCGAGCCCGCGGCGAGGGCCGGGTCCTCCTCGATCCCACCGATGGCGGTGTCGCCGGCGCGGCGCGTCTCGTGCGCGAGCTCCCCGCGGTCGGCGGTGCCGACCACGTGCTCTTCGTCCACGACGACACGGCGCTCGCGCCCGATGCGGTCGCCCGCCTCGTCGAGGCGGCGGAGCTCCCGGGCGTCGATCGGATCGGCGTCGTCGGCCCGAAGATCGTCGACTGGGACGACCCGCGGGTCCTCCGCGAGGTCGGCGCGGCCGTCGACGGGTTCGGCCACCGCTACGTCGCGCTCCAGGACGGGGAGCGGGACCAGGGGCAGTTCGACCGGGTCCTCGAGGTCCTCGCGGTGCCGACCTGCGCGATGCTCGTGTCGCGCGACGCGCTCCTCACCGTCGAGCCGTTCGACGCGCGGCTCGAGGGCCACCAGGACGACGTCGACTACTGCTGGCGGGCGCGGATCGCCGGGTTCCGGATCCTCATGACGCCCCTCGCCCAGGCGCGGCACCAGGGGCAGCCGGGCCGGGGCGAGCGACCCGAGCAGCGGTGGCGCCACGGCGCGCGGTACTACGCGGAACGCTCGGCGCTCGCGACGATGCTCCGCAACCACGGGGGTGCTCGGCTCGCGGTGTACCTGCCCCTCTATCTCGGCTACGTCGCGTTCCTCGCGATCTCGAACGGCATCACCCGGCGGTTCGAGGATCTCGCCGACCTCGTCGCGGCCCTCTCCTGGAACCTCCGGCACCTGCCGGGGACCCTCCGGCTCCGGCGGCACACGCAGCGCTCGCGCGTCGCGAAGGACGCCTCGGTCGCGCGCTTCATCGGGTCGCCCTTCCAGTTCTCGCGGTGGTTCGAGCGCGCGGAGTCCCTCCTCGAGGAGCAGCTCGTCGAGGAGGTCGAGCCGGGGCCGCCGCGATCGCTCCGCGAACGGGCGGTCGGCGCGGCGGTCGGCCACCCGGTGCTGCTCGCGGCGTCCCTCGGGGCGATCGTCGCGTGGATCGGGACGCGTTCGATCCGCGACGCGGCGATCCTCACCGGCGGGGCCCTCGCGGCCTTCCCGACGAACGCCGCGGGCTTCCTCGCGGAGTTCCTCGCGCCGGTCCGCACGACGATCCTCGGCGGCGGCGACCCCGCGAGCCCGGCGCTCCTCGGCCTCGGGGGGCTCTCGTGGCTCACGTTCGCGAGCGGGCCGCTGGCCCAGCGGCTCCTCTTCACCGTGCTCGTGCCCGCCGCGGGCGTCACCGCGCACCGGGCCTTCCGGCGCCACGGCGTCGGCCCGACCTCGGCGGTCGCCGCGGCGATCGCGTACGCGCTCTCCGGCACGATCCTGTGGTCCCTCTCGGAGGGACGCCTCCCGCTCCTCGTCCTCGCGGTCGCGCTGCCGATCCTCTGGGATCGTCTCGAGACGCTCGCGCTCGGTGTTCCGGAGAACCGCGCGATCGTCGGCCTCGGGATGGTCCTCGCGATCGCGATGTCCGTCCTGCCGGGTGCGCTCCTGCCCTTCCTCGTCCTCGTCGCCGTCCGCTTCGCGAGCGACCGGTCGGCGCTGCGGCTCCTGCGCGGCGTCGGGCTCGCGGTGCTCGCCGGCCTCGTGCTCGCCTTCCCCGTCGTCGTCGGAACGACGGACCTGGGCGCCCTCGTCCGGTTCGTGGCCGGCGGGGGACCGGGGACCGGGTGGACGGCGGCCTACCTCCCGGTGACGGCGATCCTCGCGTACGCGCTCGCGCGGGAGGAGGCGAGCGAACGCACGGCGCGCGCGCTCACCGCGCTCCTCCTCGGGGTGCTCCTCGCGTTCGCCTCGTCGGCGCGCATCCTGCCGACGCCGATCGCGCACGCGCCCGCGTACCTCGTCCTCGCGGCGTTCTCGGCGGCGACGCTCGTCGCCTTCGGTCTCCGATCCGTCGCGGCGGACGTCGCGCACCGCGGGTTCGGCCTGCGACAGGTCGTCTTCGCGACGACGATCGGCGTGCTCGGCATCGGGATCGTCGCGCAGTCCCTCTCCTTCACGATCGGCGGCTGGGAGATCGGCCGCGATCGACGACCGGCGGCGTGGCCGCTCGTCTCGAGCGAGTCGGGGTCGTTCCGCATCCTGTGGCTCGGCCGCGCGAGCGCCGAACGATTCCCCGCGCCCGGCGGCGACCCGCAGGGGGTCCTCTCCTCGGGGGGGATCGACGTCCGGTGGGCGATCACCGATCGCGACGGCGTCACGGCGGTCGACCTCGGTCGTGGTGTCCACGGCCCCGGCTACGACGCGCTCGAGGGCGCGATCCGCGAGGTCCTGTCCGGGGAGAGCCGCCACGTCGGCGCGCTCCTCGCGCCGCTCTCCGTGCGCTTCATCCTCGCGGCGGAGGGCGATCTCCCCGCGCCGCTCGTCACCCGGCTCGCGGCGCAGATCGACGTGGACCGTGTCGCGGCGGGTGGCCTCGAGATCTACCGGAACGCCCGTGCGCTCCCGATCGCCTCCGTCATCGCCGACCCGTCGTTCCGCGCGGCCGCGGCCGATGGACC
>JBJTIF010000124.1:0-2612 GCA_046094825.1 Actinomycetota bacterium
GACCTCCACCTCGTCCACGAGGTGACGAGCCCGCAGGCCTTCGACGGGCTCCGGATGGCGGGACGTCGGCTGCGCCGCCCCGACCTCACCGTCGCGACGATGGACCACAACGTGCCGACGATCGCCGGCCCGCAGGACCCGGCCTCGGCGCGGCGGATCGAGGTCCTCGCGAGGAACTGCCGGGAGTTCGGCGTCACGCTCTTCCCGATGGGCGACCCGGGTCAGGGCATCGTCCACGTCATCGGCCCGCAGATGGGGATCACGCAGCCCGGGCTCGTCATCGTGTGCGGTGACTCGCACACCTCGACCCACGGCGCGTTCGGCGCGCTCGCGTTCGGCATCGGGACGAGCGAGGTCGAGCACGTCCTCGCGACGCAGACGCTGCCGCAGACGCGGCCGCAGACGATGGCGATCACCGTCGAGGGCGAGCTCCCCGAGGGCGTGTCCGCGAAGGACGTGATCCTCGCGGTCATCAACCGCAACGGCGTCCACGGTGGCGTCGGATCGATCTTCGAGTACCGCGGCTCGACGATCCGGTCGCTCTCGATGGAGGGTCGGATGACGATCTGCAACATGTCGATCGAGGGCGGGGCGCGGGCCGGGCTCGTCGCCCCCGACGACACGACGTTCGCGTACCTCGAGGGCCGACCGCACGCGCCGACGGGCGTCGAGTGGGAGCGCGCGCTCGACCGCTGGCGGGCGCTGCCTTCGGACCCGGACGCGACGTTCGACCGCGAGCTCGTCATCGACGCGGCGACGCTCCGGCCCCACGTGACGTGGGGGACGAACCCCGGGCAGAGCGTCACGATCGACGACGTCGTCCCCGAGCCGACGGACGAGGGCGCCGAGCGCGCGCTCGCGTACATGGATCTGCGGCCCGGCACCCCGATCCGCGACATCCGTCCGGACACGGTGTTCATCGGGTCGTGCACGAACTCCCGGATCGAGGATCTCCGGATCGCCGCGGGGATCCTCCGCGGACGCAGGGTCCGCGAGGGGCTCCGCGCGATGGTCGTCCCCGGGTCGATGGCCGTGAAGGCCGCGGCGGAGGCCGAGGGACTCGACGCGGTGTTCCGCGACGCGGGCTTCGAGTGGCGCGACGCGGGGTGCTCGATGTGCCTCGGGATGAACCCCGACCAGCTCTCGCCCGGCGAGCGCTGCGCCTCGACCTCGAACCGCAACTTCGAGGGCCGGCAGGGTCGCGGCGGCCGCACGCACCTCGTCTCACCCGCCGTCGCCGCCGCGACCGCCGTCCGCGGTCACTTCTGCACCCCCGAGGACCTCTGATGCGGCCGTTCACCGTCCACGAGGGGATCGCCGCGCCGCTCGATCGCGCGGACGTCGACACCGACCAGATCATCCCCGCGGTCCACCTCCGCCGCGTCGAGCGGACGGGCTTCGGGCCGTTCCTCTTCGAGGCGTGGCGCCAGGATCCGTCCTTCGTGCTGAACGACCCGGCGTACGCGGGCGCGAGCGTCCTCGTGACGGGACCGAACTTCGGGAGCGGCTCGAGCCGCGAGCACGCGGTCTGGGCGCTCGAGGACCACGGCTTCCGCGCGGTCATCGCGCCGTCGTTCGCGGACATCTTCCGGTCGAACTGCACGAAGGTCGGCCTCCTGCCGGTCGTCCTCGCGGCCGACGAGGTGCGGACGCTCCTCGCGCTCGCGACGGCGACGCCGGGCACGCTCGTCACCGTGGACCTCGAGGCGCGCGAGGTGCGCGCGGAGGGGTTCCGCGCGTCGTTCGCGATCGACGACTTCACCCGGTGGCGGCTCCTCGAGGGCCTCGACGACATCGGGCTCACGCTCCGCCACGGCGACTCGATCGACGCCTTCGAGGCGCGCCGCGACCCGTCGCTCCCCCGCGTCACGCGCTAGGGACGTCGCGCGTCGCGCGGCGGGCTACGCCGCGAACGTCGTGCGGTACCGGACCGTCGCGAGGTGCTCCTCGCCGATCCGCTCGATCGTCGTCGCGCCGTCCTCGGACCACCCGGCGCCCTCGACGAAGCGGCGCGCGCGGGCGTTCGTGCCGAACACCCAGAGGGTCGCCGCCGCCGCGCCGCGCGCGCGGAGGTCGTCGACCGCGTGCGCGAGGAGTCCCCGACCGACGCCTGTGCCGAGGCGCGCGGGGTCGACGTAGATCGCGAACAGCTCCGAGATGCGTGCGGACGGGCGGGCGTCGGCGTCGGTGCTCGGTCCCGTGCTCGCGAAGCCGATGATCGCGCCGTCGTCCTCGGCGACCCACATCCGCCACTCGGCCGGCGCGTGCTCGAGCGACCAGACGAGGTTCGGGAGGAGGTCGTCCGCGGTGAGCGCGTCGAGGTAGGCGTCGGCGACCTGCCCGCGGTAGCCGGACTTCCAGGCGCGGACGTGGAGCTCGGCGATCGGGACCGCGTCGGCGGGGGTCGCCGCGCGGATCCTCACCGCGCGCTGCGCCCGGACGACCCGCGCGCGTCGTCGCGCGGGTGGAGGAGCCCGAAGAGGTAGCCGTCGACGAGCGCCTCCCACGAGGCGCCGATGATGTCCTCGGAGACCCCGACCGTCGTCCAGCCGCGCTGGTGGTTCGTCGTGTCGATGAGGACGCGGACGGTCGCCCCCGTGCCGGCGGAATCC
>JBJTIF010000125.1:0-2619 GCA_046094825.1 Actinomycetota bacterium
ATCCCGAAGAGCATCGCGACCTCGAAGTCCGCGCGGGTCCGACCGATCGCCCCCGCCGACGCGTCGATCCGACGCTCGAGGTCGTCCGGAGGCTCCGCGCGGTCGGCGCGCCGGTCGGCGTCTGCCTCCAGACGTACCTCCGTCGCACGCCCGCCGACGTCCGCGAGCTCCTGCCGACCGGCGCGGCGATCCGGTTCGTGAAGGGCGCGTACCGCGAGGCTCCCGAGCACCTCGTCGGCGATCGCCGGGCGAACGCCGAGGCGTACCACGCGCTCGCGCTCACGGTCCTCGGCGCGACCGACGACGCGAAGCGGCTCGTCCTCGGGACCCACGACGTCGACCTGATCCGTCGGATCGACGCGTCGGCGGGGGCGATCGGTCGGACCCGCGCGGACTTCGAGGTCGCGATGCTCTTCGGGATCCGCGTGGCGGACCAGCACGGGCTCGCGCGCGAGGGGTTCCGGGTCCGTCCGCTCGTCTCGTACGGCGAGCACTGGTACCCGTGGTTCATCCGGCGGCTCGCGGAGCGTCCCGCGAACATCTGGATGGCCGTCCGCAACCTCGTCGGCTGACGGCGCCGACCTCGCTGACCTCGCCGCCACCGTCGCCACCGTCGCCCGACTACGCACCCCGCAGGTCGTCGGTCGTGTCGACGTCGCGCGGCGCCGGCCCAGAGATCCGGACCTCCCGCACGTCGTCCGGCCGGGCGGCGATGAGCGCGCGAGCCCCCGTGTCGCCCTCGAGCGCCATCGCGTCGCGGTAGACGCTCGCCGGGAGGAGCGCGGGCCCCGGGGCGTCGTCGAAGCGGAGCCGGACGATCGGCGCCGGGTCCTCGAGGTGGGCCGCGACGAGCGCGCGGACGTGGGCGGCGGTGATCCCGGGCTGGTCGGCGAGGAGCACGACCGCGGCGTCGCTCCCCGCGACGGCCACGAGGCCGACCGCGAGCGACGAGGCCTGACCGTCCGCCCACCGCGGGTTCACGATCGTCCGCGCGCCCCGCGGCAGCACGAGGGCCGCGGCGACCGCATCGGCGTCGTGGCCGAGGACGACGACGACGTCCGCGATCCCCGCGCCCGTGAGCGCGTCGACCGCGTGTTGGACGAGGGGCTTGCCGCGGAGCGCCGCGACCTGCTTCGTCGCACCGAACCGCGTCGACGCGCCACCGGCGAGGACGACACCCGCGATCACGCGGCGAGGATAGGGGAGCGCCGCTAGGGTGGGCGCGTGTTCCGCCTCGACGGTCGCGCGGCCCTCGTCACGGGGGCGGGGAGCCCCTCGGGGATCGGCATCGCGTGCGCGCGGGCCCTCCTCGCGCTCGGCGCGCGCGTCGCGATCGCCTCGACGACCGACCGGATCCACGACCGCGCGAGCGAGCTCGGCGAGGGCACGGTCGGCTTCGTCGCCGACCTCACCGACGAGGGTGCGGCGCGCGCCCTCGTCGCGGACGCGACCGCGGCGCTCGGCGCGATCGACGTCCTCGTGAACAACGCGGGCATGGTGCGCACCGGCCTGTCGCGTGGTGTGCCGGCGCGGCTCGTCGACCTCCCCGCGGAGGAGTTCGAGCTCGACCTCGCGCTGAACGTCATGACGGCGTTCCACGTGACCCGCGCGGTCCTCCCCGGGATGCTCGCGCGCGGACGCGGACGGATCGTGAACGTCTCGTCGGTGACGGGACCGCTCGTCACGAACCCCGAGATGGTCGGCTACAGCGCCGCGAAGGCCGCGATGGACGGTCTCACGCGCGCGGCTGCGATCGAGGTCGCGGCATCCGGCGTGACGGTGAACGCCGTGGCCCCCGGGTGGATCGCGACGGGATCGAGCACACCGGAGGAACTCGCGGGTGCAGAGCACACGCCGACGAAGCGCGCGGGGACGCCCGCCGAGGTCGCGGCCGTCGTGGCGTTCCTCGCGAGCGACGAGGCGAGCTACGTCACCGGGCAGGCGGTCGTCGTCGACGGCGGCAACGTGATCCAGGAGTACAAGGGGCCGTCGGAGCGCTACTACTGACGGCTCAGCGGAAGGGCCCGTCGACGTCGCGGTCGTGGATCGGGCCGACGCGCTCCCGCAGGAACCCGCCCCGTCGGCCCCGCCGCACCGCGACGATCTCCGCGACGATCGCCGTCGCGATCTCCTCCGGACCCTCGGCCCCGAGGTCGAGCCCGGCCGGTCCGTGGATCCGTTCCTCGTCCTCGGGGCCGATCGCGACGCCCTCGGACCGCAGCTCGTCGAGCATCCGGCGCGTGCGCGGCGTCGGTCCGAGCATCGTGATCGCGCGGACCGGCGTGCCGAGGAGCGCGCGGAGGTAGTCCTTGTCGCGGAGGAAGGCGTGGCTCATGAGGAGGACGAAGGTCCTCGCGTCGAGCGGTGCCAGGGCGGCGACCTGGTCCGGTCGCTCGACCGCGACGAACGCCGACGCGCCGGGGAACCGCTCGTGGGTGAGGAAGGCGGGGCGGTCGTCGACGACGACGACGTTCCATCCGAGCGCGGCGCCGCCCGCGACGACCGGGATCGCGTCGTGGCCGGCGCCGCAGACGACGAGCCGGAGCGCCGGTTCGAGGACCTCCACGAAGGCGCGGCGGCCCGCGACGTGGGGCTCCGACGCCCGGTCGTTCGGGGTCG